>PLFB01000271.1 GCA_003137135.1 Acetobacteraceae bacterium
AAAAAGCGCTGCTTTCTTCCTTCCTAACAAATCCTAGGCAAAGGATCATCCTCCAGCTCATCAAGAATCCGCTCGCCGCCCAGCGCCGTGCGCAAGACCACGAGCGGCCGTCCGGCTTCCACCGCGCCCACAATCGCGGCCCCGTTGCCGCCCGGCAGCGCGCGCCACGCGGCCAGCAAAGCCGCCGCCTGCGCCGGCGCGATAACGGCGATGACCCGGCCTTCGCAGGCCAGATAGAGCGGGTCGTAGCCCAGCATGTCGCAGATGCCGCGGACCTGCTCCTGCAGCGGCAATCGGGCTTCTTCCAGGGTCACGCGACGGTTTGTGGCGAGGCTGATTTCGTTGGCGACCGTCGCCATGCCGCCGCGCGTGGGATCGCGCATGAAGCGCAGCCCGGAAAACGCCTCCGCGGCGGTCGTGAACGGCACCACGCTGGCGCAGTCGGAAATCAGGTCGCCGTGCAGCCCGAATTCGTGGCGCGCGAGCAAAATCGCGGTGCCGTGGTCGCCGAGGGTGCCGCTGACCAGGATGGCGTCGCCGGGCCTGATGCTGACAAGTCCCGGCGGCGCGCCCGGATTTTTGGTTCCGATGCCGCTGACCGAGAGATACAGCCCGCCGCCTTTTCCCCGCGGCAGGACTTTTGTGTCGCCGGCGACGATGGCCACCCCGCAGTCCCGCGCCGCGCGGCCCATGCTGGCCGCGATCCGCTCGAGCGTCGCCAGCGCAAGCCCTTCCTCGATCAGGCATGTCACGGCCAAAAAACGTGGCGTGGCACCGCTCACGGCCAGGTCGTTCACCGTTCCGTGCACCGCCAGCGTGCCGATATCGCCGCCCGGAAATTCCAGCGGTTCGACGATAAACCCATCGGTCGTGAACATCGTCTCGCCTTCGAGGCGCGGCAGGAGCGCGGCATCCGCGGTGGTGTCGGCGCTAAAATGTTTCGCAAAAACATCGCGGATCAGCTCGCGCATCAGCCGGCCGCCATTGCCGTGCGCCAGCGTGATCACGAGGCTGCGGCTTCAATCACCCGACAAAATCGCAGCGCCGGCATCAGCGCCGCGGCGGCCCTGGCCGGACTGTTCAGGCGGCCCGGAATTCCGGCAAAATCATGCGGCATGCGCGTCCGCCTGACGCTGTCCGGCGGACCACCAGATGCGGCACGCGCCTTCATCGGAAACCATGCACGGCCCGATCGGCGTGCGCGGCGTACACGCCTTGCCGTAGAGCCGGCATTCCACCGGCTGCAGCCGCCCCATCACCACCCGCGCGCAATCGCACCCCGGCGGCATCGCGCCGGCGCGCGACGGCGCATCGCCGATAACCTGCGAAAAGATCTTTCGCGCATCATGGTCCGCCAGATGCGTCCGCAAGCCAAAGCCGGAACCCGCGATCGCGCCGATGCCGCGCCAGTCTGCGTCATATTCCGCAAATTGCTCGCCCAAAACCAACTTGGCCCGCTGGTTGCCGGCGGCGCGGACAAAACCCGGATAGGCATTGTCCAGCCGCGGGCGCTGCGTGCAAATTTGCAGCAGTACGGCATAAAGTGCCGCCAGCAACGCGGCCGCCGAAAACCCCGCGACCGCCGCCGGCATGTTGTAGCGGCTGACGACGAACCGCCACTCCTCCGCGCCCATCACGGAAGCGACGTGGCCCGGTGCGATCAGCCCCTCGAATCCCGGCGCCTCGGACTCCAGCAGCATCGCCACCGCCGGCCAGGTGCGCCGCAGGGAGAGGAGCAGAAACAGGTTTTTCGGAATTCCCTCCGCCAGCATCGCGGCGACCGGCGCCGCGGTCGTCTCAAACCCCGCCGCGAAAAAAATCACGTTTTTCGCGGGAGTTTCGCGCGCGATTTTCACTGCCTCCTGCGGCGTCGCGATGGCGCGCACATCCGCGCCGGTGCGCAGCGCCTCGGCCAGGCTGCGCAATTCGCCCTTTTTTACATTCGCGGGCACGCGCAGCATGTCCCCGAACGCCACTAAAATGTTGTCCGGATCCTGCGCCAGCCGGATCGCGGCCAGAATATCCGGCTCCGGGCAAACGCAAACCGGGCAGCCCGGCCCGGGAATCAGCGTGATTTCCGCCGGCAGCACGCCCCGCAATCCGGCCTGCGCGATGCTGCGCTCATGCCCGCCGCATACATTCAGAATCCTCACTTGCGCCGGCAGTGCGAGCGCTCTGATGCGGTCGAGCCATGCAACCGCTTCAGTCAACTTGCCGCCTCGCCGCGGCCGGCCGGCCGGCTTCGCGCTCGGCGGCCAGCCAGCCGAGCCAGGCCGCCATGCCAGCGCCAGTCCGGGCCGAAACCTCCAGCATCGGGCCTGGATTGGCCAGATGGCGGAAATGCCGCAACGCCCGCAGCACCTGAAAATCCCCCACCGCCGCCGTCAGATCGGTCTTGGTGATCGCCAGCAAATCGGCGGCGCGGAACATCACCGGATATTTCTGCGGCTTGTCATCGCCTTCCGTCACCGACAGCAAAACCACGTTCCTGTGCTGGCCAAGATCGAAGCTGGCCGGACAGACGAGGTTCCCGACATTCTCGATAAACAGAATATCAACGTCGCGCAGCGCCAAAGTGTGCAAAGCGGCGTGCACCATCGCGGCGTCCAGATGGCAGGCGCTGCCGGTGGTGATCTGCACCGCCTGCGCGCCGGCGCCGCGAATGCGCCGCGCGTCGTTATCGGTCTCCAGATCGCCCTCGATCACCGCGATCTTCAGCCGGCCGCGCAGCGCGCGAATAGTCGCCTCCAGCAGGCTGGTCTTGCCGGCGCCCGGCGATGACATGAGGTTCACCACCAGCACTCCGGCCGCATTGAAATGCGCCCGGTTGTGCGCGGCCTGCTGGTCGTTGCCCCGCAGCAGCGCCTGCATCACCTCCACGTTCCTGCCATGCTCCGTGTGCAAAATGGCGCCGGCGACATGAACATGGCCGGTGGCAGTCGCGCAGCCGCAGACGTCACACATTGGCGATCTCCCTCTCGAACAGATCAACGGATTCGATGCGCATTTCATCGCCTTCCAGCAGCGCCACCCGCCAGGTACCGCACGCGAAGCACAGCAACCGGTTCGGCCGGACGCGCGACACCGTGCCGCAGAGCTGGCACTCCACCCGCACCGGCGGGGTTTTTATCGCCAGCAGCGCGCCCGCGCAGCACGTGCCGGCGGCCGCGAGTGGAAACGCGGCGCGCAGCAGATGCGGCTCCACGCCCGCCAAAGGCCCGATGCGCAGCGTGACGCGCGTCACCACACTCGCCGGATGCGCGGCGGCAACATCCGCCGCCTGCCGCAGGATCGATTGGCAGATCGCCAGCTCATGCACCCAGCCGATCCTGATCGTCTGTCATCATATCGAACAAATCCCAGCTCGCCTCGGCGTCTGGCTCCGACAGGACCTGGATGGCGTAGCCGACATGCACCAGCACATGATCTCCCACCGCCACGCCGCCCTCCGGCAGGAGAAACAGGCTCACCTCCCGGCTGACGCCGCGCGCCTCGCAGCGGGCGAGGAACTGATCGACATGCACCACGCGCATTGGAATCGCCAGACACATAGCGCTCTCCATCAAGGAGGAAAAAGGTAAACCGAATTGGCGCGGTCTGCACAGATTCGGAATCTACCTATGCGGGGGGTTGAGCGAGAAGCAGGAAGCAAGGACTGCTTTTTTTTCAAAAAAAGCAGTCCTCGCTTACTTCATTTCCGCCCCAATAGCCCGCCGAGTGGCGGAGACGGTGAACGGCATCAGCAACGCCGCGACGGCGCCAGTGGCGGCGACCAGCAGGAACACCGCGGGAAAGCCTGAGGCGGCGCCGAGGGCGGCGTACAGCGAGGTCGCCATGATTGGCCCCGCGGCGCCGCCGAGATGGCCCAGACCGTCGGTGAGGGACACGCCGCTGGCCCGGCCGCCGGTCGGGAAGCTCTCGTTTGTCAGCGTGTACATCAGGGGAATCACGAAACCGAGCGCGACGGTGACGATGAAGACCAGGGCGTAGATGGCGAGCGGGCTGGCGATGAAGGCGATGCCCGCGAACCCCGCCGCCCACACCAGCATGCCCGCGAAAATCGAGTGCTTGCGCTCGAACCGGTCGCCCAGCCAGGCGGAGAGTGCCGCGCCCAGCGACAGCCCGAGCGAACTCATCAGCATGAACATGATGCTGTGCGTCAGGGTAAAGCCGTGATCCACAAAAAACACCGGCCCGAGGCCGAGCCAGATATATTCGCCGACATAGAAGAGGAACCACATGGCAAACAGCAGCGCGAGGCGATTGACGAAGGGCGGGTGGAACAACTGCGCCATCGGCAGGCCCGCCGCCTCCGGTTCCGCTGCGGCGAGCACGACCGGCGCCAGCGTCTTGCCCTGGCCGATGACGCGCGCTTCCGCCGCCTCGATCACGGCGCGGGCTTTTTCGAACCGGCCTTTGCTGAGCAGCCAGCGCGGCGATTCCGGCAGGAACGGAAACGCCAGCAGGGTGAATATGCCAAACGCGCCGACCGCGAACATGCCGCGCCAGCCCCAGGAGAAATTCGGCACCAGCCAAAGTGCGAGGATCGGCACGCAGGCCAGGCCGATGAAGGAGAACATGTTGGCAAGCCCGGTATAGCGGCCGCGCATTGAAGCGGGGGCGAGTTCACCGATATAGGTGGAGACGATGGCAATTTCGGCGCCGATGCCCATGCCGGTGAGGAAGCGCCAGAACACCAGGCTCCACAGGCCGTTCGACAAGGTGCAGCCGATGCAGCCCACGGAGAAAAAAATCGTCGCCATGACGATGCCGAGCTTGCGGCCGGCATAGTCGGCGAGGTTGCCGTTGAGCCAGGAGCCGAGAATATAGCCGAACAGGCTGAAGGAAATCGGATAGGCGGTTTGCGCCGCTGTCATGTGGAAGATTTTTGAGAACACCGGCAGGCCGAACGCGACGTTGGTGATGTCGAAGAATGAGATGAAATAGCCGATGCCGACGACCCAAATGACCGCCGTTGTGTAGGGCCAGACGGTCAGCCGATCCAGCCGGGCGGTGAGCTCCGGGCTTTGGCGTTCGTCGAGATGCTGCGTGATCGCGTCCATGCGCTTTTCCCCAAAATTATGGTTAGGGACAGATGGTTGGCCGGAACGGCGGGCGGTAGGCTCGGAAATTACCTAAGAAGAAAAGCAAAAACCGGTTCTTCTTTAAAAGCAAAATTGTTTCTGCCGGCGCTGAGTAGATTCCGAGTCTGGCAGACGGGTTCGCCAAAGAGCATCTGGTGTCTCGAACCCGGCACTTTTCCAACCAACACGCTAACGGACCTCGAAGGGACGAACGCCGCATGTCAAAAGTCATCTCCGCCGCCGCCGCCGCCGCGCTGATCAAGGATGGCGCCACGGTTGGCGCCGCCGCGTGCGCCATGTCCGGCTGGCCGGAAGAACTCTCGCTGGCGATGGAAAAAAGTTTTTTAGCCAGCGGTCACCCCGCGAAGCTGACCCTGGTGCATGCCGCCGGGATCGGCAACTGGAAAGACAAGGGCCCGAACCATTTCGCGCATGCCGGCATGATCGGCAAATGGATCGGNNAAAATGGTGCTGAGCGGCGGCTGCGAGGGCTATAACCTGCCGCAGGGCGTCATCTCGCAATTATGGCGAGAGATCGCGGCGCATCGCCCCGGCATGATCACCAAGACCGGCATCGGAACCTATGTCGATCCGCGCCTCGAAGGCGGCAAGATGAACAAGATTTCCACCAAGGATATGGTGAAGGTCATCACCTTCGAAGAGGAAGAGTGGCTGTACTACGCCGGTTTTCCGGTCGATGTCGCGATCATCCGCGGCACCTGCGCCGATGAGAACGGCAATCTGACGCTCGAAGATGAGGGCGCGTGGTTCGAGATTCTGCCGCTGGCGCAGGCCGCAAAAAACAGCGGCGGCATTGTCATTGCGGAAGTAAAATATGTCGCCCTGTCCGGCACGCTGAACCCGAAAGCGGTGCGCGTGCCCGGCGTGCTGGTTGATCATATCGTCGTTTCCGCGCCAGAGAATCATTGGCAATCGGCCAAGACGGCTTTCAACCCGGCCTTCTCCGGCCGCACGCGCGAACCGATGGCCGACATTCCACCGATGGCGCTGGATGAGCGGCTGATCATCGCCCGCCGCGCCGCGATGGAACTTTACGCCGGTGCGGCGGTGAATTTTGGGGTCGGCATTCCGCAGGGCATCGCCGGCGTCACGGCGGTTGAAGGCGTGCCCGATCTTGCCGTGATGACATCCGAAACCGGAACAATCGGCGGGGTGCCCGCCGACGGGCATGATTTCGGCATGTCCTACAATGCCGACGCGTTCGTCGAACAAATGGTGCAGTTCGACTGGTATAGCGGCGGCGGGCTGGACATCGCGTTCGAGAGCTTCGCGCAGGTCGATGCCGCGGGCAATGTGAATGTCAGCAAGTTTAACGGCAAAAGCGTCGGCTGCGGCGGCTTTATCGATATCACTCAGCACGCCAAGAAGGTGGTTTATGTCGGCAGCTTCACCGCCGGCGGCCTGAAACTCGCGGCCGGCGGCGGCAAGCTGAAGATCGAAACCGAAGGCAAGCACAAGAAATACGTCAAACAGGTCGAACAGATCACCTCCAGCGGCGAATATGCGACGAAGATCAAGCAACCGGTGATGTTCGTGACGGAGCGCTGCGTGTTCGAGCTGCGGGACGGCAAGCTGGTGCTGACCGAGGTGGCGCCCGGCATCGATATCGAGAAGGACATTGTGGCGCAAATGGAATTCAAGCCGATCACGACACCCGCGCCGAAACTGATGGATGCCGGCATTTTCCAGCCCAAATGGGGCGGCCTGCAAAAGATCGTCGCGGCGAAATCCAAAAAACCCCTGCTGGCGGCAGAATAGAGAGGTTCGACATGAACATACTGACACAAGAGCAAACCGAGATTCAGAAGGCGGCGAAGGATTTCACCGCACAACACATCATCCCGAAAGCCGCGGAATACGACAAATCCGGCGCGTTTCACGCGTTTCTGCTGGAAGCGGCGAAGCCCAGCAAGATCTTCGGCATGGCGATTCCGAAATCCTTCGGCGGTCTGGAGTATTCGCCGCTGACCCAGGCGCTGGTGCTGGAGGAATGGGGCTATGGCTGCTGCGGCATGGCCACCACCCTCGCCGCCAGCATCTTGAGCATGGAATCCGTCATGCTCGCGGGAACCGATGCGCAGAAGAAACAGTTTTACACACCGATGCTGAACGGCAAGATCGGCGCTTTTGGCCTCACCGAACCCAGCGCGGGCTCGGATGTCGGCGGCGGCAAGACCACCGCCGTGAAAACCGCTGAAGGATATACCATCCATGGCTCGAAATGCTGGATCACCAATGGTGGCATCGCCGAGGTGTTCATCATTTTTGCGCAGACCGACCCCAAGGCCGGCGTCAAAGGCATCAGCGCCTTCATCATGGAACGCGGCACGCCGGGCTTCACCGTCGGGCAGGAGGAAGACAAGCTCGGCCTGCGTTCCTCCAACACCGTGTTTCTCGGCCTGCACGATGTGAAAATCCCCGCCTCGGCCTTGCTCGGCAAGGAAGGCGACGGCATGAAAATCGCCATGCAGACGCTCGATCTCGCGCGCCCCGCCATCGGCGCCCTCGCGGTCGGCCTGGCCCAGCGCGCGCTGGACGAATGCGTTGCCCACATGCACGAAAGGTTCCCCGGCAAACCCTTCCCCGGCCAGGCCCTGCAGTTCAAGCTCGCGGACATGCGCATACAAATCGAAGCCGCAAGGCAGGTGCTGCACCACATGATGGCGCTGCGCGAAGCCGGAAAACCCTTCTCCGAGGAGTCGGCCATGTCAAAAACCTACGCGACCGACGTGGCGATGAACGTCGCCGCCACCGCCATGCGGCTGATGGGCTCGGCAGGCTACACCTCAAACGTCGGCAAGCTGATGCGCGATGCGAAAGTCATGCAGATCTACGAAGGCACCAACCAGATCCAGCGCCTGGTCGTCGCGCGCGCCGTCCTCGCCCGTCCAAAGGTTATTGCACCGAAAGACGCGGCGCCAACAGAAAAGGCGATGGCCAAATGAGCACTTCATTGACGGAAAGCCTCACCCGCATCCAGACCAGCGCCGCCGCGTTCGCCGAGGAATTTCTCGAGCCCATCGCGGCCGATCTCGACCGCACCGGCAATTTTCCGCGCGCCCTCATCGCGGAACTGGCACGGCAGCAATTGCTCACCTTGCCTGTGGTCGCGCAGGCCGGCCTGATCGCCCATGTCGAAACCGTGCGCACCCTGGCGCAGTCCTGCCCCGCGGTCGCGTCAATCCTGCATCAGCACGCGCTCACCGCCTTTGCCATTTCCAAATGGGGCAGCGACGCGCATAAGAAATCCCATCTGGCGCAACTGGCGGAAGGTGAAAAACTCGGTGCGCTTGCGATCCATGAGAGCGGTCCGGCGCTCGGCCTCGGTGCCGATGCGCTCACCGCCACCATCGCCACCGGCAAAGTCACGCTGAATGGCAAAAAGACCTTCGTGCGCAACGCAGGGGTCGCGGATGTCTATGTCGGCGTCGCCCGTCACGCCGCGGCGCCAGGCGCCGCCGCCGCCGTTTTCTTCATCGCGGAGGCCGCC
>PLFB01000124.1:0-650 GCA_003137135.1 Acetobacteraceae bacterium
CAACCCGCACGTAAAAGTTTTTTTGCCGCGGTCGCGGGCGAGTTACTTTTTTTTCAAAAAAAGTAACTACTTTTTTCAAACTCTGCGATAAAGTTTCCTTGCAACATAGAGGGTTTTGCAATGCCGGATGCGAACGTAGTGAGCGAAGACTTCAAGGTTAAGGATATTTCCTTGGCCGCCTGGGGCCGCAAGGAAATCGAGATAGCGCAGGATGAGATGCCCGGCCTGATGGCGCTGCGCGAGGAGTTCGGCAAGGACCAGATCCTCAAAGGCGCGCGCATCGTCGGCTGCCTGCACATGACAATCCAGACCGCGGTGCTGATCGAGACGCTCACGGCCCTGGGCGCCAGCGTGCGCTGGTCCTCCTGCAATATTTTCTCCACGCAAGACCACGCCGCCGCCGCGATCGCGGCGACCGGCGTGCCGGTGTTCGCCTGGAAGGGCATGAACGAGGACGAATTCTGGTGGTGCATTGAGCAGACCCTTAGGGGCCCGGATGGCTGGGTGCCGAATATGATTCTGGACGATGGCGGCGATGTGACCACCATCATGCACCAGAAATATCCAGAAATGCTGGCGGACGTGAAAGGCGTTTCGGAGGAAACCACGACCGGCGTGCACCGCCTGTGGGAGATGGCGAAGGCCGGCAA
>PLFB01000124.1:709-4441 GCA_003137135.1 Acetobacteraceae bacterium
GCGCTGCAGGCGGCGATGGAAGGCTATGAAGTCGTAACGATGGACGACGCCGCACCGCGCGGCGACATCTTCGTCACCGCCACCGGCAACGTGGACGTCATCACCATCGACCACATGCGCGCGATGAAAAACCGCGCGATCGTCTGCAACATCGGCCATTTCGACTCCGAAATCCAAATCGAGGCGCTGCGGAATCACAAATGGAACAACATCAAGCCGCAGGTCGATGAGGTCGAGTTTTCAGACGGCAAGAAGCTGATCGTCCTCTCCGAAGGCCGGCTGGTCAATCTCGGCAACGCGACCGGCCATCCGAGCTTCGTGATGAGTGCGAGTTTCACCAACCAGGTGCTGGCGCAGATCGAATTATGGACCGCCCCGGCCGGCAAGTACGAGAAAAAAGTCTACGTCCTGCCCCGCCACCTGGACGAGAAAGTCGCGGCCCTGCACCTGGCCAAAGTAGGCGCGAAGCTGACGCCACTAACGCCGAAACAAGCGGCGTATCTGGGGCTGGACCAGAGCGGCCCCTTCAAGCATGAGCTGTACCGCTACTAAGCAATCGCAAGCAGCATTGCCGTTGCCCCATCCACGTCATGGTGAGCGCAGCGAAGCAATCCATCTTCCCAACGCCAAAGACGATGAAAAAGCGTCAGGCAACCCGCGCCTTGACATCACTTTGAATCTAGCGGGCCGCATCTGCGCCCTCCTGGGCCTGGCGCTGCTCCTCGGCGGCATGGTCTTCTTCGGCGCCGTCGTGGCGCCGCTGGTGTTTTTGAAGCTGCCGATCGCAATCGGCGGCCCGTTCATTCGTGCAATCTTTCCCTGGTATTTCGCCTTCGTGGCGGCCGGCGCCGCGCTGGCCGCCGCGGGCTTTTTGTTACGCCGTCAAAAAATCCCCGCCTTCATCCTGGCGGCGGTATTGCTGGAAGCGTTGTGGGCCTGGCTATGGCTGATGCCCCACATGGATGCATGGCGCGCGGCCGGCGACACCACCGCGTTCAGCCGGGGTCACGCGCTTTCAACGTGGTTGAACGCGGCAGAGATTCTGGCGGCGTTAGCGCTGCTGCTGCGGACAGCGATTTAGAAAAATCTCCGTCAGCCGCGTTTTGGCGCCCGCCTGCCAGCACGGACCGGGCCCAAAACCCGCCACCTGCGCGCGGCTGGAATCATCAAGGGTCAGTGTGACGAGGATAAGCCGCGATTCCCGCGTCAGGTCCACCGGCGGCCCGCGCAGAATTTCCAACCGCATCGCCCGCGGCGCGGCGGCGATGAAAGGCCCCGGAATGCCAACCCCATCATTGCCGAACGGCAACAACACCAGCGTTTGCGGCGTGGCCAGCCCCGCCGCCTGCCGCGCCGCCCGCGCCTGCGGCTGCGCGGTCGCCGGCGAAAACGCCAGGCCGATGATGGCCAGCGATTGCACGCCAATCAACGCGGCCTGCAGCGCTCTGGGCGCGGACGCGGCAATCAGCAGCGAAAGATAAGGCAGCGAAAACGCCATATAACGAATTTCCACCGGCGTATTGTTGAAGATGAGTCCAAGCGCAAGCAGACCGGCGGGCGTGGCGAGCGTCAGCGCCGCCAGGGCTTTCGTGCTGCGGTTGGCATTCCTGACGATGCAAAAAACCGTCGCGCAGGCCAGCAGGACGAGCAAGCAGATGATTCCGGCGGCGAACTGCGGGGCATCCAGCGTCAGTCCCCCAAACCACGCCGCGGCGGCGTCCCTGGTGGTCAAAGCGAGCGCGTGGGTCAGCGAAAACCTCACGAACTGCCCAGGCCGCGCAGCGTGCTGCGCCACGAAAAAATACCCGTCCGCCGGCAGGAACAGGCTGAACGTCAGCAGGGCGGGAATCCCGCGTTTCGGTGATGTCAAAGCGAGCTGCCCCAGCGCGGTAAGGCCGCAAAATACCGTCAGGTAATTCGTAAACGTGGCCGCCCCCAGCGCCAGCCCGGCGACCGCCGGCGCGACCCCGCTTCGCCCGCCCCGAAGACTTTCAAAACATGCCGTCACGCCCAAAAGGAGAAAGAACTGCGCCAGGCCAAAACCGCGCGCAATGATCGCGGTATAGGCAAAACCATAGCTGCACAGGCACAGCCCCATCGTCGCCCCGGCCGGCGCGCCAATCACCCGCGCCAGCCGGCCGAGCACCGCCAGCGCCGCCACGCCACAGCCGACTGAAAGCAGCCGCGCGGTAAACCAGCCCGGCCCAAAAACCCCCCGCCATATCTCCAGCAGCCAAAAATACAGCGGCGGATGCACATCCCCCGCCCGCAGGTCTTGCGCGATGCCTGCAAAACTGGCGTGGCCGGCATACAGCCCTCGCCCGCCGCCCGCCGTGAACACACCCGCCGGCCAGCCCGGCCGGGCATGTCCCGCGGTCAAAAAAATCGAATACGCCTCATCATATTCCGGCGGCCGCACCCAGGCGATCGCGGTCAGCACACCCGCCGCCAAAACCAGCGTTTTCGTTGCCGGAGACATGCAACGTAAGGTAGTTGCGTTCGCATAAGGAACGCAAGCCCAGCTATCCCAGCAACCGCCCAATCACGCGCGCGGTATAATCCACCACCGGAATAATCCGGCCATAATTAATCCTGGTCGGCCCGATCACCCCAATCGCCCCCACAATCCGGTCCTGCGCATTGCGCGCCGGCGCCACCACCATGGAAACCCCCGCCGCCCCAAACAGCCCCGATTCCGCGCCGATAAAAATCCGCACACCATCGGAATTCTCCGCCAGCTCCAGCAGCCGCAGCATCGTCTCCTCCGTCTCCAGCCGCTCAAACAGCGCCTGGATCGCGGAAAGTTTCTCCAACTGGTCCACATCCGCCAGCAGCCGCCCCTGCCCCCGCAAAATCAGCGAGCCACCCCTGCCCTCGCTGGACCAGGTCGCCAGCCCCGCGGCGATCACCGTATTCGTCAGCGCGTCCAGCGCCGTCCGGTCCGCCGAAATATCGGCCGCCACCCGAATGCGCAATTCCGGCAGCGAAAGCCCGGAAAGCTGGGCATTGAGATAGTTGCTCGCCTGCTGCAGTGCCGAAGGCGGCAGCCCCGTCGGCGTCTCGATAATCCGGTTCTCCACCTGCCCGTCCGCCGAAACCAGAACCACCAGCGCCCGCCCCGGCGAGAGCGGCACAAATTCGATATGCTTCACCGGCCCATCGCTCTTCGGCGCCAGCACCAGCCCGGCAGCACTCGAAAGCCCGCTCAGCATCGTGCTCGCCTGCGCCAGCGTCTCCTGCAAAGACCGCCCGCTCTGCGCCAGCGCCGCATTAATCGTGGCCCGCTCGTCATCCGCCAGATCGCCAAACTGCAGCAGCCCATCCACAAACAGCCGCAGCCCCCGGTCCGTCGGCAGTCTTCCCGCCGACGTATGCGGCGAAAACAGCAGCCCCGCATCGGTCAAATCAGCCATCACATTCCGGATCGTCGCCGGCGACAAATTCAGCGGCAGCAGCCGCGACAGCGTCCGGCTGCCCACCGGCTCCCCGGTCTCCACATACTGCTCGACAATTTCGCGCAGCACCGCGGCGGAGCGGATGTCCAGCCCCGGTGGCAGGCGCAAAGGCGGTTTGGGTGGCGTGGGTCTATGGTCCATGGGGCAAGCCTCGCGTAATAGCACGCCGGAGAAAATTTATACAGGAGATCACGATGCGGCCGTCCGGACGGGTTTTTAGCGAGATGCGGCGCGTCAGCATCGAAACCGGCTTTTCCCACCACGCCGAAGGCAGCGC
>PLFB01000124.1:4454-7460 GCA_003137135.1 Acetobacteraceae bacterium
GGCCGCACCCAGGAAATCCAGCGCCTCATCGGCCGCAGCCTGCGCGCCGTGGTGGACCGCAAACTGCTGGGCGAAATCACCATCACGCTGGACTGCGACGTGCTGAACGCCGACGGCGGCACCCGCTGCGCCTCCATCACCGGCGCCTACGTCGCCCTCGCTTTCGCCCTGCGCACCCTGCGCGCCAAAAACGTCCTGAAGTCAGACCCGCTGATCGGCCAGGTCGCCGCCGTAAGCTGCGGCATTTTCGCCGGCACCGCGGTGCTGGACCTGGACTACGCCGAAGACTCCGCCGCCGACGCCGACGCGAATTTCATCCTCACCGCCGCCGGCGGCATCATCGAAATCCAGGCCACCGCCGAAAAAACCGCCTTCGACGACGCGGCGTTTGCGAAGTTGATGGCCCTGGCGAAGCGGGGGACAAGCGCATTGTTTGAAAAGCAGAATGAAGTGTTGAAGTAAGAAAGCAGCGCTTTTTTTAAAAAAAGCGCGCAAAAAATTTTTGCGAACCGCGGGCGCTGGCGCCGGGAGTGCCTATAATCGCCACCTCCGGCGGCGATTATAGGCACTCCCGACTCCGCGTCATTGCTAGCGAAGCGGAGCAATCCATCTTTTTAAGGCCAATGGCCACGGCCAGGAGCCAAGAACAACGCAGCCTGGTACTTCAACATTCTATCGCTCGGTGATTGCATGAAACGTTTACTGATAGCGACCCACAACCCCGGCAAGCTCGCCGAATTTCGCGGACTTTTGCAGCCGTTGGGGTTCGACGTGGTGGGCGCCGAAGCGATGGGTTTTGCCGAGCCGGAGGAGACCGGCGCAACATTCGCCCAGAACGCCAGGATAAAGGCGCTCGCCGCGGCGAACGGGGTCATGGCGCTCGCCGACGATTCCGGCCTCTGCGTCGCGGCGCTGGCCGGCGGCCCAGGCGTTTTGTCGGCGCGGTATGCCGCCGGCGACTATCCAGCGGCGTTTTCCCGAATTCTGGCGGCCTGCGAGGCGGCGGCGGACCGGCGGGCCAAATTCGTCTGCGCCCTGTGCCTGGCCCGGCCCGATGGCGCCACCGCCACCTTCATCGGCCAGGCCGAGGGCCGCATTGCCAATGCGCCGGCCGGCGCTACCGGTTTCGGCTATGATCCGATTTTCATCCCGGAAGGTTTTCACACCACCTATGCCGAGCTGGGCGCGCAAAAATCAACCATCTCCCATCGCGCCCGCGCCGTGGCGCAATTGCTAGCGCATCTACGGTAAGTAGGCCGGGGATAACAAAAGTTTTTTGCGGAGCTTTTTTTCAAAAAAGCGACCGCTTGCTTACTTGATAGCCGCTTCAACAATCGCCGGCGTCAAAATCTGCGGCAGGATTCGAGGCGCGCCGCTGGCCGGAATATAGACGTATAACGGCACCCCGTCCCGGTGATTCTCCGCCAGAAACTGACTGATACTTTGGCTCCTGGACGTCCAGTCGCCGACCAGCAGCTCCACGTGATGCGCCGCGAGAAAAGCCTGGATTTTCGGCGCCGCCAGCGTGCCGTGCTCGTTCACCAGACACGTCACGCACCAGGCCGCGGTGATATCGATCAGCACCGGTGTTTGCGCGCTCTTCGCCGCGGCGAGCGCGGCTTCCGAAAACGGCCTGGCGTTGGGCAGCGTAAGGCTGGGTGTGGCGGCGGTCGTGGGCAGGATGGGCAATACCAAAAACGCCACGAGTGCTGCGGGCCGCCGCCGCCGCTGCGTCACCGCGGCATAAAGCGCGACCGCGCCCACCCCGAGCAGGCAAACGCCCCACAACCCGGCCTGCAATTGCAGCACCCAGGCCAGCCAGATCGCGGTCGCGAACATCGGCAGGCTGAGCGCGCGCTGCAAATGCCGCATCCAGGCCCCCGGCCGCGGCAGCATCTTGCCAAACCCGGGAATCACCGCGAGCAATAGAAACGGCGACGCCAGCCCCAGCCCGAGGGCTACAAAAATGCCGAGCGCCGGCAGCGGCGGCGCCGCCAGCGCCGCCGCGACCGCGCCGCCCATGAACGGCGCGGTACACGGGCTCGCCAGCAGCACCGCGAGCAGCCCCGTGAAAAAACTGTGCTTTTGCGCCAGCCGCGCGGCAAAATTCGTGCCCGCCGTCACCTCGAACACCCCGGCGAGCGAAAGCCCGGAGACGAACACCAGATACGCGATGCAGGCGACAAAAACCGGCGACTGAAACTGAAACCCCCAGCCCGCCTGAATCCCGGCCGCCCGCAGGCCCAGCAGCAGCGCGGCCAGCGCCACCATCGCGGTCAGCACGCCGGCGGTATAGGCGAATGATTCCTTCCGGATTTCGCGCTGCTGCTGGCCGCCGAGGCGGATCAGCGCCAGCGCCTTCATCGCCAGGATCGGAAACACGCAAGGCATGAGGTTGAGCAGCAGCCCACCCAGAAAGGCGAGCCCCACAAAAATTNNGCGAAAATTTCCGGTGGTCGGCAGTTTCAGCGCGATCCCCGTCGGCGTATAGCTGAGAACCTGCGGTTCCCGGTTGATCACGGCGCCGTTTTGCAGCGGAAAGAAATGCGCCGCCGCGATGCTGGCCGCGGTCGGGCCGGTGAGGACCAGAACGCCGTCCGGCGTCAGCGTGGCCGGAAACGGCGACGCCACGATCTTCGCGGCGCCAAACAGCCCGGCCTCCGCACTGGCGCCGCCGCTCAGCTTCAGCACAAAATGCGCATGCTCGGGCACACAGATGTCGCGGCAGACCAGCCAGTTCGCGTCCGCCTGCACCGCGTTCCCGGCAACGTTTTGGGCCGTGAACGGCAGCAGAACATCGCCGGTCAGCACATAGGAGGCAACCGGCGGCTGCAGCAGCAAAGTCGGCGCCGGGTAGCTCAAAAGTCCCGCAATGGCGGGGGCCTGCAACGTCACGGCCGGCGGCAGACCGGCATCCCCAGGGTTCTGCCAATAAATATGCCACCCCGGCGCCAGATGGAATTGCAGCGCCAGCGTCAGCGCGCCGTGCTCCGGCGCGTTCCGCGC
>PLFB01000124.1:7468-7656 GCA_003137135.1 Acetobacteraceae bacterium
TACGGGGCGCCAGGATGTTTGATTTACCGGTTCAGGACGTAATGCCAAACCTTTTGGCGGTGATGGCAACCGGCCAGAACGCGGTGCTGGTCGCCCCGCCCGGCGCCGGCAAAACCACCTCCGTCCCGCTGGCGCTGCTGGCGGCCGGATTTTCAAAAATCCTCCTGCTGGAACCGCGCCGCCTGGCC
>PLFB01000233.1 GCA_003137135.1 Acetobacteraceae bacterium
TCCGGGAAACCCGGGGCGGTTCAATTCGTTTGTTTGGGTGGATGCGGCGCGGGCGGATGAGGCAGCGCTGGGGCCAGGATTGTCGCCTGACGAAGCGCTCGCGCGCATGCATGTGCGGCGTGGGGATGGCAGGCTTGTCAGCGGCGCGGCCGCCTTCGCGGAAATTTGGCGCGGCATGCCGGCCACCAGACATGGGCCAACTTTTTGTGAGGGGGTCGAACAAGCACAGCATATTTAATTCGGCCAATTTTGATTTGGCTATCCAGAGCAAGTTCTTCAGTCGTTAGTGCAACCGCGTCCAAGCTAAGGGTGTGCCCACCTTTAAACGCGCTCGCTCGGCCTGCACCGTCTTCGCCACGTCGACCGCGCCGGCGCGGTGGGCGGCGATGCCGAGAGTCTGGATGATCAGGTCCCGCTGCGCGTTGCTGCCGCCGACCGGCGCCAGCCGCCGGAAGAGCGGCTGCAGAATGGCGACCACCGTGTCGTCGTCGCCGGCGTCAAACGCCCGCAGTGCGCGAATGACGGGCTGGCCGAGCTCGATGCTCATTTTGGCGTTGGTGCCCGTGCCGGCCGCCGCGTAACGGTTCAGCGAGGCTTCCAGCTGGTCCAGCGCCGCGGCATCTCCCGCGCCGATCAGGGTCATGGCGATGTGAATATCGTTGAACGCCAGCACGTGGTCATTCGCGTACCGGCTCCAGGCCGGGCTGAGCGCGGCCCAGCGCGGCCCAACATCCGCGCCGGCCAGGTTCAGCCGCCACAGCAACGCGGCCGCATCAACGAGGTCAAGAACCTGCGGTCCCTCACCCGGCGCAATATGCGCGTCATACAGCGCCAGCACCTCGTCCAGCCGGCCGAGTTCGATCAGGTACAACGCCATGTGCCACCACTGGTGCACCGCGAGCCCAGGTGCCGCCTGCCAGTACGGGCCCAGGTCACGCAGCCAAGCTTCGCCCTCAACGGCCCTGTCCGTCATTTCCAGTACATGCGCGACGGCGTGAACCGCCCATGAGTCTGCCGGGTTTTCCTCCACCGCCATGCGCCCTTCCCGCTCAGCTGCGGCGTAATCCCCGCATTCCTCAAGCCCGAACGCCGCCATGCCGCGCACAAAGCCGCGCCGCGCGCGGTCATGAGCGTAGGAAGGCAGGACGGCGAGCGGCACGTCGCGCAGTTTGGCAGCGTCGCCGAGATAAAAATGCGTGTCATGCGCCAGGCGCAGCGCCAACAGGTCGCGCGGGTTCAGCGCCAGCGCCTCCTCCCATGCGGACGCGGCGCCGGTGATGTCATCCGAGGCCCAGGCGCGCGCCGCCGCCAGATGCAGCTGTTCCGCCGGCGTAGCATCGTGCGCCGCAGCCGCGGCCGCGGCCAGCGCGCGGCGGATGGGCCGGGCGCTGCCCGGCACGCCGCCCAGGCTGCACAAGGCCGCCAGCGTGGTGTGGCCGAGCAGAAAGCCGGGGTTTTCCGCCACCGCCGCCTTCAGAATTGCCACCGGATCGCCTTTCCAGCCCAGATAATCGTCCAGCGCGGCCTGCAGGGCTGGAAGGGTATTGGCAGTCTGGCTCATGCGCGCGGCCTCGCTGGATTTTCTACTACATTTATAGGTTTATCGCGCCGCCACCGCCACCGCAAGACATGCAAGCTGCGCGCCTTCACGGACGCATTTTTGGCAATCACAACCCGCTCGGGAAATCCATTTTCTCGTAAACCTACTATTCCCATCGGATTTAAGTTATTCTAGAAGGCAGCGCATGAGCCGGAAGCGATCCGGCGCGGGACATAGGAATTCTGCATTGCCGGATATGAATGCGCCCAGTTGGCACGCCTACACCGCCCGCCCCGCCGCCCATGTGGTGCGCAGCGATGCGGAGGCGATCGAGATCGCCACCTCGCTCGCTGACCGTTTGGCACCGGGTGCTGCGCGGCGCGACGCCGAGCGGATCTTGCCGGCCGCCGAGGTCGACCAGTTTTCGCACTCTGGCCTTTGGGCCATCACGGTGCCGAAGGCGTTTGGCGGCGCCGAAGTCTCCTACGCCACGGTGGCCAAGGTGATCGAAATCATTTCCGCCGCCGACGCGTCGATCGGGCAAATTCCGCAGAACCATATTTCGGTCCTGTTTCAGGTCCGCGCGGTCGGCACACGGGCGCAGCAGGAGGTGATTTTTGGCCGCGTGCGGCGCGGCGCGCGGCTGGGCAACGCGCTGGCGGAACTTTCACCCAACGCCGCGCATGTGTTCACCACGGTGATGCGCAAGGTGCCGGGCGGCTATCGGATCAACGGCCGAAAGTTCTATTCGACGGGCGCGCTATTTGCGGATTTCGTCTCCGTCGGCGCCGCCGACGAGAACGGCTGGCGGCTAACCGCGGTCGTTCCGCGCGACGCGCCCGGCCTTACTATCACCGATGACTGGTCCAGCTTCGGCCAGCGCACCACCGCCAGCGGCACGGTGACGCTGGATGATGTGTTCGTCGCCGATGACGACGTGCTGCCCATTTACCGCGCGCAGCACGAACCGATCGCCAATGGCGCGGTCGCGCAGATCATGCAGGCGGCGATCGATTCGGGCATCGCTGTGGCGGCGCTGGACGACACCAAGGAGATCGTGCGCACCATCGCCCGGCCATGGCGCGATTCCGGCAGCGACCGCGCTGCTGATGACCCCTACACCATCGCCACCATCGGTCGCCTGCAGATCGACCTGCACGCGGCCCAGGCTCTTCTGGTCCGCGCCGGCAAGGCGGTTGACCACGCGGTGAGTGCGCCAACCGATGCCAGCGTCGCCGCGGCCTCCATCGCGGTGGCCACGGCCAAGGCCGCCACCACCGCCATCGCGCTCGAGGCTGCCAGCACGTTGTTTGAACTGGGCGGCACCCGCACCACGCTGGCCGGCCAGCATTACGACCGCCACTGGCGCAATGCGCGCGTGCACACGCTGCACGACCCGGTGCGCTGGAAATACAACGTCGTGGGCAACTACCATCTCAACGGCGTGGCCCCGCCGCGCCACGGGCTGGTGTGAGCATGAGCGAAACCCTGCTCGCCCCGTCCGCATGGCTCGACCCGCCTTCGCCCGCCGCGCTGCCGGCCAGCCCACTGGCGGCCGCGCTCGCGCAGCCGATCATGCTGGGCCTGTTCCTGCCAATCCAGGCCGGCGGCTGGACCGCGTCCACCTTGCCGCGCGGCACCACCTGGACCTTCGACTACAACGCGGCGCTCACGCGCCAGGCGGAGGAACTGGGGTTCGACTTGGTCTTCGGGCTCGCGCAATGGCTACCGAAGGGCGGCTATAACGATGTGCAGGACGGCCAGGCGATCGACAGCTTCATGACCGTCGCGGCGCTCGCCGCCGTCACCAGCCGCATCCTGCTGATCTCGACCGTGCACGTGCTCTACGGCCCCTGGCACCCGCTGCATTTCGCGAAATTCGGCGCCACGCTCGACCATATTTCAAAAGGAAGGTGGGGGGTAAACGTGGTGACCGGCCACCGCGCGGTGGAGCACGAGATGTTCGGCTGGTCTCGCATCGAACACGACCGCCGCTACGAGCTGGCAGACGAGTTTTTGTCAGCGGTGAAGCATTTGTGGGCAGCTGACGAGAACTTTTCGCACGATGGCGAAAAATGGCGTATCAAGGACGGCTTCATCACGCCCAAGCCCCTGTACGGCCGCCCCATCCTGGTCAACGCCACCGGCTCGGATGCTGGAATCGCCTTTGCCGCCCGGCACTCGGATTTTATTTTCATCACCAGCCCCACCGGCTCCGCCTTCGACATCGCCATCGAGGCGCTGCCGGCTTATGTGGCGGCCGTGAAGGCGGCGGCGCGCGCGGTGGGTCGCGAGTTACGCGCCATCATCAATGCGCTGGTCATTATCGCGGAAGATGACGATGCGGCCGACGACTACGCGGATGCCATCATCGCCGATGCGCGGACGGTGGGTTTCCACACCGGCAAATTCGACAGCGACGCGCATGCTTGGAAGCGCCGCGGCGCGTTCGACACGGATCGCGAGCGCAAACTCGGCGGCGGCAATTTGCAGATCGTTGGCGGCCCGGACACGGTGGCGAACGCCATCGCGCGGCTGAAGCAGGCGGGCATCGATGGCGTGCAGCTGAGCTTTTACGATTTCGTGCCGGATCTGGCGCTGTTCGGCGATCGCGTGCTGCCGCTGCTGAAGGCGGCCGGGCTGCGGCTGTGAACAGCGGGCTTTTGGTCGCCGGTGCGCTGGACGCCGCCACCTATTGGAGCNNTTTTTGAACGCGGCGCATACCTCGTTCTACATGCTGGCGGGCTATGTCGCGACCAGCATCGCCGCCGCCACTGGCAGTTTCTGGGTGGCGCTGGCGGCCGCACCCGTGCTGGTGGCGGCGGTGGGGCTGGCGCTCGAGCGCGCCGTGCTCGGCCGGCTCTACACCGCCGGCCATACCGCGCAGCTTTTGTTGACCGTCGGCCTGGCCTACGTGATTGCCGAGGCGACCAAGATGCTGTGGGGCGACAGCGCGCTGAGCGTGGCGCCGCCGCCGAGCCTGGCCGGGCATTTTTCGCTGCTGGGCGCCACGCTGCCGGTGTATCATTTGTTCGTCATCGCCGCCGCGGTGGCGCTGCTGGGCGCGGTGGCGGCAGTGTTGCGTTTCACCCGGCTCGGCATGGTCATCCGCGCCGCCGCCGCCAACCCGGATATGACGGCCGCCCTTGGCTATAACGTGCGCCATATCTACTCGGCCGTGTTCGTCATCGGCCTCTACCTCGCAGCCTTTGCCGGCGTGGTGATGGCGCCGATGGCGGGCGTGTATCCCAGCATGGCGGATGATCAGCTGGTGCAAGCGTTCATCGTGGTGGTGGCGGGCGGCCTGGGCAGCCTGCCGGGCGCCTTCATAGTGGCGATGTTGCTCGGCCTGGTGCAGGGCTTTGGCAACATCTATGCCGCCGATGAGGCGGTGTATTTCCCCTTCTTTGTGCTGGGGGCGGTGCTGCTGTTCCGGCCGCTCGGGCTGTTCGGGGCGAAGGCGGCATGACGGCCTTGGAAGTGCTGACGCGCGCCGCGAACGCGCCGCGCGCGGCCGCGCCGCGCCGCGGTGAGATGCTGGCGACCGTGCTGCTGCTGGGCGGGCTGGCGGCCGCACCACTGGTCGCCTCCCGCGCCAGCGTGAACGATCTGGGCCAGGCGCTGTGCCTTGGCCTGTTCGCCATCAGTTTTAATATCATTTTCAAATATTCCGGCCTGCTGTCGTTCGGCCACGCCGCGTTTTACGGCTTTGGCGCCTATGCGGCGGCGCTGCTGCTGCAATATGACCCTGGCGTCCCGCTCATTCTGCTCATCCCGGCAACCGCGCTCGCCACCGGGTTCCTCGGCCTGCTGCTGGGCCATGTCTGCGTCCGCCGGGAGGGCGCGTATTTTTCGATGACGACGCTCGCCATCGGCGCGTTCTTCGCCACCGCCGCGCTGAAATGGAGTGCTGTGACCGGCGGGACCGACGGGCTGGACGGTTTCATGCCGGATACGCTGAGCGTGCTGCCCTTCTGGCCGCTGCCGTCCCCCACTATTTCTCAAACCTATTGGCTGGTGCTGGCGTTTCTGCTGCCCGCCGCCCTCGCCGCCTGGGCGGTGCTGGAGCTGACGCCGTTCGGCCAGGCGGTGCGGGCGGTCAAACAGAATGAAACCCGGGCGATTTTTTTGGGCCATGACGCGCATCTGATCAAGCTCGCCAATTTCACGTTGGCCGCCGCGCTGGCGGGCCTGGCCGGCGCGCTTTGGGCGGTTGATAACGGTTTTGTTTCGACCGACAGCATCGACCTCAGTTTTTCCACCACCGTCATCATCGCGGCGCTGATCGGCGGCAGCCAATGGTATTGGGGGCCGCTGATCGGCGCGATCGTCTATATCGCCGCCAGCGACTGGCTGTCCGCGCTCACGCCGCATTGGCAGATCTGGCTGGGCCTGGCCTTCATCGCCATGGTGCTGGCCGCACCCGGCGGCATCGCCGGCATCGCGGCCTGGGTGTGGCGCAACACGGTGGCGCGCGATGGCTGAGGCGCCGCTGCTCGAGCTGCGCGGCGTCTGCAAGTCGTTCGGCGCGGCCAGGGTGCTGGCCGATGTCAGCGTCGCGCTGCGGCCCGGCGAGCGCCTGGCGGTGATCGGCCCGAACGGCGCTGGCAAGACCACGCTGATCAATCTCATCACCGGGCTTTTTTCGTGCGATTCAGGAACAATTTTGTTCCGGGAGCGCGACATCACGAAATGGCCGGCGCATCGGCGTCTGCGGCTTGGCATGGCGCGCTCGTTTCAAAAACTTTCCTTGTTCGACGGCATGACGGTCGCCGAAAACATAAGGCAATCGGTGCTGCGCTATCATGGCGTGCACGCGCAATTCTGGCGCCGGCTGGCGAACTTCGCCGCTATTGACGCGGAAACCGCGCGGGTCGCGGCGCTGATGGGGCTGGCGGCGGTGGCCGACCAGCCGGTTGCTACGCTCCCCTATGGGCTGCGGCGCCGGCTGGATATCGCGCTGGTGCTGGCGCAGCGCCCCGCGCTGATGATTCTGGATGAACCGGCCGCCGGGCTTTCCGCCGCCGAGACGCGCGAGTTGGTGGCGGTGCTGAAAGCCGCCGCGGGCGATTTCACGCTGATGCTCGTGGAGCACGATATGGATGTGGTGCGGGCGGTGGCGGAGCGCGTGCTGGTGCTGGATTACGGCCGCGTGCTGGCGGCCGGCACGCCGGCGGAGATGAGCGCGCACCCGCAAGTGCGGCAGGTTTATCTGGGCGAGGCCGCCTGATGTTCGAAATCGAAAATCTGCAGGCCGGCTATGGTGCCACGCGAATCCTGGAAGACGTGTCGCTGGCCGCGGCGGCAGGCGAGATCATTTGCCTGCTGGGGCGCAACGGCGCCGGCAAAACGACCACGATGAAGACCGTGATGGGCCTACTGCCGCCGCGCGGCGGCCGGATTTCGCTGGGCGGCGCCAGGCTCGGCGGCCTGCCGCCGCACGCGGTGGCGCGCCGCGGCGTCGGCTACGTGCCGGAGGAACGCGCGGTGTTCCCCAGCCTGACGGTCGCGGAAAACCTCGTGATGGGCGATTGGCGCGGCCGCCCCGCGCCGCGGAAAACCGACGAAATTCTCGGCTATTTTCCCCGCCTGCGCGACAAATTCGGCACGCGCGGCGCGGTGCTTTCGGGCGGCGAGCAGCAGATGCTGGCCATCGGCCGCGCCCTGATGGCCTCGCCGAGGCTCGTGCTGGTCGATGAACCGGCCGAGGGTCTGGCGCCCGTCGTCGTGCAGGCGCTGGAGGAGAGTTTTTACCGGCTCGCGGCCGCCGGGCTTTGCATTGTCATCGCGGAATCGAAACTGGCCGTCGCGCGGCGCATCGCCACCCGCATTCATGTGATGGGCAAAGGCCGCACCGTATTCGCCGGCACCGCGGCGGAGCTGCAGGACCGGCACGATATCCGCCGCGAATTTCTAGAAGTTTGACGTCAACAGGAGAGCACAATGAAACTGAAAACCAAATTCCTCGCCACCTTCGCCGCCGCGGCGCTTGCTGCCGCGCCGCCGCCCGCGCGCGCGGATAACAGCCCGGTGGTGTTCGTCGCGGCCATCATTCAGTCCGGGCCCTTCAAGGTGACGGACGCGCAGAACCTCGCCGGCATTCAGTTCGCCGTCAGGCAAATTAACGCCGCCGGCGGCGTCGCCGGGCACCCGATCCAGCTCGACGTGATCGACACCGAACTCAACGCGGCGGCGACCAAGCGCAAGGTCACCGACGAAATTCTTAGCCGCAACGCCAAGGTCATCATCGGCGCGTCCGGTTCGGACGTGCTGAAGGCCCTCGTCGCGGTCGGGCAGCAGTATCAGGTGCCGGTTTTCGCCTTCGCGGGCGAGGCCGATGACATGACCGGCCCCAAATTCCAGCCGGCGCTGTTTCGCATCGCCGCCAACACCTCCATGCACGCTGCCGCGATCGTGTACGCGATGAAGCAGGACTATCCCGGCACAAAAAAGGTTTTCCTGCTCAATCAGGACTATTCCTTCGGCCACGAATCCGAAACCGGCTTCAAAACCGCGCTGCAGCGCCTGGACCCCGATGTGCAGATCGTCGGCAGCGTGTTCCACCCGCGGGGTGCCGCGGATTTCTCGCCCTATCTGCAACAAATCCAGGCCTCTGGCGCGGATTTCGTGCTCACCTCGGACTGGGGTGCGGACCTCATCAAACTGCTCAACCAGGCCAACAGTTTTGGCCTGAAACCGCGGATCGGCGGCACCTTCCTCGCCGACCCCGAGATCCTGAAAGGCGTCGGCACCGGCGCGATCGGCGACATCGGCGCGGACGTGTTCCAGCCCACCATCGAGACTTCGCGGGCGCAAGCCTTCGACCGGAAATTCCACGCCGCCAATGCCGGCACCGCCACGCCCTGGGCCACCGCCTCCGTCGGCAAATCCTACATCGCCACCGAGCTGGCGGCGTATGCCATCAACCAGGCCGGCTCCACCGATTTCGGCAAGATCGAGAAGGCGCTTGAAGGTTTGCAATACGCCTCGATCGCCGGCCCGCTCACGGTGCGCGCCTGCGACCACCAGGTGCAAATCGGCGAAGCCACCGGCGAGGTGGTGCCGGCCAATAACAAACCATACGCCTTCCCCTTTATCGGCCCGGCGCTGATCGCGCCGCTGAGCGCGATCCAGGTGCCGCCGGCGGCGACGGGTAATCCGCGTTGCGTGGCGGGGACGAATTGAGAGGAGGCAAGGAAGAACTACTTTTTTTCAAAAAAGTAACTTCTTTCCTTACCTCTCTCGCCTTTTAACCTTGGGCGTAATCTCCCTTGCAAACCTGCGCATCTCCGCCTCGAACGGCTGAAACTGCAGCATGAAAAGCTCAATCCCCGCCTGCGTAAACGCGTTTATGCGCGCCGCGACTTCATCATAGCTGCCAACCAGGCCCGCATATGTTCCGCCATTCGTGCCGATGATCGGCGGACGGTTATAGATGTGGGTGTGCTTCATCACCACCGCGGGGTCGGTGTTTTGCTTTTGGCGGGCGCGGATGGCCTCGTCCTTTTCAGTCAGCGCCAGCAAGTGGTCGAACGCCGCCTGCGCCTTCGCCGCGGTTTCGCGCGCGATGACGAAGGCTGAAAGGCCGAAGCGCAATGGCGCCCCTTCGCGCGGCAGCGCGCGCGCGCCGGCGATCAGCCCTTCGACATATTCCAGCGGCTGGCCGTTGATGAACCAGACATCGCCATGCGCCGCGACCAGTTCCTGCGCCGGCGCCGATTCACCGCCGACATAAATCGCCGGGCGCCGCCGGAACGGGTCGGCGGGGCGCAGCTGAAAGCCTTTGACGTCGAAATATTTGCCCTTGGCCGAGACGCGTTCGCCGCGCAGCAGGGCCTCGACGATGCCGATCCATTCGCGCCCGTAGGCGTAGCGCTCGTCATGCTCGGCAAACGGTATGCCGGCCTTTTCGTATTCCAGGCGATTCCAGGCGTTCACCAGGTTCAGGCCGAACCGCCCGTTGGAAATATGCTCGATCTGCAGCGCCATTTTCGCCAGGATGACGGGATGCGCGAGCGGCGGTTTGATCGCGGCGATGATTTCGATCCGGCTGGTCAACGCCGCCAGGCCGGCGGCGGCCGTCCAGGCCTCCAGCTCGTCCCATTCATCGTCATACGGGTTGGCGGTGTGCTGCGCGATCAGCACGCTGTCATAGCCCAGCGCTTCGGCCTCCAGCACCAGGTTCTTGTTGCGCGCCCAGGAGGCGTCGAACGGCTCATCCGGGTCGTGCAGGGCGCCGCGGCTGCCATGCACCAGCGCCCAGATGCCAAATCGCGCCTGGCTCATGCCGGCGCCAGCGCGGCTTCGCGGGCGATCAGGCGGCGCGCCAGCGGGATCAGGGTTTCGCCGTAATCGATCGCGTCTTCCAGCGGGTCGAACCCGCGGATCAAAAATGTCGTCACGCCAAGACGCCAATAGTCCAGTAGCGCGGCCGCCACGGTTTCCGGCGTGCCGACCAGGGCGGTGGTGTTGCCGCGCGCGCCGGTGGCGGCGGCGATGCCAGTCCACAGGCAGCGGTCCAGCCTTTCCCCCAGCGCCGCCGCCTCCAGCAGCCGGCGCGAGCCTTCATTGGCCGGCGGCCCGCTATTGGGCCCCAGCCAGCCCTGGCCGCCCACCTGGCGCGTGGTTTGCAGAATGGCATCGGCCCGCGCCCAGGCGGCCTCCTCCGTCGCCGCCAGGATCGGGCGGAACGACAGGCTGAAGCGGATTTGCCGGCCTTGCACCGCCGCCGCCTCGCGCACGCGGGCGGTGATCTCCCGCACCTGCGCATAGGTCTCGCCCCAGAGCGCGAACACATCCGCATGCGCCGCTGCCACCTCGATCGCGGCGGCGCTGGCGCCGCCGAAATAGATCGGAATATGCGGTTTTTGCACGGTCCGCACCGAAGTCGCGGCGTTTTCGAACCTGTAAAACCTTCCCTCATGGCTCACCGCGCCATCGCCGGTCCACAGAGATTTCAGGATCGAGACATATTCCGCCGTGCGCGCGTAGC
>PLFB01000046.1 GCA_003137135.1 Acetobacteraceae bacterium
AACTCAACCGGGTGCGGGGTGTGTTCGAACCGGTACACTTCCTTCCATTTCAGTTCGATATAGCTCTCGATCTGCTCCTCGGAAAACACGTCGCCGGCTAGCAGGAAGGCGTGGTCCGCGGCTAGCGCGCCCAGCGCCTCGCGCAAGGATCCGCACACCGTCGGAATGTCTTTCAGCTCTTCCGGCGGCAGGTCGTACAGATCCTTGTCCATCGGGTCGCCCGGGTGGATCTTGTTCTTGATCCCGTCCATCGCCGCCATGGCGATCGCCGAGAAGCCGAGATACGGGTTCGCCGTCGGGTCCGGAAACCGCACCTCCACGCGCTTGGCTTTCGGGCTGGTCGTGTAGGGAATCCGGCACGAGGCGGAGCGGTTGCGCGCCGAATAGGCCAGCAGCACCGGCGCCTCGAAGCCTGGGATCAGCCGCTTATAGCTGTTGGTCGAGGGGTTGGTGAACGCGTTGATCGCCTTGGCGTGCTTGATGATGCCGCCGATCGCGTACAGGCACATTTCCGACAGATCGGCATAGCCATTGCCCGCGAATAGCGGCTTGCCGGCCTTCCAGATCGAGAGATGCGTGTGCATGCCGGAGCCGTTATCGCCGTAGATCGGCTTGGGCATGAACGTCGCGGTCTTGCCGTAGGAGTGTGCGACGTTCTGCACGCAGTATTTATAAATCTGCATCTGGTCCGCCATTTTCGTCAGCGTCCCAAACTTCGTCCCCAACTCATGTTGGCTCTGCGCCACCTCATGGTGGTGCTTTTCGATCGGCAGCCCCATTTCCCCCATCGCGGAGAGCATTTCCGCGCGCAGGTCGGAATCACCGTCCACCGGCGGGACCGGAAAATAGCCGCCTTTGACAGCCGGGCGGTGCCCCATATTGCCCTCCGGATAGTCTTTCAGCGACGAGCCCGGCCCCTCGATGCTGTCGACCTGGTAGGTCCCGAAATTGCCGCCGGTGCCGAATTTCACAGAATCGAAAATGAAAAACTCGGCTTCCGCGCCCACCACCACGGTGTCGCCCACGCCGGAGGATTTGACATAGGCTTCCACCTTCTTGGCGGTCGAGCGCGGGTCGCGCGCATAGCCCTGGCCGGTCGCCGGCTCGACGATGTCGCAAAACAGGATCAGGCTCGGCTTGGCCGCGAACGGGTCCATCACCGCGGTTTCCACATCCGGCTGCAAAATCATGTCGGATTCATTGATCGCCTTCCAGCCGGCGATCGAGGAGCCGTCGAACATAAAACCGTCTTTCAGCGCGTCGGCGTCCACGGTCGAAATATGCTGGGCCGTGTGCTGCCACTTGCCCTTCGGGTCGGTGAACCGCAGGTCGACATATTCGACCCCGTTTTCCTTGATCATATCCAGTACTTTGGTAATTCCGTCGTCGTTCCCAGCAGGCTTCTTCGCCATTCTCTCAATCCCCGTTTCACAGTAAGGTTAATAATTCAGTCAGTCTCTAACCACGGGACCGCACCATGCGGTCCACCTTCACGAAACACAAGCCGGTCTCGTAACTATATCGCCGCATCCCCCTTCTCGCCGGTGCGGATGCGGATCGCCTCCTCGATGGTGGAAATAAAGATTTTCCCATCCCCGATCCGGCCGGTGCGCGCCGCATTGGTGATGGCTTCCACGGCGCGTTCCACGATCGCGTCCTCGCAGATCACCTCGATCTTCACCTTCGGCAGAAAATCCACGACATACTCGGCGCCGCGGTACAACTCCGTATGGCCTTTTTGCCGGCCGAATCCCTTGGCCTCGACCACCGTGATGCCCTGCAGGCCGACCTCATGCAGCGCTTCCTTCACCTCGTCGAGCTTGAACGGTTTGATGATCGCTTCGATCTTTTTCATGTGGTTCACGCCCGGTCAAACTCGGGCGGCCTCCTTTATATGCGTGTGCGGCCAGCGCTTTTGCGCGCGCCAGCCAACGGGCTGGCGGCAAAGGTCTTGCATACGGCGTGCCATCGCGGCCGGGTTTCGTAAAAGCCCGGATTGCCGCGCGAAAACCCGCGCAGGTTGATCGTTTTGCTCATGGCACGGCATGGCGACGCCTAATAAATAGGCAGAGAGGGAAGGAAGCGGTCGCTTTTTTGAAAAAAAGCTCTGCAAAAAACTTTTGCTGGCGGGTGGGGCTTAGTGCGGTGTCTCTTCATCACCCCCGGCAGGGGCGATGAAGAGACACCGGACTTGCCTCAACCGGCCGAAGAAGTTTTTTTGGTTACTTTTTTTCAAAAAAAGTAACGGCTTGCTTATCTTACACCTACAATCTCTGCGAGGACGCTCCATTGCAACCCGTCAACCACCTGCTGGCGCAAACCGGCACCACGATTTTCACCGTCATGTCGGCGCTCGCGGTGCGGCACGGCGCGATCAACCTAGGCCAGGGCTTTCCGGACACCGAAGGCCCGGCCGACATCATCCAGGCCGCCGCCGACGCCCTGCAGGACAACCGCAACCAGTACCCGCCGCTGACCGGCGTGCCGGAACTGCGCCAGGCCGTCGCTGCCGCCAATGCCCGGTTCTACGGCCTGAACATCGACCCGGATGGCGGCGTCGTCGTCACCTCCGGCGCCACCGAGGCGATCACCGCCTGCCTGATGGCGCTGATCAACCCGGGCGACGAGGTCATACTGATCGAACCGCTGTACGACACCTATCTGCCGGTGGTGAAAATGCTGGGCGGCGTGCCGGTTCTCATCCGCCTGGCCCCGCCGGACTGGGCGCTGCCGCGCGCGGCGCTAACGGCGGCGTTTTCGCCGCGCACGAAACTTTTGCTCCTCAACTCGCCGATGAACCCGTGCGGCAAGGTTTTTACCGCCGACGAGCTCGGCTTCATCGCCGGCCTGCTGGTCCGGCACGACGCCTACGCCGTGTGCGACGAGGTCTATGAGCACCTGACCTTCGCGCCCGCCCGCCACATCCCGCTCATGACGCTCCCCGGCATGGCCGAGCGCTGCCTGCGCATCGGCAGCGCCGGCAAGACGTTTTCGCTCACCGGCTGGAAGGTGGGCTATATTTCCGGGCCCAATGCGCTCTGCGCCGTGGTGGCGAAAGCGCACCAGAACCTGACCTTTACCACCGCGCCCAACCTGCAGCGCGCCGTTGCGCTGGGCCTGCAAAAACCCGATGCCTATTTTGCCGGGCTGGCAGATGAATTGCGCGCCAAACGCGACATTTTGGCGACCGGCCTGGCCGCGCTGGGTTTGCCGGTGCTGCCCACCGACGGCAGCTATTTTTTGACCACCGACATTTCGGCACTGGGCTTTCCCGGCGACGATCTGGCGTTTTGTCAGAGCATCACGGCGCAGGCGCGGGTCGCGGCGATCCCCGTTTCGGCGTTTTATGCCGCGGACCCGCCGAAAAACTTTGTGCGCTTCGCCTTCTGCAAGCAGGATGCCGTGCTCGCCGAGGCGCTCGCCCGGCTGAACGCCTGGATGCAAAGCGCCAAAACATTGACGGCGGCGGTCTGACGGCGCTACGACGCCGCGCGGACCAGACAAAACATTTTATGGCGGACGTAGCTCAGTTGGTAGAGCGCCGGTTTGTGGTACCGGTTGTCGCGGGTTCGATCCCCGTCGTTCGCCCCATCCGCCCCCGATCCAATAGCCAACCCAATGGCATCCTGCTAGATTGTTCTTCCAGGAGTTTCCCATGCGCGATTCGACAAAACCCGCCGCCAAAAAGCCGGCCGCCAACCCGAAAGGCGGCAAACTCAGCGCCGGCCAGGACGAGCGGCGCCGCCTCAACGAGCGGCTGCAAAAAATCCGCGACGGATCGGAAATCCTGACCGCTGAACTGGACCGCCTGCGCCAGCGGCTGACACCCAGAACCTGACACCCAGAACCAGGCAACCTGACGCGGCGACGCGCACACCATGCCAAAGGACAGCATCGCGGACCTGCAAGCGGCGGTCGAGACCGTCGATGTGCTGCAGGATAAGGTCCTCGAACTCACGAGCCTTGCCAACATCCTCGCCGAACAACTCGAGCATCTCGAAGAGCGCGTATCTTCTTTGGAAAAATTAGCCACTCGGCGCGGGGGATGAACCAACCGCCGAACTGGCCCGAGGGCGTCGAACAAATCCGCATCGGCGACCTCGCCCGGCTCGGCATCGACAAACACCGCCAGCTCTACTGGGACGGCCAGCGCATTGAAATCCGCCGCCGGCTGGACCTCACCAGACCCCAGAAAATCGCCGCGCTCATCGTCACCGCCGCCGCCATCCTGGGTGGCCTCGGCGGATTTCTATCCGGTCTCGCCGACACGGACGCGCTCTTCTGCGGCCATGGCAACCACTACGCCGTCTGCCGCCTGCTCCCCGCGGACTGACTCTGCAAGCCGCCCTCATCCTCGCCGGCGGCGGCGGGTCCCGCCTCGGCGGCGCCGACAAGGCGTTTCTGCGCCTCACCGGCAAACCGCTGCTCGCGCATGTGCTAAAAAAACTCGCTCCGCAGATGACGCAGATGACGCAGATTTCCGGGCCTCCCCGAATCGCCATCAGCGCCAACGGCGATTCCGCCCGCTTCGCCGCCTACGCCCTGCCCGTCCTGCCGGACGGCCGCTACGCCGGCGCCGGTCCGCTCGCGGGCATCCTAGCCGGCCTGACCTGGGCCCGATCCATCGGCGCAAATTCCCTGGTCACCATCCCGGTGGACACCCCGTTCTTCCCCAATGACTTTGTCGCCCGCCTAACCCCCGCCCCCGCCGTCGCCGTCTGGGGCACCCGCCAACACCACCTCTGCGCCCGCTGGCCGGTCGCCGCCTTGCCCACCCTGGAATCCTTCCTCACCACCACCCCCCACCCCCGCATCCAAGACGCCCTTGCCCTCCTCCCCACTACCCAAATCCCTTTTTCCGCCGCCACAGACCCCTTCCTCAACATCAACACCCCGGAAGATTTTGCAGAAGCCGAAAAACTATTGGGGGCCAGTGGCAATAAAACCCGTCATCGCGAGCGCTAGCGAAGCAACCCAGACTCTGACGCAACCAAGACGCCACGCCACTGCTCCCTCGCTGGCTAAGTCCGAAAAAATATTCTTTCTGCACCCCGTCTGCTTCGTAAGCCGCAGAGAATCTGTCCGCAGATGACGCAGATTAGCGNNGCTAATCTGCGTCATCTGCGGATCGACTTATCACTTTTCGGGAACCCAATCGGACGGCGTATCGAAAAAAAGAACAAAAAATGTTTGTCCCTTAACACCAAACCAACGGCACGCGCGGGGCTTAAGTTTTCCCCCAGCTCAGCGTCACCTTAAACTCTGCCTCGCCATGCCCCGAGACCACCCACAAATCACAATCCCCGCTCAACGACGCGGAAAATTCGATCTCCACCCCCTCCGGCTTCTGCTCCAGCTTCCCCACCGCCGTCTCCAGCGCCTTCACCACGTCCCCCAACGCCCCCATCGCCTTCTCAAACGTCTCTCCCGCCTTTTCCGAAACATTCTTCCGAAAGCTGACCTTATCGAGATCGCCGCCCTTGGCGCTGCCGAAACGAACGGTATTGCCACTGGGGAATTTTACTTCAACAATGTCTGGCATGGCCACCTCCGGAAGCATGATCGAAACCAGCCTCGTCTACATTCATTCGGCGCCCGAACCAAGCGGTTTCGAAGGCTGCGGGGTCATCATCGAAGGTCCCTTCATCGTCACCTGCCGCCACGTCTGGGACGAAGCGCTGGCAGCCTCGAAAGGCGGCGGCGTCTATATCCATTTTCCACCTCTTCGCGGCCAAGGCGGATCAATCTACCAGCCAGCCGCGCCGATCGATGCCTGGCAATCCGACGCGCAAGTGCCTGATCTCGTTATCCTCGCCGCCGAAATTCCCGCCGCCAATTCACCCCTGCCGCTGGCCAGAAGCTCCTCCACGGAGTGTGGCCCAGGATTCGCGTGGGCCGGTCTGCCGAAAAACGGCGCCGTCCGGCAAGTGAAAATTTCCGGCGACATCGCCGAACAGATCGCCGATACCGGGCTACGCCAGTTCACCGGCCAGTTGGCGCACGGCTACTGGACAGACCACGGCGCCAGCGGCTCGCCGCTGATGCTGAAAAACGGCAACGAATTAGCCGGCATGCTGACGCTCTCCGAAACCGGCGAGCGTTCCGGCGAAGCCAAAATCCACGAAGCCTTCGCGCTACCCGCCTCAATCATCCATCTGCATCTCCGCCACCACATCGGCCGCGAGGCCGCGCGCGCCCATGGCATCGATCCCGCGCGGGTTCCGCAAATCCTGAAAAACCTCGGCGCCGCCGATATCAGCATCGCCGAAATCCGCCTCCGGCTCGAAGGCTACATCGCCGACATCAAGAGTTTTATCGAGGAAACCAAACCCGTTTCGGCCGAAGTGCAGCCCTCCTCCAACCGCGGCGGCGACATCGACGCCGCCATCGCCGAATCCAAGAAACTCGCCGCCGACTTCCGCCCCGGCGAGGCGATGGACGTGCTGGACCGCCAAATCGCCGACGAAAAAGCCGACCGCCGGCAGCGCCTCGTCCCCCTCCTCGCCGAAAAAGCCCGCCAGCAACGCCTCGTCTTCAACCACGAAGCCGCCAAAGCCACCCTGACGGAACTACTGGCGCTTGACCGCGAACAGATTTGGCCTTGGACCGATCTCGGCGACCTCCATCAAACGACCGGCTCCCTCACCGACGCAGCGCTCACCTTCAAAGCTGGCCTCGAAGCCGCCCGGACCGTCGCCGGCCAGGACATCAATAATACAATCAAGCAGCGCGACATATCAGTCCTCCTCAACAGACTTGGCGACATCCAGCAAGCCCAAGGCGACCCGCAGGCCGCCCTAACCAGCTTCCGGGACGCCATGCAAATCGCGGAAAACCTCGCCAAAACCGATCCCCAAAACAAGCAATGGCAGCGCGACCTCTCCATCTCGCACGAAAGAATCGGCGACATCCAGCGAGCCCAAGGCAACCTGCCGGCCGCCCTGGCCAGCTTCCAGGCCGCCATGCAAATCAGGGAAAACCTCGCCAAAACCGATCCCCACAACACCGAATGGCAGCGCGATCTCTCCGTCTCGCACGATAGAGTCGGCGACATCCAGCAAGCCCAAGGCGACAAGCAGGCCGCCCTGGCCAGCTTCCAGGCCGCCATGCAAATCACGGAAAACCTCGCCGAAACCGATCCCCGCAACACCGAATGGCAGCGCGATCTCTCCATCTCGCACCACAAAATCGGCGACATCCAGCAAGCCCAAGGCGACCCGCAGGCCGGCCTGGCCAGCTTCCAGGCCGCCATGCAAATCGCGAAAAACCTCGCCAAAACCGATCCCCAAAACACGCAATGGCAGCACGACCTGGCGCTCTCGCTCGGCTACCTCGCGGGCGCCGAAATCGCCTTGCACCAACCGGAACCAGCGCGCTTGCGCCTGCGCCGTGCGGAAGACATTTTTCAGCGCCTGATCGAAATCTCCCCGGACGCCGCCACTCTGCCAAACGACCTCGCCTGGATCAGAAGGCTGCTCAAAACCGTGCCCCCCTGAGGCGACGCCCAAACCTGCCACGCCGCAAAAATATCGCGTCCTTTGGAAAGGGAAAATCCTACGAAAATTTCGCCATCGCCAACCAACCTGAAATATTAAACCATTAATTAACCGTCCGGTCAGTCAACCCCCAACAAATTCCCTAGTGAAATCAACACCCGCAAACCCGCCATTGATTGACTGGTCAATCGAGGATTCGCCTCGCCCCCAGGCCGGACACACCTGCTGCCGAGTCTAGCAAAACCGCCCAAGCCTGGGCAAGAAAATCCACTACCGCCCGAACAGCCGTTCCAGCTCCGCCCGCGACAGTTTTAGAAACGTCGGCCGCCCGTGGCTGCACGTCGCGGCGCGCGGCGTCGCTTCCATCGCGCGCAGCAGCGCCGCCATCTCCGCCACCGCCAGGCGCCGCCCCGCCCGCACCGAGCGATGACACGCGAGGCGCGCCAGCGCCGCGTCCAGCCGCGCCTCCAGCGCCTCGGCTTCGCCGGATTCGGCAAACTCCTCCGCCAGATCCCGCAGAATCCCCGCCGCGTCGGCCTCGCGCAAAGCCGCCGGCACCGCCCGCACCAAAATGGCCCCCGGCCCGAACGCCTCGATCTCCAGCCCCAGCCGCGCCAAAGCCGATGCCTGCCCCAGCAGCCTGGCCGCATCCGAAGGCGCAAAATCCACCACCACCGGCACCAACAACGGCTGCGCCACCACCGCGCCCGCGACAAACTCCGCGCGCAGCCGCTCCTCGGTCAGCCGCTCATGCGCGGCGTGCTGGTCGACGATCACCAGGCTGCCATCCGCCGCCGCCGCCAGCACATAGGTATCCAAAATTTGCGCGACCGGCGCGCCCAGCGGATGATTGTCCGCCGCCGCCGGCTCGAACACCCGCGCCGCCGGCGGCGCCAGCAAGCCCAATTCCGCCTCCGAAAACCCGCGCGCGGCGGCCGTCGGCGCGCGCAAATTCAAGCCCGGCCGCTGCCATGAAGCCGACGCCGGCATCGGCGCGGCCGGCATCGGCGCGGCCAGCATCGGCGCGGCCGCGGCGTCCGGCGCCGAATCCAGCCCGGCCGGGCGCGCCAGGACGCGCGTGATCGCGGAAATCACCAGCCCGCGCACGAAGTTGGCGTCGGCGAAGCGCAATTCCGTCTTCGCCGGGTGCACGTTCACGTCCAGCGCCTCGGCCGGCAGCGTCAGGCACAACGCCGCCACCGGGTGCCGCCCGGCCGGGATCACGTCGCGATACGCCACCCGCAGCGCCATTTTGAGCAGCGGATCCACCACTGGGCGGCCGTTGACGACGAAACTCTGCAGCGCGGCGGTGGCGCGCGAGCAGCTCGCCGCGCCCACGAAGCCGGTCAGCGCGACGCCGTCGCGCGACGCCGCCACCGGCAGCAGCCCGGCGGCGGTCTCGCGCCCCAGCAATGCGGCGACCCGCGCGGCAAAGTCCTGCGCCGGCAAATCGAACACCACGCGGCTGTGGCTGACCAGCCGGAACGCCGTGCCGGGGGCGGCGAGCGCCAGGCGCCAGACCGATTTTTCCGCCGCGTCCGCCTCGGCGCCCGGCGAGCGCAAGAATTTTTTCCGCGCCGGGGTGGCGTAGAACAGGTCCTGCACGATCGCGCGCGTGCCGGCGGCCCCGGCGCAGGGCGCCACCTCGCCGACCGCGCCGCCGCACACCTTGATCTGATAGGCGCCGTCCTGGCCATTCTGGGCATGCGGCCGGCTGATCAGGGTCAGTTTCGCCGCCGCCCCGATCGAGGGCAGCGCCTCGCCGCGAAATCCCAAAGTCGCGATCCGCACCAGCGCCTCGTCCGCCAGTTTCGAGGTGGCGTGCCGCTCGACCGCCAGCGCCAGCTCATCGGCGGGGATGCCGCACCCGTCATCGATCACCTCGATGCGCGTGATCCCGCCATCCTCCAGGATGACCTCGATCCGGCGCGCCCCGGCATCCAGCGCGTTTTCCACCAATTCCTTCACCGCCGCCGCCGGCCGCTCGATCACCTCGCCGGCGGCGATCCGGTTCACGGTCAAGGCGGACAGGCGGCGGATCGGCATCGGAAGAGCCTACGCCCAATCGGCCGAGTCCTCAAATCAGTCGTCAGTTGTCAGTCGCCAGTTGTCAGTTGTCAGTGGTCAGTGGTCAGTGGTCAGTGGTCGGTCAACGCCTGACTGACCACTGGCGACTGACGACTGACGACTGCCTTACCCGTTCGCCAAAAACAGCGCCGGTCTGGCGGCGCTGGGCTTGTGTGCCGCGGCCGGGGCGGCGGCGAGGTGCGGGGCGGGGCGGCCGAGCAGAAAGCCCTGCACCAGGTGGCAGCCATGCGCCTGCAAAAACGCCAATTGCGCGGGCGACTCCACGCCCTCCGCCGTGACCTGCAGGTTGAGCGACTGCGCCAGCGACATGATCGCGCAGATGATCGCCTCGGCGTTCGGCTCGCGCCCCAAGGCCTGCACGAAGCGCTGGTCGATCTTCAGCCGGCTGAATGGAAAATCGCTCAAGTAGGAGAGCGAGGAAAACCCGGTGCCGAAATCATCCAGCGCGACCCCGACGCCGAGCGCACGGATCGCGGTCAGCGCGGCGCGCGCCGCGCCGGCGTTTTCGATCAGCAGGCTCTCGGTCACCTCGAGCTCGAGCTGGCCCGGCGCCAGTCCGGACTTTTTCAGCACATTGGCGATGCGCAGCGGCAATTGCGGGTCGCGGAACTGCACCGGCGAGAGGTTGACCGCCATCACCCAGTCCGCCGCCGCGCGCGCCGCCGCGGCGCAGGCGGTCTCCAGCACGTGGCCGCCGAGCTCGTGGATCAGCCCCAACTGCTCGGCCAGCGGGATGAAATCGGCGGGCGGGATCAGCCCCTGTTCGGGATGGCGCCAGCGGCATAGCGCCTCGAACCCGGCGACAGCGAGATCGCTGGCGCGAAACACCGGCTGGTAGTCGAGCGTGATCTGGCCGTTCGGGATCGCGACCCGCAGATCGCGCTTCAGCCGCTGCGCCAAGGCGGGCGCAACCGCGCCGGGCGCAACCGCGCCGGGCGCCGCCGCGCCGGACGCCGCCGCGCCGGGGGCAGCGCCGGGCGCCGCCTGACCCGCCGCCTGCGCCGCCTGCGCGGCGTGCGCCTCGGCGTGCTGGAACATATGGCACACCCCGCCGCCTTCCTGCGCCGCCAGGCCGAGCGCGAATTGCGCCGCCTTCAGCAGCACCTCGCCATCGGTGGCGTGGTCCGGATAGATCGCCAGGCCGATCGAGACGCTGGTCTTCACCATCTGGCCCTCGATCACGAACGGGTCGGCGAGCGCGCTCTCCAGCCGGCTGGCCAGCGCCATCGCGCGGTTCGCCGCCCCCCGGTAATGCTGCATGATGGCGAATTTATCGCCCGAAATCCGGCCCGCCACGTCCTCGCCCTCGGTCAGATGCGTCAGCCGCGCCGCCAATTGCCGCAGCAGCAGATCGCCGCCGGCATGGGAAAACTGCTCGTTGACCTGCTTCAAATGGTCGATATCCATCACGAACAAGGCGGTCGCACCGCCCTGCGTGTCATTGGAGGCGATCGCGTCGCGCAGTTTTTCCAGAAAAAATTTTCGGTTCGCTAGATTGGTCAGGCTGTCATAATGCAGCAGCCGCTCCATGCGGGCGTGGTCGGCGCGCGAAGCGGTGACGTCGCGGATCGCCGTCACCATCGCCGGCACGCCGTCATGCATGGTCGGCTGGCTGAACATCTCCACGTGCAGCTCCGTCTTATCCGCGCGCAGCAGGCGGAATTCGCCGACACCGTTGCCGGGCGCGTCGAATTCGGCGCGCAGCCGGCCGTCATCCTCCGCGGGCCCCAAAGCGGCACAAGGCTGGCCCAGCATTTCGCGCTCGCGCACCCCCAGCAGCCGCACCAAAGCACGGTTCATCGCCAAAATCGTGCCGTTGCGGTGGATCAGCAGCCCGTCAAACGTGGCATCCGCCAGCCGCCGCGACCACAGCCGCGCCGCCTCGCTGTCGCGCTGCAACTGCGCCAGATAGAGTTTTGAGAGCGAAAAGGCGAAGAAGATCACCAGGCAGAGCGAGGCCGAGCCAAAGGCCAGCACGACGTCCAGCCAGTGCGGGCCAAACAGGTCCGGCAGCATGCCGAGATGCAGCAGCAGCCAGTTCATGAAATTTTAATCCGCGGCGACAACAATTGCACGACTGCACCCTCTAAACGAGCTGTTTCCCGGCTGCCTGAGCGGCGGACGCAGCACCCGCCCGGCTTGGGCGGGACGCCGAATCCTGCGCATGCGGGACGCCGAATACTGAGCATTTGGCTAAAAACATCTTTCTAAAAGATGAACAGGAACGCGAATTCGCCCGCAGAAGCTTCTCCCCTGGCGATTTCCTGTTAAGAATGTATGTTTATGACCATGAATTTCCGCCATCACGAAATCTGAGGAAAGCGCATGCGCATCCTGGTTTTCCAGCACGTCCGCACCGAGCATCCCGGCAGTTTCACCGACGTGATGCGGGCCCGTGGCGCCACCATGCGCCAGGTGATTCTTGACGAGTTCGAGCCGATCCCCGCAGCCGCCGGCTACGACGCGCTGCTGGTGCTGGGCGGCCCGCAGGATGTGTGGGAGACGGACAGATTCCCCTACCTCGCCGACGAGATCCGGTTCATCAAAGACTGGGTGGCGGCGCAAAAGCCGTATCTCGGCATCTGCCTGGGCGCGCAATTGCTGGCGACGGCGACCGGCGGCGCGGTCGGCCCGATGGCGATGCCGGAGATCGGCATGAAGCTGGTGCCGGTGATCCCGGACAAGATTTTTGAGGACGTGCCCGCGTCCTGCCCGTGCTTTGAATGGCACGGCGCGGAGGTGAAAACCCTGCCGCCGGCGGCGCGGCTGCTGGCCGGCAACGAGGCCTGCGCGGTGCAGGCCTTCGCGATCGGCGCCTACGCCTACGGGCTGCAATTCCATCTGGAACTGACCGAGACGAGTGCCGTCGACTGGGGCCGTTTGCCGGCCTATGAGGCGGCGCTGGAGAAGGCGCTCGGCCCCGGCGCGCTGCCCGGGATCCAGGCGCAAGTGCATGCCGGGTTTCAACCGCTCTACGCCGCGGCGACCACGATTTTCGGCAATTTTCTGGATATCGTGGCGCTGCATCGTGGCCATTTCGGCGCCGCCGCCGGTGCGATTTTGCCCGCCTGATGGACTTCATTTTCATGCTCACCCGGCACGACGCCACGGTGCCGGACTGTCTTGACGTGATGGACGCCATCGCCGGGCTGGGTCTGGCGCATATCGGTTTCAAGGATATCGGCGCGGACGCGGAGATGTTGCGCGCGCTCAACCGGCGCATCAAAGCCGCCGGGGCCACCAGCTATCTCGAGGTCGTCGCCACCACCGACGAGGCGGCGCTGCGATCGGCCCGCATGGCGGTGGCGATCGGCGTGGACCGGCTGCTGGGCGGCAAGCTGGTGGCGCAGACACTGGCGATTCTCGCCGGCACCGGCATCGCCTATTTTCCGTTTCCCGGCCGGCCGGTCGGCCATCCGACGGCGCTGGGCGGCGGCGCGGCGGATGTCGAGGGCGACTGCCGGGACTATGCGGCGCTGGGGTGCGCCGGGGTCGATCTGCTGGCCTACCGCGCCACCGAGGCCGAGCCGCTGGACCTGGTGCGCGCCGCCCGGCGCGGCCTGGGCGCAGACAAAACATTGATCTGCGCGGGCGGGGTGGACAGCCCGGCTCGTATCGCGGCGTTGCGCGAGGCCGGCTGTGACGCGTTCACCGTCGGCTCCGCCGCATTCGCGCTGGCGTTTTCCGGCGCCCCGGACCTGCCCGGCCAGTTGCGCGACATCCTCGCATGCGTCTGAGCGGCAAACGGGCTTTTGTCAGCGGCGCCGGCGGCGGCATCGGCCGCGCCACGGCGCTGAAATTCGCCGCCGAGGGGGCGGCGGTGATCTGCGCGGACGTGCGGGAAGCCGCCGCGGAGGACACCGCGCAGGCGATCACCTTGGCAGGCGGCCAGACGGTTACCGCGATCGGCGATCTGAGCCGGCCGGATTCCTGCGAAGCGGTGTTCGCCGCCGGCGCCGCGGCGCTCGGCGGCATCGACATCCTGTTCAACAATGCCGGCATCGTGCTGGCCGACGATACCGGGCCGATCGAAACCCCGCTCGCCGCCTGGGACGCCACCATCGCCGTCAACCTCACGGCGGTTTTTCTGGCCTGCAAATACGGCCTGCCCCACCTCCTCGCCGCCGGCAAAGGCGCGCTCGTCAACAACGCCTCGGTCGTGGCGCTCACCGGCTCGGCCTATCCGCAGATCGCCTACACCGCCGCGAAAGGCGGCGTGCTGGCGATGACGCGCGAAATCGCCGTGATGTACGCGCGCCGCGGCCTGCGCGCCAACGCGATCTGCCCCGGCCCGGTGGCGACATCGCTGGTGACGGCGTTCATGGCGGACGACGCGGCCTGGAATTTGCGCCGCCCCTATATGCCGATGGGCCGCCTGGGCCAGCCCGAGGAAATCGCGAATCTAGTGGCGTTTCTGGCCTCCGACGAGGCGAGCTACATCACCGGCGCGGCTTACGCCATCGATGGCGGCATAAGCGCGGCCTATGTGATTGATGATTCCGAGTAAGCAAGAACTGCTTTTCTTGCAAAAAAAGCAGCAAAAAAACTCCTGATTCCCCATGCTGTTGAGCGGCCATACTGTGGCCGCTCAAAGGCCGGGGGAATCAAAAGTTTTTTGGTTACTTTTTTTCAAAAAAGTAACTTCTTCCTGGCTTTAATAAATCTGGAATCAACTTCACTTCCGTGCTAATTATCTCGTCAATCAAAACGGAGGTAAAAATGTCCGAGACTCTCACCGCCCCCGACCGCAAGGCACGTTCGCGGCCGCCGCAGGATTTTTATCAGGCGTTTGCGGAAACCGCGCCCGGCACGCTCGGCGGCAAATATTTGCGCCAGTTCTGGCACCCCATCGCGGTGTCCAACGAACTCGCGCCCGGCCGCGCCAAGCCGATCCGGCTGATGAGCGAAAATTTCACCCTTTACCGGGGCGAGACCGGCAATCTGCACCTCACCGAATTTCACTGCCCGCACCGCCGCACCCAGCTTTCGGTCGGCTATGTCGAGGGCGACGCCATCCGCTGCCTCTACCACGGCTGGAAATTCGGTGCCGACGGCGCCTGTGTCGAACGCCCCGCCGAGCCCGGCAGCCACGCCCATGTGCACATCAAAACCTACGGCGTGAAGGAGTTTTTAGGGCTGATCTTCGCCTATACCGGCGACGGGCCGGAACCCGCCTTCCCGCCCTTCCCGGCCTTCGAGGAAGACGGCGTCGTGATCGCCGAGGAACAATTCTTTGAGTGCAACCATTTCCAGAGCTGGGAAAACGACTGGGACATCTACCACGCCGCCTGGACGCACAAAATGGGCGAACTGCACGGCCCCACCTCCGGCCCCGGCCGCAGCGAATTCTTCGCCAGCCTGATGCGCTCGACCGTCTATGAGGAAACCGATTTCGGCGTCGTGCGCACCATGTCCTTTCCGGACGGCGCGCCGTTCTCCTCGGTCTTCATCATGCCCGCCGCGATCCGCCTGATGATCCCCACCTTCAACGAACTCTCCCGCCGCGGCATCGGTCCCTCGTTCCGCGACACCTACCTGGTGCACTGCCCAGTGGATGATTTCGTGCACAAAACATTTATCACCCAGATCATCCCGGTATTCGGCGAGGACGCCAAAACCCTGATCGCGCACGACATCGAGGTCAAAAAACTCCGCGCCCAGGCCACCGACCCCGCCGAAGTCGGCCGCAGCATTTTGTCCGGCCGCAGCAGCCTGGCCGACCACGTCAGCCACCCGGTTTTCGTCATCATCGAGGACACCGCGGCGCAAGTGAGCCAGGGCGTCATCGTGGACCGTTCCAAGGAAATGCTGGGCACATCCGACAACGGCGTGATCTACCTTCGCCGCCTGATGGCCCGCGAACTCTCGCAACTGGACGCCGGCCTGCCGACAAAAGACTGGAAGACGCAATGGAAACGGCCGGCTTTCGCGGCGCCTAAGTTTTAACAAGTAAGCCGTTACTTTTTTTGAAAAAAANNAGCCCAGACTTAGCCATCTTTACCCGCCATAACCCATGCCGGCGGCGCGACGGCATGGCGGGAATCTCGCGATGAACGGTTCCCGGCTGTCCGATTTACTTTTCGCTGTTGCAACAGTACGGCCTGTTAGGGAGATAATGGATGACGTTAGACTCGCGCGGTTGCATTAGAGACTTGCCATACCCTTTGGATAAAACAGCCCGCTCATCGCATTCTGCGCACCGTAAACAATATTCATTACCTGCTGCGTCGTGCGCGGGAATGCCAGCGCATTCGTGTCGGTCGGCGCGATATTCAACATACGGTTCGGCCGCAGAATGCCCTCGTCATCATTGGCACCCGATAATTGGGCGCGAAGTCTCGAAATCTTATCCGTCGCGACGCCGGCGCCGGCGGTGCCGAGCAATTCGCGGATCGTTGCGGCATGATAGGCTTCGACCGCCAAAATGCCGCCCGCGGCGGTGACATAGCCGCCGTATGTGATCGAACTCAGCGCACCGAGATACGCGGTCACGCCGACGTCTTCAAAAATATAGGCACCGAGCAGAAAACTTGTCTCATCGGCGAACGGATTGAACGTCTGCCCTTGCTGGATCAACCCGGCCGCCACCGCCAGCGTGGTAAAGCTATCCTGCAGATCGATCTCCGGCTGCGCCACATAGTTCCCGGCGCCCAGCGCGTCGCGCAGAAAACCCACATGCGCCCGTTCATCGGCGTAGATGTTGTGGGCATATTGCTGAATCGTCGAGCTCTGGAATGGCACCATGGCGCCGCCGCTCACCTTGCCGTCAACCGTCGCGCCAGTCGTCAACTTCCGCGGCAAGGCCTCGCCCGTGGTCGCCAACGAATAGAAATTTGCTTCGAGATATTCGAGATTGAGGGCAAAATTCAGAATCGCGCGGTCGGTGTCCTCCGCCGCATGCGCGGGCGCCGCCAATAGCGGCAACCCGGCCACGCCGGCCGCCACGCCAGCAGCGCCTAGCCCCAAATTCCGGAACAGGCCGCGCCGGCCGGTATCCAAAAACTCCGTCTCGCGCTCTGCAATCTTCGATGGGCTCATGGCAAGCATTTCCTATCCCGTTTGGATGTTTCTAGCTTCATACCCATACCGCCGACGGTCATCCGTCGCCCCATGAGACAGAACATAGCTAGTCCGGACCGGCGCGAAAAAGTCATACAATTGCGTGAGGTAACAGAAGTGTGAAAATGTGTCGGATGATGCTTGGCTCGCCATGGAATGAAGACGAGCGGACCCATACCTGAGGGCGAGACGCCGCGACTTCACTTCAATTTCCGATTGATCTGGTTAGCGAGAACTGCAAGACATCGGTTTCGCGGGCGCGATTTTAACGTGACCGCCGCCATGGCCGAATGCGTGCAACGCAAGAACGTGAGTTTCTTTTGCGAATCGCTGCCATGGCCACGGCTTCCCTATCCGTGCAAGGCATGAGACCGTCGCGTCATGGCGCGTGCTTATTTATATCTGCCGGTTCGTATCCCGTTGCTCGCTGTGCTGGCGTTAGAGCTTGTGGCACTTGGGTTGGAGCTTGCAATCTCGCCGCCGCGCATCGCGATCATCCCGGCGCAACGTCCAGCCGGCAGGATCATAATCACGGCGGCGCCAAATCCGCGCTTCGCGGCCGCCGCCTTGCTGGCGAGGCCGCTCTTCAGCCCAGGACGGCGCCCCGCCATCGCCGCACCGCGGCCGGTGCCTCAGCCCCCCAGATTATCCGGCATTGTGGTCACAGGGTCAGGCAGATACGCGATTTTTGTCCCGGACGGCGGAAATCCGATGATCGTGGCCAAGGGCCAGCTCATCGGCCCGTTCAAGATTCGCGAGATCACCACGACGCAGGTCATCGTATCCGGTCCGAACGGCAGTTTCACGCTGCACACCAGCTACCCTGACGCCGCATCGGGCACAGCGTCTCAGGCCGCTTCGACGCCGTCAAAAATTCCGGCCCCGATCACCTTGCCTGGCGGCATCACGCTCTACCCCGCGACCAGAGAGAACCTGCCGGACGACGCAGATTGGCCGGGACCGAAAGATTGATGGCAGCAATCTGCACCGGTGCCCGGCTGATAACCATTTCGCGCAGAGGCTTTGCTTCCACAGCTTCCGCGTCGTCGCCGCCACCCGGCTTTTTAAAACAGCTCTGCTTCTAATCGGTGATTTACCGGCGCTAGAAGTTTCTGCGCATCCTTGTAAATTTCAAACAATTTCGCGTATTTTTCGTGTTTTCTGGCATCCGGCGCGCACATGCTGACGCGCCGCACGCAGCGCGCGATGGCGTCTTCGGGGGAGGCGAAAATGCCGGTGCCGATGCCGGCGATCAGTGCGGCGCCGAAGGAGGCGTCGCCGTTTTCCATCAGTTCGACGGTCAGCCCGGTCACGTCCGCAATAATCTCCCGCCACGTAGCACTTCGCGCGCCGCCGCCCATCAGGCGGATGGTGCCGTATTGCTGGCCGAGGTCACGCGCGGCGGCCAGAATATCGTTGATCGAGTAGGCGATGCCCTCGTACAGGGCGCGGGCAAAATGCGCGCGAGTGTGGGAGATGGTGAGGCCGATAAAATCCGCGCGCAGCCGAGGGTCCCAATACGGCGCGCGCTCGCCCTGCAGATAGGGATGAAAAATCAGGCCATCCGAACCGGCGGGGATCGTGGCGGCCAAAGCATCCATTTCGGCAAAACCGCCGGCGGCAAACATCGTGTCGCGCAGCCAACGATGCGCCGAGGCGCAGGAATTCGTGCCCGTCGCGGTGTAGTACAGCCCGGGCATGATGTGCGGGTAGCAGGAGATCGGCGGATTCACGCTCGGCCCCTGTGTCGCCAAAAACAGCACGCCGGCGGTGGCGAGTTTGACGGCGCCGATCCCTGGCGCATCCGCGCCCACGCCGAAAAACTCCACCGTGGTGTCGTTGGAGCCGCACACCACCGGCGTGCCGGCTTTCAACCCCGTCCCCGCGGCGGCGGTTTTGGTGACGCGCCCGGCAATGGCGGTGGGGGCCACGATCGGCGGCAGCGTGCCGATATCCCAGCCGATCAGCCCGCAGATTTTGAGCGACCAGCCCTTTGTGGCGTTATCGGCCAGCAGCGCGCCGACGGCGTCCGAAAAATCGGTTTCCCACGTGCCGGTCAGACAAAATCGCAAATAGTCTTTGGCCAGGAACAGCCGCGCGGTCTGCGCCACCACCGCAGGTTCGTGCTTCTGCAGCCAGGCCAGCATGGCCAGCGTCCAGGTCGGGTTCACCCGGTTGAGCGAGGNNTCCGTCAGCACCGGAATATGCGCGCCGGCGGAGACGCCGATGCCGGCGATGGCGTCAGCCGTGATGCGCGCGTGGCGCAGCGCGGCGGGGGCGGCTTCGCACAGCGCCATGAACCATTCATTCGGGTCCTGTTCCGCCCAGCCGGGATGCGGCACCCTGGTTGTCACCGGCGCGCTCGCCTCGCCGGCGACGCGGCCGCCGGCATCGATGATCGTCGCCTTCAGACTCCCCGCGCCCAGATCGATACCCAGCAGATAGCCGGCCAATGTGTTGCCCTCTGGAAAACAAATTTTCTCTGGCGTAATCTAGAGCCTATGCCCGATTTATTGCTAGCCCCAGAACTCCTCGCCGCGCCGGTTTCGCGCGAAGACATTCCGGTCATTGATTTTGGTCCGTTTTTGCATGGCGGTCCGGCGGAACGGCTTGCGGTGGCGCGAAAAATTGGCGATGCGGCCAAGAGAATCGGCTTTTTCTACGTCACCGGCCACGGCGTGCCCGCAGCGCTGATCGCCGAAGTCTATGCCCAAGCCAAACGGTTCTTTGCGCTGCCGCCGGAACAAAAGGCCGAAATTGCCATCGAAAAATCCGCCTGCCATCGCGGCTGGTTCTCGGTCGGCGGCGAAAATCTTGATCCGGCGAAACAGAAAGCCGCCGGCGATTTCAAGGAAGGCATCAAAATCGGCCGCGATCTCGCGCTGGACCATCCACTGGTCGCCGCCGGCACGCCGCTGCACGGCCCTAACCAGTGGCCCAGCAACCTGCCGGGATGGCGGGAGACGATGCAGACCTATTACGACGCCATGGAGGCGCTGGGCCGCGAATTGCTGCACGCCTTCGCGCTGGCGCTGGAAATCCCCGAAACCTATTTCGACGCCTGGCTGAACACGCCGATGACCACGCTCGGCCCCCTGCACTACCCCCCGCAATCGGGCCACATCACCGAAGCGCAGATCGGCGCCGGCGCGCATACCGACTATGGCTGCCTGACGATGCTGGCGCAGGACGATTCCGGCGGCCTGCAGGTGCGCGCCAGATCCGGCGTGTGGGTGGACGCCCCGCCGGTGCAAAATAGTTTTGTGGTGAACATCGGCGACATGATGGAGCGCTGGACCAACGGCGTTTTCACCTCCACCCTGCACCGCGTCATCAACGTTTCGGGCCGCGAACGCTACTCACTGCCCTACTTCTTCGACCCGGATTTCGACGCGCCCGTCATCTGCTTGGAGTCCTGCATCGGCGACGGCGCGAAGTACCCGCCCTCGTCCGCGGGGCAGCATTTGCTGGATATGATCAACGCGTCGTTTACGTATCACAAGGAGAAGAAAGTATAGGAAAGCAGTTACTTTTTTTGAAAAAAAGGCGCCCCGCCCGGGGTAACCAAAAAACTTTTGCTCCTGGGGGCGGTGGGACCGGGATTGCCGTTAATCGGCTCCGTTGGAGCCGATTAACGGCANNAAAAAAGCGCTTCTTGCTTTCCTATCCTTCGCTCGTGCAGCTGCGCTGCGCGATCATCGCCAAAAACTCGCGCCGCGTGGATGGGTCGTCGCGGAAGGCGCCTAGCATGCGGCTGGTGACCATCGAGGCGCCGGGCTTATGGACGCCGCGGGTGGACATGCATTGGTGGTTGGCTTCGATCACCACCGCCACGCCGCGCGGCTGCAGCACNNAGTTTTTCCTGGATCTGGAAGCGATGCGCGTAGGCGTCCACCACGCGGGCGAGCTTGCTGATGCCGACGACGCGGGTGTTGGGCAGGTAGGCGACGTGCGCGCGGCCGATGATCGGCACCATGTGGTGCTCGCAATGGCTTTCGATCCGGATGTCCCGCAGCACGACCATCTCGTCATAGCCCTCGATTTCCTCGAAGGTGCGGGCCAGCAGCGCGACCGGGTCTTCGGCGTAGCCGCGGAAAAATTCTTCGTAGGCGCGCACGACGCGGGCGGGGGTGTCTTGCAGGCCCTCGCGCTCCGGGTCCTCGCCGGCCCAGCGCAGCATGGTGCGGATCGCCGCCTCGGCTTCCGCGCGGCTGGGTTTTTCGGCCCCGGCGCCGGACTTGGCGAGTTTCGACGCGGGCGTGTGTATGTTCAATTTGATCTCCGTGTCACGGCGTGGCCGTTATTGTAACTGGTTTGGTGGTGAGACGCGATATGGGCGGGGTGCCCAACCCCGCAACCCGTATCATGAACCGGTTTTCAGAAAGAATTCAGTTATTTCCGCCGCCGCCGCTTCGGGCATTTCCTGGTGCGGAAAATGCCCGGCGCCGGGAAACACGCTCGCGTCCAGGTTGGAGAAATAGTCGCCGAGCCGGTCCATCCAGGCCACCGGAAACACGCCGTCGCGTTCCGGCCACAGGATTTTGGTGGGAATGGTGATGGGCGTGGTGGGTGCGGGCACCGGGCGGGCGTGGGAGACGTACCAGTTGAAGCCGCCCTGCAGATTGCCGGGCGCCATCATGTTGTCCACAAAAGCCTCGAAATTATCGTCGAAGGCGTGCTTGTTGGCGGCACCCCCGACCAGGCAGTAGCGCAGATAGATCGCCACGGTCTCGCGCGAAAAACCGACCAGTTCCAGCGCCAGTTTGGTCTGGTGAAACCACATATACCAGGAGCGCCTGATCTGCCCGCCCTCGATCCAGCGCTTGCCGATGCCGGGATAGGGGCAGTCAAACGCCAGAAATCTTTTAATCCGCCCCGGCGCGCAGCGAATAAGGTGCTGCGCGATCATCGCGCCGATGTCGTGCGCCACCAGCCCCACCGAAGGCAGGTCCAGCGCGTCGAGCAGCGCCAGCAGGTCGGCG
>PLFB01000110.1 GCA_003137135.1 Acetobacteraceae bacterium
CCGGCTGTTGAGCGGCCACAGTATGGCCGCTCAACAGCCGGGGGAATCAGGAGTTTTTTTGGTTACTTTTTTTGCAAAAAAAGTAACTGCTTACTTCCCTAAAAATCCGCCAGCGTACAGGCATGCCCCGCCGCCGACACCTCGCCGCAGAATTTCGCGGCGTCGGCCTTGGTATCAAAGCTGCCGGTGCGCAGCCGGTAATACACATGCCCGTTCACCGTCGCGGATTCGATATCCGGCTGCTTGTCGCCGAACAGCGCCGGCATCGCGCCGGACATGCTGTCCCATTCGGATTGCGCGCTGTCCTGCGAGGCGAGGGCGCCGAGCTGCACCTCGTATGTGCCGCCGCCAGCAGCGGGCGCGGGCGGTGCGCCCGCAGCCGCTGCTTGCGCGTGCGGGGCGGGCGGCGGCGAGCCTGCCGCAGGGGGCGGGGCCGGGGGCGAGCTGGACGCGGCGGGCGCCGCGGCCGGCGTGATCGTGGTCGTCTCCACGCTGGTCGTCGTCACCTGCGCCTGGGTCGGCGGCGGCGGCGGTGGCGGCTGCTGCACCAGTGGCGGCTGGATATTGGCGATGACGGCCTGGAACCCCTCGATCGCGGCGTTCACCTGGTCCGGCGGCAGGTCGATGCTGAGCACCGTGCGCGCCTCGCCGATGCGCCCGACCGCGACCAGCGCCGCGGCATAGTCTTCGCGGGTTTTCGCGTTGGCGCCCGGTCCGGTCGCCAGCGGCCCAAGATATTGCAGCGCCTCCGGCCCGTTGCCGGAGAGCGCCAGCGACAGCCCCAGATTCACCTCCGCCGCGGTCATGCCCGGTTCCGCCAGCAGCGCGCGGCGGTACGGATCGACCGCGCCGGCGAAGTTGCCCTGCAGATCACGCGCGATGCCCAGATCGTTCAGCGCCGCGGCGTTGCCCGGATCGTCCTTTACCGCCAGCTCCAGCGCCTGCTCCGCCGCCGCCGGGTCGGTCTTGATCAGGCAACGGCCAAGCCCGGTTTCCGCCGTGGCGGAGGTCGGATCGTGCGACAGCGCGAGCTGATAGGCGGCTTCCGAGTCCGGGCAGCGGTTCAGCGCGTAATACGCGTCGCCCTCATGCACCAAAGCGTCCACGTCGCCGGGATTATCCTTCAGCACGGATTGGCTGACCGAGAGCGCCATGCTCGGATCGCCGCCGGCGATCGCGGCGTCAGCGACATTCAGCTCCGCCGGCTCCGGCGTGCTGGAAACCATCTGGGGCGGTGGCTGCGGTGTACAGGCGGCAAGCACGGCGGCCAGGCTCAGGCTCAGCAGTAATTTGGTTTTCATTGCAATTTTTGCTTCACTTCATTCCGTGCAGGGTGTTCAACACGTTGATGATCGCCGGCCCCGCGACGACCAAAAAGACGCAGGGCAAAATGAACAGAATCATCGGGATGGTCATCAGCGTCGGCAGCCGTCCCGCCCGTTCCTCGAATTTCACCAGCGCTTCCTGGCGCAATTCGGCCGAGAGCGTGCGCAGCGCCTGGGTCAGCGGCGTGCCGAACTGCAGGGATTGCGCCAGCGTCGTCGCCAGCCGCTTGAGCGGCGCCAGCCCGGTGCGCGCGCCGAGCGAATCCATCGCCCGGCGCATATCCGCGCCGATCGAGAGTTCCTGCGAGGTCTGCGTCAGTTCCATCGCGAGCGCCGAATTCAGTCCGCCGAGTTCCTGCGCGACGCGCGCCAAGCCGGCTTCCAGCGCCAGGCCGGCATCGGCGCAGATCACCAGCATGTCCAGCGCGTCCGCCACGCCGGCCTCGACCTGCTGCAGGTGGCGCTTACGGATATTGGTGGCGACGATCTCCGGCAGCAGCAGGCCGAAAATCGCGCCGCCGAGGATTTTGACGATGGTGCCGAGTTCGCTGGCGAAAACGTTGCGCAGCGCGAAGTAGATCAGGATCGGCACCAGTACGAAACACAGGATTTTCGTGCCGATGAACAGCCCGAGCCCGCGCCCGCCGCGGAAACCCGCGGCCTCCAGCGTCGCGGTCATTTCCGCCAGCGTCTTGCGCGACAAAATGCCGCTGCGCGCGATCAGCATGCCGAGTGCGGCGATGCCCTGCAGCGCGACCGAGCCGGGCGGCTTGTCGTCCACCTCGAGCTGCTCGGCGCGGCCGGTGACCAGTTGCAGGCGGTTCGTCAACCGCGAGGACCGGCCCAGTTCCATCACCAGCGCATAGCCGACACCGGCGACCACCACGAACAGGACCAGGATGATACCAAGCAGCGTGGCAGCCGACATCGCGCTACTTCAACACGTTGCTGATCATGAACTGGATGATGCCAAGCCCGGTCAGCAGCATCAGGACCGCCGCCCCCAGGCAGGCCTGGCCGCCGGTGGTGTTGAACAGCAGCGAGATATACGGCCGCTGCATCACGAAAATCGCGCCGCCGGCGAGGAAGGGCAGCACCGCCAGAATCATCGCGCTGGTGCGCGCCTCGGCGGTCAGCGCGTAGCCGCGCTGTTTTAAGCCGACGCGCTTGCGGATGACATCGGCCAGCGTCTCCAGCGTCTGCGTGATGCCGCCGCCGGAGCGCGATTGCAGCGTCAGCGCGGTCGCGAAAAACTGGTATTCCGTCAGTTTGATCCGCTGCGAGAGTTCCCGCAGCATCACGTCGAGCGGAATGCCGATCTGCACCTTGTCGGCCATGATCAAAAATTCCGCCCGTGTGGGTTCCGGCGCGTCGGCCGCGACCGTGCGCAGCGCCTCGCCGATTGGGATGCCGACCCGCACGCAGCGCACGATGGTGCTGAGCGCGTCCGGGAATTGTTCCAGCAAAGCGGCGTTGCGGCGGTTGTTGAGCCACGAGAAAATAAACTTCGTGATCATCAGCCAGCCGATGGTGAAGCCCAGCAGATAGACGATGGCGGCGTATTTGTGCAGCGGGTGGATCGCCAGAAACACGAAAAACCAGGTGATGAAAAAGCTGATCACCGGCACCAGCCACCATTTGATCGGATAGGTTTCCGCCTGCTGCAGATCGACGCCGACGACGTTGGCGGCGCGCTGCAAAAGTTGTTCGGTCGGCGAGACGACTTTCGCGAGCGAGATCTGTTCGTCGATGTAATTCGCCGGCCGCGCCACCGGCGCCACCGCCTCGCTCACGCGCTGCTGGAATTTCTCGCGCCGCTTCATCGCGGTGTTCAGCGTCGCCCAGGAATACGCCGCCAGCACCACCAGGATGACGATGAAGACGAACAGGATCGCGAGTTCGGTGATCATGCGTTCATGTCTTCGAGCGCGTGCGCCCAGGCCCGATCCAGCCCGAAATATTGCAGGCGCTCGCTGAAGGTCGAGCGGATGCGGGAGACCTCGTAGCGGCCGGTCAGCCGGCCGGTCGCGGTCTCGCCGGTGACCTCGAATTTGAAAATATCGTTCAGCAGCTGGGTCTCGCCCTCGATGCCGGCGATCTCGGTGACCTGCGTCACGCGCCGGCCGCCGTCGCGCTGGCGTTCCACCTGGACAATGATATTGACCGCGGCGACGACCTGCGTGCGGATGGCTTTCGGCGAAAGTCCCATGGAGGACATCTGCACCATGTTCTCGATTCGAGCCAAGGCGTCGCGCGTGTTGTTGGCGTGAATCGTGGACATCGAGCCGTCATGGCCGGTGTTCATCGCCTGCAGCATGTCGAATGCCTCGGCGCCGCGCACCTCACCGATGATGATGCGGTCGGGCCGCATACGCAGCGCGTTTTTGACCAGATCGCGCGCGTTGACCTCGCCTTTGCCTTCCAGGCTGGCCGGCCGGGTTTCGAGGCGCACCACGTGCGGCTGCTGCAGTTGCAATTCGGCCGCATCTTCCACCGTCACCACGCGCTCGGCCGGGTCGATGAACCGGCTCATCGCGTTCATCATGGTGGTCTTGCCCGAGCCGGTGCCGCCCGAAACGATGATGTTCAGCCGGCAGCGCGCGGCGATTTCCAGGATGCGCGCAATCGGCGGCGTCAGCGTGCCGAACCCGATCAGCTTCTCGAAATCGATCGGCTTTTTGGAAAATTTACGGATCGAGATGGCGGGGCCGTCGAGCGAGAGCGGCGGCAGAATGATATTGACGCGCGAACCGTCTTTCAAACGCGCATCGACCATCGGGCTGGCTTCATCGACACGCCGGCCGACCGAGGCCGCGATGCGCTGGCAGATATTGGTGAGGTGCTGCCAGTCGCGGAACCGCACCGGCACCTGGATCAGCTTGCCGCCGCGCTCGACAAAACATTTTTCCGGGCCGTTGACCATGATGTCGTTGATGGATTCGTCCAGCAGCAGCGGCTCCAGCGGCCCCAGGCCGAGCATGTCGTCCACCAGTTCGGTGGCGAGCTGGCGCTGCTCGCGCCCGTTCATCTGCACGCGCCGCTCGGTCGCGAGATCTGAAATCAGCCGCTCGACCTCGATCAGCAGCCGTTCCGGCTGCAGCGAGGCGACCGCGGTCGCGTCCATTTTCGCCAGGCACAAAGCCCGCAGTTCCGCGATATCGGCGCGCGTGTTGACGGCGGCGGCGTTGGCGGCGGCGGCGACGATGGCGGCGGTGGAGCGGTCCTGCGCGGCCCGGCTGCCGCTCGGATTGGTCGAAACCGGCCCGAGATTCACCGGTGTCACCGGCAGCGGCGTGGTCGTCATCAGATCCATCGTCTCGGCGCGGCGGCGGCCGAACACCGGCATGTTGGAATCGCTCATGGTAAACCTGTCAGGTGCGTTGTGGGATCATTTTCTTGAACAATCCTGTCACGGGCGAGGCGCTGGCAAGGCTGACCGACTGCTCGTCGCGCCCGCCCGCGAAACCGACTTCGCGCGACAGGTCGATGATCGCCTGCCGCAGCGGGCCGCGCTGCGTCACCGCCGGCTCGCCGAAGCTGGCGCTCTCGTTCAGCTGTTTGGGCATATCCGGGATCACCACGTCGATCTTCACCTTCAACGCGTCCTCGATCTGCTTGCGCGTCAGCCCGCCGGGGCGGCCCTGGCGGTTGAGCAGGATGGTCGGGCTCTGCGGCTGCCACGGGCCATTGGGCACGCCCAGCAGCCGCAGCGTATCGCGCACCGAAGCCAGCGACGGGTCCATGATGATGACGCGGTGATGCGCGTATTCCAATAGTTCGCGGTTCGCCGGCATCGGCAGGAACGGCACGTCCATGATGATGAAATTGTAGCGCACGCGCAGCGTTTCGATCAGCCGTTGCGCAGCACCCTTGGCGTATTGCAGCGGCTCGTGCAGTTTTTCCTCCGAGGCCAGCACGTGCAGCCGTTCGGCCACCGGTTGTGCTGCGCGTTCCACGAAGAGTGGGTCGATCCGGTCCGGCGTTTCCAGCGCCATGCGCAGCCCGGGTCCGGTCTTGCCGCCCAGCAGCAGCGCCCCGGAGCCCATATGCAGGTCCGATTCCAGAAACACGGTATGCCGCTTGGCGATCACGCCGAGATACCAGGCCAGGTTGCCGGCGATGGTGGTGGCGCCGACGCCGCCGCGGGCACCCATGATGGCGACCACGCGGCCGCCGCGCGCGGCGTCCGCGCCGACCGCCTTGCGCGTGATCAGCGGCGCAAAATGCCGCGCCACCGCCTCGCGCGTGATCGGCTTAAAGATATACTCCATCACGCCCATGCCGCGCGTGATGTGGCGATAAAAATCCACGTCGTCGGTATCACCGATCACCAGCACGCGCACGCCCGGCTCGACCACGTCGGAGAGCTCGCCGAGCGCGTGCAGCGGCTGGTCCTCGCCCGAAATATCGACGATCAGCACTTCCGGCGTCTGCAGTTTCGCCATCGCGTTGATCGCGGTGCGGACCGTGCCGCGGCGGATATCCATGCCGTTGGCGACGATGTCGCCGAGGCCGTCGCGCACCACCTGTTCGGTCTGCGAATCCGACAAAAACGCCAGTACCGTCAGCCGGTCCGGCCGCCCTATCGCGCCGACGGCGCCGCGGGAAGAATCCTGGTTCATCATGCCGTCTTTCTCATCTCAAATGTGTGCCGGTCCCGCATAAAAACTATCAATCTCCGGTACCGGAGGTAAAGCTGATCGCCGCCGGCGCCTTTTGCAATCCGGCGGCGGTGCCGGCGGCGCCGCCAATCGCGGCATCGACGCCGGCGGCGGCGGCCACACCCTGGCCGCCCGGCTCGCTGCGCCCGGCCAGCAGATCGTCCTTATCGGCCGCCTGCATGGCGAGATCCTCTTTCGCCGCCCCGGTCGGCGCCCAGTCTCCCGGGTTCTGGAACGGTTCCGGATAGCAGCCGGCCAGTCCCAGACACATCGCGGCGATCACGGCAAAACCCAGATGGCGCATGGCGAAAATTCCCCTTTGCATTATTGCACCATAAACCCGGCATCGCCAGGGATCGAGGTGCCCGCCGCGACGGTGCCGCTATCGCGCAGCAGCAGCAGCCGTTGCAGATCGTTCGGCGGCGTCCAGCCGTCATCGGGCTGCGGCAGCAGCCCCGGATTGCTCACCGGATTCACCAGATAGGGTGTGACCGTGATCACCAGCTCCTGCTGCTGGCGGGTATAGGAATCGCCGCGGAACAGCGCGCCCAGCACCGGAATTTCGCCCAGGCCCGGCACCGCGTTATCGGTCTCGTTGGTATTGTCCTCCAGCAGCCCGGCGATCGCCATGCCCTGGCCGCTGCCCAGAATGACGGTGGAGGAGGCGGCCTGCACGTCCAGGCCCGGGATCACCAGCGCGGTGCCGGTGCCGGAGACCGCGGAGGTGAACGAGTTGGCGGAGGTGATCTGGCTGAGCTGCGGCGCCACCGCCAGCGAAATCCGCCCGTCGGAGAACACGGTCGGCGTAAAGCTGAGCTGCACGCCGTAATTCTTGAATTCAACGGTCACCGTGGTGATGCCGGTGGTGGCGTTGGGGGAGCTTGCGACCGGCACCGGAAACTGCCCACCGACGATGAAATTGGCCTGCGTGCCCGAGAGCGTCGTCAGCGTCGGCTCGGCCACGATATGCGCCAGGTTGTCGGTCGCCAGCGCGTCGATCACGCCCTCGAACGTGCCGCCCGGAAAAGTGACACCGAGCGCGCCGGGCGAGGTGCCGGAAATCGTCGGCGCGGCGGTGCCGGTGGCGCCGGCGAGCGCGAACTTGCCGATGGTGAAGCCGCCGCTGGTCACCGACCCCCAGTCGATGCCGAGCTGGTCCGTCACCTGGCGCGACATATAGGCGATGCGGACCTTCAGCTCGACCTGGATCGGCTCGGCGACCGTGAGATTGTTGATGACGGTGCCGGTCGGCGAGGCGACTTTCGCCTGGTTCATGACGTTCTCGGCTTCCTCCGGCGTGTTCACGGTGCCGCGCACCACGATGCCGCCAGGCTCGGCGTCGGCGCTCACCGAGGAGCCCGGCGCGGTGATCCGCGCGGCGGCGCCGATCCGCTCGCTGGCGAAGGCCGAGGGGCCGACGGTGACGGAATATTCCGCCACCGTGTTGCCGTTGGAATCGGTGGCGATGATGGTGGTGGCGCCGATGCCCTTGCCGAACACGAACAGCGAGGTCGGGCTGGCGGGGCGAACCTCCACCACCGACGGGTCGGCCGCGAAAATGCTGGCGGCCGGGTGCGGCAGCGTGATGATCTTGCCGCTGCCCATCGCCACGCCGATGCCGCTGACCAGCGGTTTCGGCGGCGGCGCGGTGGACGCCGGCGGCGTGGTGTCATCGGTCGCGTCCTGCGCGAAGGCGGCCGGGGCCGACAGCGTCAGCGCCACGGCGGCGGCCCAGAGCAGCATGACGGAGCGGCGTTTTTGAAACAACGCCGCGGCGCTGGAGGCGCCGAACAGCCGTTGCTTCGAACCCGCGCCGGCTCGCGCGAACAACCATGGTCCGGGGAGGGGGGGAGGGGGCAAAGATTTCATTAGAATTTGTAATCCTCCGAATTGTCCGAACCCGAAAAAACATGGACGGTCGCGTTACCCGGGCCGGCATGGGTGTTCTGCAGCGCCGGCGAGACTTGGTCCGCCCAGACCGGCTGGCTGCCCGCCGCCTCCTGCGCCGCGGATTGCGCCGTGACCGGCTGCGCCTCGGCCGAATTGACCTCGAGCGAGAGCGGGCCGAGCCGGGTCGCCACCGCGACGCGCTGCGCCTCCGACGGCGTCACCTCCAGCGTCACCGTGGTCGCCGCCGGCGCCGGCGTCTGGCCGTTGGCCGTCACCGCGCCCTGCACCAGTTGCTGCCCGGTCGCGATCACCCGCACATCGCGCAGCACCAGTTCGGCCGCGATGCGTTGTCCGATCGGTACCGAGGGATCATCCAGCGTCTGCGTCAGCAGCACGTCCACGTGGTCGCCCGGCCAGATCAAACCCGCGGCACCCGAGACCGCGTCCACGCCGACCGTGGTCGCCACCATCCCCGGCGCCAGCACCGCCGCCAAAAACCCGTGATCGCCCGGATGGATCACGGCGCTGTCCAAAATCGGCGCGCCCGGGCTGATCGGCGAGCGGATCATCGAGCCGATCAGGGCCGAGCGGTTGGCCGGCGTGTCCAGGCTGGCGCCGCTCGGCAACTGATCGACCGCGACCGGGGCGGAGGCGATGTCACCCGGCTGCAGCAGCGCGCCGGCATTGAGCAGCCCGGCCGCGACCAGCACCTGCTCGGTCTGCGGCGCCGCCGCCTGCTCGGAGGGTCCGTGCTGGTTGAGCACCGAGTAGCCGAACACCGAAACGGCGATCAGGGCCACGACCAGGAGCAGAAACAAAGCCAGACGGAGTACCATTTTAAGACCCTAGAGCTGTGGAAAGACGGGCAGGAGAGACATGATCGCGCCGGCCGCGATGGCGCAGGCATAGGGCAGCGGGCCGCGCCTGCCGATGCGCCAGGCTTCGGCGCGCAGCGCCCGGCGCAGCAGGCCGCGCGGCGGCGCCGGCGGCATCGGCACGCCGGCCAGCGCGGCGCGGCGCCGGCGGACCAGCCGGCGGCGCAGCAGCGGCCACATCGCCAGATAGATCAGGCCGAGCAGGCCGCCGAGCACGAATACCAGCAGGAAGAAATTCAGTTCCGGCCGCAATTGCGGCGGGATCAGCAGCGCGGTCGCCGCCCATAATTTGACGTCGCCGCCGCCCATGTAGCCGAGCACCCAGATCGCGAACAGCACCGCGAAGGTCGCGGCGGCGATGATCAGGCCGGTCTCCAGCGTATGGTCCATCAGGCGGGCGACGATGCCCAGTGCGAGCACGCAGAGCGGCAGCCAGTTCGGCACCGTGCGGGCTGCCAGATCATGCAGGGCCGCGTAGAGCAGCAAAGCGATTGCCAAAATGCCACAAATGACTGTCACGAGGCTGGCGGCTCCCACTCCTTTCAAACAAGAACTCTGAATTAACAAAGCTTTATCAATTCAACAGTTACGTTTGTTTAGTATATCCGTCCATCATGCAAGCATAAATTCTGTGTAATAATAACAGCGCCCGGCGGCATGGCTCCACCGGGCGCTGTCCATCAGGCTTCAAGCCGGGTCTCGGAACTTAGAGTTCCGAGGCAACCTTGTTGAAGGTGCTGGAAACGCCGGTGCCAAGGCTGGTCACGGCGCCGATGATCACGACGGCGATCAGGGCGGCGATCAGAGCGTATTCAATGGCGGTCACGGCGCGCTTGTCGGTCTTCAGAGCCAAGGCGGTACGGATGTAGTTCACGAGCATGGTTCAGTTCCTTCTGATTAACTTTAAGCAACGAAGTGGTTTGTGTCTCTAGCATTGGAAGCGTGACGTTAAAAGTAGTTCATCTTCCTACGTTCACCAACCCGGTTGAGGGCTGAGACGTAATACACGGAAAATAGGGCATTTTGTCAAACGTTGTATAGGGTTTTTCAAAGTTTTTTTTCATTCCTGTAAGATTTCCGCCATGATCCTGCAAATAAAAGTGGATATAATGAGAAAAATTACAAAATTGTTATTTTGACCCAACTAAGCGATGCTTTTTCAACAAAAATTCCTGTTTTTGTTTAAAAAGACGATTTATAGAGGAATTGATCTCAAAATTAAGAAAAAATTTATTAAAAATTATTTTAACAGAGAATGACACAGCCTGGATGATAACACTAGCGCAGAAATTGCGCTCTTTAAATTACAAAAAGTTCATTTTATCATCGGCTTAGCCGGCATTCCGGCTCGCTCGATAACCCTTGAAAACCATTAAAACAACCACAACGGGGGCGGCAAGCCGCCACCGGCCGGCGCGCCGGCCGGCGCGAAAAACCCGGCCGGCGAGGTCGCCGACGGGCGCCGCCACCGCCTCAGAGCGGCGTCGCGGCCTTGTTAAAAGTATTCGAAAGTTCCGGCCCGATCGCCGTCACGCTGACCACGATCACCGCCGCCAGAACACCGGCGATGATGGCGTACTCGATCGCCGTCACGGCGCGCCGGTCGCCAGGCTGGGTGATTCGCCACATGCCGGCCACCGACCAGCACCAGATACGCGCCGCCTTGTCCCTCAGCATCGCCCACTCCTTCCTGGTTCACCTTGTGCCACCAGACTCCGTCGATTCGAAGCAAACATGAATATACTGTAATGTAATACAAGCGGCGTGCATAGGGCGGATTTTATTAATTCACGAGGCCCCCGGCGGCCCGGCAGCCCGGCAGCCCGGCAGCGCGGCGCGCGGCGGCAGGCCGGGCGGCGGATCAGCCGGCCGAATGGTGCGGGCGGTCGGAATCGAACCGACACTCTGTCACCAGAACCGGATTTTGAGTCCGGCGCGTCTACCAGTTCCACCACGCCCGCGCACCACCTTGTGTAACCGCCGCCAGCCGGGAAATCAACCAAACCAGGCCCGCAACCGGGTTGCACCCCCGCCCAGCCTTGGCTATAGCCCGCACACGATTCCCGAATAGCTCAGCTGGTAGAGCAAGCGACTGTTAATCGCTCGGTCGTTGGTTCGAGTCCAACTTCGGGAGCCAACTTTCAAAAAACTCAGCCGCCGTTTTGCCGCGCCAGCTCATAGGCCCGCAGATGCACGGCAACGATGTCGAGCACCGGCGCGACATCCTCCGGCGGACGCCGCCGCAGCATGTCGCCGATCACGTGATCCGCCTCAATCCGCGCCGAAGCCTCGATATCGCGCAGCATCGAGGCTTTCAATTTGGAGCCGGGCGCCGCCAGCGTCGCGCGCATGCGTAAAAGCGCCGCCGCCCGCGGCGCGTAACCATGGCCGGCCGCGATCGCCGAACACTCGCCCAGCAGGCTGAGCGCCAGTCCACCGCCGCCGGCCGCCACGATGTCGCCGATACTGGCCCGCAGCAGGCACGTAATTCCGGCCAGCGAGGCGATAAACACCCATTTCTCCCACATCTCCTGCATGATCGCCGGGCTGAGCTGCGTCACGAAACGGGCCGCCGCAAAACCGGCGGCAATCGCCTCCGCCCGCCCCCGCTGGCTGGCAAACCGCGCGCCAAAAGTCAGAATATCGGCGTCATTGAGGTGCAGAATCCGGCCCTGCGGATCGAGCGTCGCGGAAATCACGCATTGCCCGCCCAGCACGCGCTCAGCGCCAAACCGGGCGTCCAGCGCGTCTAGATGCGCCAGGCCGTTCAGCAGCGGCAAAACCAGCGTGCCGTCCGCCACCGCCGGCGCAAAGCCCGCCATCGCCTCCGCCAGGTCGTATGCCTTGCAACTCAGCAGCACCAGGTCGAATTTTTGGCTCCTCAGCGCCGCCGCCTCGACCAGGCGCGGCCGCGGCTCATGAAAATCGCCAAGCGGGCTGGCAATCAATAGCCCAGCAGCCGCCAGCCGCGCCGCCCGCGCCGGCCGTACCAAAAACGTGACGTCAGCGCCGGCTTGCACCAGCCGGCCGCCAAAATACCCCCCAACGCCGCCGGCGCCTACGACTAGGATGCGCATGCGGGGGATACAGCCCGACTACCGGAAAACAAGCAAGCAGCGCTTTTTTGAAAAAAAGCGCGCAAAAAACTTTTGCGGGCGGGTTGGGGCTAGTCCGGTGTCTCTTCATCGCGGCCGTCAGGGGCGATGAAGAGACACCGGATTAGCCCCAACCCGCCCGCAAAGGTTTTTTTGCCGCAGTCGCGGACGACTTACTTTTTTTTCAAAAAAAGTAAATCCTTACTTCCCTACTGTACTGGGCTGAACCCCGCGTCATCCGCCTCCATCTTGCAGGCGTAAAACCCACCCTTGGTGGTGCCGTAGCCCGGCGTCCCCGGCATCCGGTAGTGCAGCCCCTTGCTCGAGCCCCACACCACCGTATCGCCCGGGCAGTGCGCCGTCGCCGCCGCCGCGCTGGCAAAGCGGTGCGACTCACCCAGGCCGGTCGTGGCGCCGTTCATCTCGCTCGCCGCCGACGCCGTTTGCGCCAGCGCCGGCCCGGCGCCCCCCGCCATCACCATCGCCAGCAAAACGCCGCGTGCCAAAATTCTCATATCGATCTCCTATCAGTTTCGGAAACCTAAATATGATCGGCGCAAGGCCGCGTATCAACATTCCTGCTGAAAGTTCACAATGCCGCCATGCCGCGCCACAAAAGCAAAACCCCAGCCCGTCGCCAGGCTGGGGTTTCGCCGTTCAGGCCTGAGCCAAGGCGCTTAGTCGCCCATCACCGGGATTTTCTGGCCATCGGCATAGATCGCGTAGGCTTCCTCGCCATGCACCGCGTCGTCGCCGATCATCAGGGTTTCCTCGTCGAACCGCAGTTTCACGAACAGCCCGATCAGCTTCAGGATGATGGTCGTGCCGATCACGTTGATGACGATGATGAATGCGGCACCGTAGAACTGCAGCAGCACCTGATGCGCGTTGCCGAACAACGCGCCGGTCACGCTCACCGCGCTATCCTTGCCCGTCGCGTAGTATTCGATCATCCCAGGATCGGCCAGAATACCGGTCCCGATGCCGCCGACCACCGCCGCCACGCCGTGCGTGTGAAACACGCCCAGAGTGTCGTCCACCTTGCGGAACAGCCAGGTCTTGCCCAGCCAGTTCCAGCTCATCCAGGGGATGATGCCGGCGACGATGCCGAGCACAATCGCCTCGGCGCCGTTGATGTAGCCGGCCGCCGGGGTGATCGCGACCAGACCCGCGATCATGCCGTTCACCGCGCCCAGCACCGAGGGCTTGCCGTAGGCGAACACGTCCAGCACGGTCCAGGACAGCAGCGCCGCCGCGGTCGCGATGTTGGTGTTCAGCACCGCCGCACCGGCGTCGGCGTTGGCGAAATACGGGTCACCACCGTTGAACCCATCCCAGCCCAGCCACAGGATGCCGGCGCCGACCATGGTGATTAGCAGCGAGTTCGGCTGGAAGTTTTCGCGGTCGCGCGCCATGCGCGGCCCGATCACGGCGGCGGCGGTGAAGCCGGAGGCGGCGGCGGTCAAGTGAATGACGTAACCACCCGAATAGTCCACCACGCCCATCGATCCCAGCCAGCCGCCGGCCCACAGCGAAAACGCGCCGATCGGGTACACGATGGTCATCCAGATCGGCACGAAGATCATCCAGGCCTTGAAGTTCATGCGTCCCAGGATGGAGCCCTGCAGAATGATGACCGTGATCGCCGCGAACACGAACTGGAAGAACACCATGGTCGCCATCGGGAAGCCGATCGGTGGCATGCCGCCGGCGGCGGCGGGGATCACCGCTTCCTTGGTTTCGTTCCAAGCGGAAGTGATTTGTCCGGGATGCCCTAAAAACTGATTGCCGCCGCCGATGATGGGCATGGTCAGCCAGGGTTTGCCGAACGACATATTGTAGGCCCACAGCACCCACACGATCAGCACGGCGGCGAACGCATAAAACGCCATGAAGGCGGAATTGATCGCCCATTTCTTCTTGACGATGCCACCATACAGCACCACCAGGCCCGGCACGCTCTGCAGGCCGACGAAGGTCGCCGCCGTGAGCTGCCAGGCGTTATCGCCTGTATCGAGCCAANNCGTGTAAGTTGCACATGAAAAGCCCGCGCGCTCTCGCTGGCGTAACTTTCGTGTCTCTCCTTGCACCTTTTGTGCCAAAATTTATGCAATCCTTATGCTGCGGGTGCGTTGGCCCATTTCACGGGCATCGAAACGACGATGCCCAAATGGCAGGCGGAAAACTGGACAGAATTTGAGCATGACCGATTCGCTGACCGCTTGGCGCGCAGCCTGCAAAAACCTGTTTTTGCGTCTGAGGAATAATTGTTTCTCAAACGGNNCCGCCCATGGAACATCCCGATTTCGACGGCCGCGCCTACGCCATCGCCGCCGGCAGCCAGAAATTGCTGGCCGAGGCCGGCCTTTGGGACGCGCTGCCCTATCCTCCCTGCCCCATCACCGACATCGACGTCACCGACGGCCGCGTCGGCCGCCCGCCCTCGCCGCTAAAATTGCAGTTCGACCACCGTGCGGTCGGCAGCGACCCATTCGGCTGGATCATTGAGGCGCGCGCGCTCAGAATCGCGCTCAACCGCAAGCTCCACGGCCACCCCGGCATCACCCTGTTGGCACCCGCCGAAGTCAGCGTCTCCCGTGGCCAGGACGCGGCCGGCATCAGCGTCACCAACGGCCCGGTCCTGAGCGCCAAACTCGTCATCGCCGCTGACGGCCGCGACAGTTTTTTGCGCGCCCAGGCCGGCATTCCCGTCACCCGAATCCCGTACCGCCAGTCCGCCGTGGTCTGCGCCATCGCGCACGAAAAACCGCATCGCGGCGTCGCCCTGGAACATTTTCTACCCGGCGGCCCATTCGCGCAGCTGCCCATGAGCGCCAACGATGAGCACGAACACCTCTCCGCCATCGTCTTCACGGACCACACCGCCATCGCCGCCCGCCTCGCCCAGCTCGGCACCGCCGCCTTCACCGCCGAAGTTTTTAAGCGCCTCGGCCCGCATCTCGGCGCCATCACCCTGATCGGCCGGCGCTGGACCTACAAGCTCTCCGCGATGCACGCCGCCCGCTATTATTCCACGCGCTTGGCTTTGGTGGGCGATGCGGCGCACGGCATCCACCCCATCGCCGGCCAGGGCCTCAACCTCGGTTTCCGGGACGCCATCGCGCTCGCCGCCCTGATCGACACCGCCACGGATCCCGGCAGCGCGTCCTTGTTGGCCGCCTACCAGGCCGCCCGACGCCCCGCCAACCTGGCGATGCTGGCCGCCACCGACAGCCTCGACCGCCTGTTTTCCACCGACAACCCCGCCATCCGCCTGGCCCGCGATTTTGGCCTCGCCGCCGTCAACCGCATGCCCCGCCTAAAACGCCGCTTCATGACCGCCGCGATGGGCAGATAGACCGCCGCGAATGGAAATGGTTTGCCGCCCATCCCAAATCGGCCTAATTAACAACGAACATGAGCACGCTTGAAATCGAAGTTGTCGAAGCGTTTCAATCCTTTGGGGTCACACCGGAGGTAGCGATGCGCGCGGCTGCCGCTCTGCACAACCCAGACGGCGAACGCACGTCCAAAATCGACACGTCAATCGCCACCATTGAAAATGATATAAAGGAAATTCGCGGCGATATATCGAGCCTGCAGACCGATTCCAACCTCTTAAAATGGATGGTCGGTTTCTCCCTGGTCATCCTCGTGACCTTACTCGGCAAGGCGCTCATCACCTAAGCCGAACGGCGGAATTTAGTCTCCATAGTGCGCCGCTATGCCCCCAAAATCTGACCCATATACCTTCGTCTCCGGCGCCACCGGCTATATCGGCGGCGCCATCCTGCGCGAACTCGCCGCCGCCGGCCTGCCCGTCCATGGCGGCCTCCGCCATCCCGCGCCCCTGCCGCCGGGCGTGATGCCGGTCGTCACCGGCGATCTATCCACAACGGCCCCCGACCTCTCCGGCGCCACCGCCGTCATCCACGCCGCCGGCCTCGGCCACCGACGCGGTGTACCGCCCGAAACCTGGCGCGCCGCCAACATCGAGGCGCCAACAAACCTGGCCCGCGCAGCAAAGACCGCCGGCGTGAAAAAATTCATCCTCATCTCCACCGCCCACATCCACGGCCGCGTCCACGACTGCCTCGTCACCGACACCACGCCCGCCAACCCCATGGACGCCTACGCCGCCAGCAAACTGCAAGCCGAGCAAGAAGTGGCCGCCATTTTCGGCCCCGGTCTCACCATCATCCGCCCCGTCGCCGTCATCGGCCCGCACTGCCCCGGCAATCTGCAACTCCTCATCAAACTTTTGGCACTTCACGCCCCCCTCCCGTTCGACAGCATCGGCAATCGCCGCACCTTCATCGCCGCGGACGACCTGGCCCGCCTCGTCCTCGCCGTCCTGCGCGCCGAATCCCCCCAAAAAACCATTCTCGCTGCCCACCCGGAATCCATATCCACCCCCGCCCTCATCCGCGCCCTCGCCGCCGGCATGAAGACAATTCCGCTCCTGGTGCCCTTTCCCCCAGCCGCCCTCGCGCTCGCCGCCCGCCTCGCCCGCCGTCCCGCCTTGTTCGAGAGTTTTGCCGGCAATTTCATCGCCGCCCCTTCCGCCGCCCTCGCCCTCGCCTGGCGCCCCGCCGAAACCCTCGAAAAATCCCTGCAAGAAACCGGCGCCGCCCATGTGGTAATATAATACCACAGCTTCCATCCCTTGACTTCGCGAGGTAAAAACCCGAAACACCCGCCACGAACTCAAGGACACCCAGATGAAAACCACAATCTCGCTGAAGCCGGCGGATGTCAAAAAAGACTGGCTGCTGATCGACGCCGATGGCCTCATCCTCGGCCGCCTCGCCGTCGTCATCGCCACGCGCCTGCGCGGCAAACACAAACCCCAGTTCACCCCGCACGTCGATTGCGGCGACAACATCATCGTCGTGAACGCCGAAAAAGTGAAACTGACGGGCAAAAAAGCCGAACAATCCATCCTCTACTACCACACCGGCTACCCCGGCGGCATCAAGGGCCGCTCCATCAAGGACCGCCTGGCCTCCGCCCACCCGCAGCGCGTCGTCGAAAAAGCCGTGGAGCGCATGATCACCCGCGGCCCGCTGCAACGGGCACAAATGAAAAACCTGCACGTCTATGCCGGCCCCTCGCACCCGCACCAGGCCCAGCAGCCCAAACCCCTCGACGTCGGCGCGCTGAACGCCAAGAACCGGAGAGCGTAAAAAAATGTCCGAAAGTTTCGCCGCCCTCAAAAACCTGCCCACCGCCGTGGCCGCCCCTGAAGCCGCGCCAAAACGCGAGCCCAAGCGCGACGCGCAAGGCCGTTCCTACGCCACCGGCCGCCGCAAAAACGCCGTCGCCCGCGTCTGGATCAAGCCCGGCAAAGGCGAAATCACCGTCAACGGCAAAAAAGCCCCGCACTATTTCGCCCGCCCGGTGCTGCG
>PLFB01000232.1:0-62816 GCA_003137135.1 Acetobacteraceae bacterium
TCATGCTCAATTGCGGCTGCAATGTAAAACCGAGATCCGGTTGACACCGCATGAATTACACCGCAACGGGGGGGCGCCAGGAAGCGGGGAGAAATTGCGCGTAACGGCGCCATTTTCCGATCGCGTCGTGATAAATAGGCTGGCGAACCTGCGCCCAACTCGCGGTGCGGACCGGCCGCGCGGCGCGGTGAAACGACAGGCATGCCTCGTCCCATTCCAGCCCTAAAAACGCGACCAGCCGGCGCGCCTGCGCCGGCAGATTTTCAACCACCTCTTCATAACACATCGTCATGTTGCGTAACGGCAACACTGTCTGCCAGTGTTTTGCCAGGCGCGCGGTCTCGGCGCAGCGATGCGCGGCGTCTTCCAGGTCGGTGTCAAACGCAAGCGGTGCTGAAAAATTCTGGAAAAAGCACGACAGGCAAATATCTGCCTGATCCCGGTCGCAGAAGATCACCCGCGCATTTGGAAACAGCGCCGCGACCAGCCCAAGGTGAAAAATATTATCGGGCATTTTGTCGATGATCCGCGCGGCGCGGCCCGCTTTCGCCGCGGCACCGTCGAGATATTTTTGCGCGCCCGCGAGGATGTCGGCTTGCTTCCAGGTTCCAGGCAAGGGCCCTAGGCGCCTGGCGATATCGCCGATTCCGGTAAATTCGCCGGCACCGGTCACTTGTGTGTGGCTGGCGGCGATCTGTTCGAACAGGCTGGAACCTGAGCGCGGCATACCGACAATGAAGACGGGTGCCTCGGATGGATCGCCGGTGAAGGGTGCGGCGGCGAAACTTGAACGATCAAACGTTGCGATCAGTTGGTCGATGCCATGCGAAAATTTCCGCCGGTCGTACACGATGCCGGCTGCCGCGTGCGCGGCGCGGCGCAAAATATTGGCCTTGGTGAAGGTGCTAAATGCGCGCTCCGCGTCACCCGCCTGATCCCATAGCTTGCCGACCGCGAACAGCATGTCGATGCGTGCGGCCGGCGGCGTGGCGGGATCGTTGGATAGGGCGAGGAGGGCCGCGACCTCGTCCTCTGCCGGGCGATCCCGGCGCAATGCCGCCAGCATCCGCCGCGCATGGCCCAGGCGCGGATCGAGCGAAGCGGCCTTTTTGAACGCGTCCTCGGCTTTTGGCAGATCGCCCGTCACCGCCAGCGCCGTCGCCAGATCCTGCCAGGCCACCGCGAAATCCGGCTGCCGTTCGACGGCGCGGCGCAGCCATGCGATGGCCTCCGCTTCGCGCTCCGCCAGGCTCAGCGCGGCGCCTATCCCATGCAGGGCGCCGGCGAACTCAGGGTTAAGGGTCAGCGCCACCCGGTACGACTTGATGGCAGAGTCTGCCTGGCCGGCGAGCCGGTAGCCGTTGCCGAGGCTGTAATGCGAAAGAAAATGCCCCGGCTGCAGCCGGACCAATTTCTGAAATTGTGCAATGGCCTCGTCGAAGTGACGTCTATCGAGCAGCAGTTCCGCCAGCAGCCGATTCGCGTCCGGATGGTCCGGGTCGTCACGCAGCGCGCGGCGGAAGCATTTTTCCGCCGCCGCAAGATTACCTTGCTGGTAAAGCGTGAACCCCATGTTCAGCGCATCCTGAACCTGACGTCCGGACTTGCGCGCGCGCCGCCGCTCCTGCCTGTTCATGGTATGCCCCGTCTCCTCGTGGCAGCTTAAGTTTTGCGATCCGGCGTAGCAACGCCCCGCCGCCGGACTTTTCAAGGATAATTAGCGGCGGGATGCAACGGATCGCCGCCGCGAACGGTAAGCTGACCGGCTCGAACCCGATTTGCCAAAAAGCCCGGCGCCGGGATTCAGTTCGTTGCCGGGTATGCGCGTGCGTCTGCATCGCCGCATCCGGGACATGGCGTTCGCCTGTTCCATTCCGGCGCAGTTTGCAGGCTGGCGGCAAGCCAACTTGGCGCGGCTCGGCTGCCTGTCTATATTATCATTCGTCGTTATCATATGTAGGCTTACCACCCATGTGATTCTGCCCGGGCGAAAAGGAGAGCGGTTGTTTCATGAGCAAAGCGGCCAGTAAAGCGTTGAATGTTCAGAAAGCCGTGGCGGCGCGCCCGCCCGAGCGGAAGCTGCCGCCGCTGAACGCGGCCGCCGCGAGGGATTTGCGAATCGGGTTTTTGATCCACGACGTCTCCCGCCTGCGGCGCAACACGTTCGACCAGTACATGAAGCCGCTGGGCGTGACGCGATCGCAATGGTGGGTGCTGGCGCATCTGTCGCGCAAGGACGGCATGATGCAGACGGAACTCGCCGGCCTGCTGGATGTGGGCAAAGTGACGCTGGGCGGGCTGGTGGACCGGCTGGAGGCCGGCGGCTGGATCGACCGGCGGCCGGACCCGTCCGACCGGCGGGTGAAAAACGTGTTTTTGACCCCCAAGGCGATCGGCCTGCTGCAGGAAATGCGCGCGGTGGAGCGTGTTCTGAACCAGAACGTGCTGAAAGGCTTTAGCGCCGAGGAGCGCCACACGCTGGCCGAATTGCTGGGCCGCGTGAAGGCCAACCTGAGCCACGTGATTGACAAATCCGGGCTCTCCGAAGACCGGCTGGACGACGACTAGACAGGCGGCTCCCGAAATCGGGCGAGATTCCGCCTGCGAACCGTTTTGCGCCGCCTAAGCGGCTGCAACGACTCACGATCGCTGATGCTTGATCGAGGTCCGGCCGGCAGACGGGGCTTTTGGAGACGGCCGCCTTGACAAAATTCGACATTCATGTCGAATATTGGATCATAGAGATTGGAAAAACTATGGCGGCGGCGGCTTCAGGCCGCTTGCAGGTGACGGTGTCCGCGCCGGCTAAACGGCCGCGCGGAGAATTTCCAAAAGAGCGCGGCGTTTTAAAGAAGAAGGTCAGAAATGGGTTGGGATCGGCCATACGAATCGCGCTTCCTCTCGGTTGATCCGGCCGCGCAGCGTTTCCGCGTCAACCGCCGATGCTTCGCCGACGCCACGGTGTTCGAAGAGGAAAAGCGGAAAATCCTCTACAGATCATGGCTCTATCTGTGCCACGAATCCGAGGTCGCGAACAGGAATGATTTTCTCGTGCGCGAAATTCTTGACAAGGAGCTGCTGGTCACGCGCGACGCCGCCGGCGAGGTCAACGTGTTCTACAACACCTGCACGCATCGCGGCGCCCTGCTCTGCCGGTCGAAGGCCGGCAACCGCAAAGCCTTTGGCTGCCCGTATCACGGCTGGACTTTTAGCGCCGCCGGGCGCGTGCTGACGCGCAACGCCGATACCGGCTACCGCGCGGATGCCGACGCGGACGGCGCCTACAGCCTGAAACGCGTGCCGCGGCTGGAAAAACGCGCAGGCTTCTACTTCATCAATTTCGATGCGGAGGCGGTATCGCTCGATGAATTCCTCGGCGATGCCGGAGAGCGCATTGATATTCTCGACGAGCACTCCACCGGCGGGCTGGAGGTGATCGGCTATCACGAATATTCGATCAGCGGCAATTACAAGATGATGTGCGAGAACAGCTATGACGGCTATCATCTGATGCCGACGCATGGCAGCTATTTCACCTACCAGAAGGCGATGCTGGAAGGCCTGCCGCAGCGCGCACTCGGCGGCTTCGCGCTCTCCCTGACCAATGGCCACGCCACGGTGGAGACGGACATCGTCTCGGGCCGGCCGATCGCGCAATGGCTGCCGGTCTGGGGCGCAGCCGCGCATGATCTGATCGAGGCCAAAAAACTTGAGCTGATCGAGCGGCTGGGGGAAAAACGCGCGCATCAGCTCGGCCAGACCAACCGGCTGATGGTGATCTTCCCGAACACCGTGATGAACGATCAGCAATCGATCCAGATCCGCAGCGTGCTGCCCGTCGGCCATGATAAGATGATCACGCGCGCCTGGCTGCTGGGGCCGAGAAACGAAGATCCGGAACTGCGCCGCGTGCGGCTGGAAGGCGCGCTGTCCTTTCTTGGGCCCGGCGGCTTCGCGACGCCGGATGATATCGAAATGCTGGAACTCTGCCAGCGCGGCTACAATATGGGCGGCGTCGAATGGAATGATATCTCGAAAGGGTTTGAGGCGGGGGAGGAAACCGCGCGCGGCACGAGTTTCTGGAACAACGAGCTGCATCTGCGGGCCTACTGGACGCAGTACGATAAAATGATGTCGGCAAGCTGAGATGGCCGGAGAGCCGAGCATGGAATTTCCCGCCGCATTGCTCACGCGCCTGCAGGTCGAGGATTTTATTTATCGTGAGGCGGCGCTGCTGGATTCCTGGAACATCGAGGCCTGGCTGGCGCTGTTCGCGGAGGACAGCGCCTATGAGGTGACGCCGCCCGGCGTCGAGGACCCGGACAGAATCTCACGCCAGAGCGCGTATTTTCTGATCGGCGATGACCGCAAGCGCCTGGGGCACCGGGTCGCGCGCCTCGGCCAGCCGGACGCGCATGTGGAATCGCCGCGCTCCAAGGTGCGGCATGTCTATTCCAATGTCATCATCGCCGAGGATGACGCAGATGAGGTGCGCGCCTATGCCAACTTCATCACCTTCCGGACCAAGCGCGGCACCATCGAATATTTTGGGCGCATCCGGTTCGTGCTGGCGCGGCTGGATGGCTCATTCTTGATCCGTAACAAGCGCGTGATGATGGATATCGACGCGCTGGTGCCGCAGGGCAAGGTTTCCATTCTATTATGAGTCAAAGCGGATTATTCTGGAGCGGCACGGCATGTTAGAGCATCCCAGGCTGGAGCGCCGCGTCACCGCCGGGCTGCGCGGCGCGTCCTGGGACCCGGCGATCGTGCCGGTGGGCATGGCCAGCCATGTATTCCCCCTGATGACGGAAGACGGCGCGCCGGTGCTGGGCTATCTGCACGCGATGGGTGACGAAAGCAGCGTGGTGTTCATCATGCATCCGCGGGAATTGCTGGTCACGCACTACCTGGTGCCGCATCTGATGCAGGCGGGCTATGCAAGCTGGGTGCAGGGGCCGCGCACGGTGGGGAATGATCTGCGGCTGGAGCATGAGCTGGCGGTGCTGGATGTCGCCGCCGGGATGAACAAGCTCGGTGAACTGGGGTTCGAGACCATTGTCCTGCTCGGCAATTCCGGCGGCGCCGGGCTGTTCGCTTTCTACCAGCAGCAGGCGGCGCTGGCGCCGGCGGAGCGCCTGACGCGCACGCCCGGCGGCCGGCCGGCGAAGCTGGCCGAGGCCACGCTGCCGCTGGCGGATGGGTTTATTTTTGTCGCGCCGCATCCCGGCCAGGGCCGGCTGCTGCAAAACATGATCGACCCGTCGGTGACGGATGAAAACGACCCGCTTTCGGTCGAGCCGTCGCTCGATCCGTTCAGCGCCGCCAACGGCTTTGCCAAGGGCGGCGCCAGCTACACGCCGGAATTCATCGCGCGCTACCGGGAAGCGCAGGAAGCGCGCGTCGCCCGCATCGACGCCGCCGCGCGCGCCAGTATCAAAACCCGGATGGCGGAGAAGGCGCGGATCAAGGAGACCGGCGCGGGCAACGCGCTGGCCGCCAATGCGTCCGGCGTGTTTCTGGTCTGGCGGACCGATGCCGATTTGCGCTGCTTCGACCTCTCGCTCGACCCGTCGGAGCGGCGGTGGGGCAGCGTGTGGGGCGCGGAGCCGCTGGTCTCCAATGTCGGCAGCGTCGGCTTCGCGCGGGTCTGCACGCCGGAAAGCTGGCTCTCCACCTGGTCCGGCCTGTCCTCCCGCGCCTCGTTTGAATTGTGCGGCCCGGCGATTTCGCAGCCGGTGCTGCTGATCTATTACACCGGCGATAACAGCGTGTTTCCCGGCGACGTGACCGGGATCTTCAACAGCATCGGCAGCGCCGACAAGCAGCGCGTGGACATTCGCGGCAACCATCACGGGCAGTCGCTGCGGCTGGACGAGCCGAACGGCCAGGACGAAGCGGCGAAAACCGCGGCAAAATGGCTGCGCGAGCGGTTTGCCTGAGGGCGCAAGCCAGCCGGGCTCTTTTTAGAACAAGAACCAAAAGAGGAAAATCCAATGGACGCATCGGTCGCACAAAAATCCCTGTTCCTTGAAACCTATGGGCATTTCATCGGCGGCGCGTGGGTGGGCGGTGAGTCCGGCAAGACGATTCCCGTGATCAACCCCGCCACGGGCGAGACGCTCAGCCATATCCAGGCGGGCAACGCGTCGGATGTGGATCGCGCCGTGCGGGCGGCGCACGCGGCGTTCAAAACCTGGTCGCGCACGCATCCGCGCCAGCGCCAGCTTATTTTGCAGGAGATGGCCAGCCGCCTGCGCCGGCGGCTCGCCGAATTCGCGATGATGGAGACCGTGGATAACGGCAAGCCGATCACCGACTCCCAGATGTTCGACATTCCCGCGACCGCGGAGGTGTATGACTATTTCGGCGCGCTGCCGCTGCACATCCACGGCGAGACCACGGATTTTCCGGACAGCATCTTGCTGGTCCATCGCGAGCCGCTCGGTGTCTGCGCGGCGATCGTGCCCTGGAATATTCCGCTCTATTGCACCGCGCTGAAAGTGGCGCCCGCGCTCGCCGCGGGCAATACGGTGGTGCTGAAGCCGGCCGAATCCACCGGCCTCGCGATTCTGGAATTTTTCAGGGAATGCGCCGATATTCTGCCGCCCGGCGTGGTCAACATCGTGACCGGCTATGGGCCGGAGGTGGGCGAACCGCTGGTGCGCCATCCGCTGGTCCGAAAGGTTTCCTTCACCGGGTCCAAGCCGACCGCGCGGAAAATCATGACCTATGCCAGCGAAAACATCATTCCGCAGACCATGGAACTCGGCGGCAAGTCCGCGACCATCGTCTGCGCGGATGCGGATCTGGACGCCGCGGCCGAAGGCGTGGTGATGTCAACGATCTTCAACAAGGGCGAAGTGTGCATCTCCGGCAGCCGGACTTTTGTGCATGAGTCGGTGATGGATCAATTCCTGCAAAAGCTCAGCGACCAGATCGGAAATGTGCGGCAGGGCGATCCGTGCGACCCGCGCACGCAGCTCGGGCCGCAGGCCAGCAAAATTCAGTTCGATAAGGTGGCCGCCTATCTCGAACTCGGGGTCCAGGAGGGTGCTAGCGTACTCGCCGGCGGCAAAAAGGCGCACATCGCCGGGCTGGAGCAGGGATTTTTCATCCAGCCGACGATTTTCAGCGATGTGCGCAACGAGATGCGCATCGCGCGCGAAGAGATTTTTGGGCCGGTGACCTGCATCCTGGGCTGGCGTGAAGACGAGGAGGTGCTGGAAGCCGCCAATGCCTCGGATTACGGCCTCGGCGGCGGGATCTGGACCAGTCACCTCACCCGGGCGCACCGTTTCGCGCGCGAAATGCAGACCGGCACCGTCTGGATCAACCGCTACTACAACTTCGTGCCGGGCCAGCCGCTGGGCGGCTACAAGCAGAGCGGATTCGGGCGCGAGAACTGCGCCGAGACGCTGATGCACTACACCCAGGCCAAGGCCGTCATCGTCAATCTGACGGAAGGTCCGCTGGGGCTGTATCAGAATGGTTGAAGCAAACCGTCAATCCGCGGATGTTTGCATCATCGGCGCCGGACCGGTCGGTCTGACCATGGCCATGGAACTGGCCGCGCGCGGCAATTCCGTGATCCTGGTCGAGGAGCGGACCGATAGCGAGATATCAAGTCCGAAAAGCAACCATGTCAGCGCCCGGTCGATGGAGATCTATCGCCGGCTCGGTGTCGCGGATGCGATCCGGGCGGAGGGACTGCCGGATGATTATCCCAATGACGGCGTGTATGCGACGCGCTTCACCGGCTTTGAGCTGACGCGGTTTCGCATGCCGTGCCGGCGCGATCGGTTTAACGATGACGGCTATGATGACGGCAACCTGCCTTCCGCGGAGCGCGCCGCGCGGGTCAGCCAGATGTATCTGGCGCCGGTGCTGCTCGATCATGTGCGGAAATTTCCGAACGTCAGTATCTTGAACGGCGTAAAATTTCAGAGTTTGGCGCAGACCGATGATGACGTCACTGTCCAGGCGGTCCGCCAAAAGGACCAGGCCCAGCTCTCGATTCAGTGCCGCTACCTGATCGGCGCCGACGGCGCGCGCAGCGACGTGCGGCACGCTCTGGGCATTCGGCTGGAGGGGGCCGACAATCTGATGCGCGCCCGCTCCCGGCTGTTCCGCGCCCCTGGGCTGCTGGCGCAATGCGGCTATCCGCCGGCCTGGATGAACTGGTTTTACGTGGACGGCAAATGGTCCACCATGATGGCCATCGACGGCAAGGAATTATGGCTGATGCATAATTTTGTACCGCCCGGCATGCAACTGGAGGATTTCGACATCGATGCTGAAATGCGCCAGTCGCTAGGGATCGATGCGGGCTTCAGTTACGAGACGTTGCGCGATGAAGATTGGACCGGCCGCCGCCTGGTCGCCGAGCGGCTGCGTGACGGAAGCTGCTTCATCGCCGGCGACGCCGCGCATCTGTGGGTGCCCTATGGCGGCTACGGCATGAATGCGGGCATCGCGGATGCGGCAAACCTGGCCTGGATGCTGGATGCCGTCCTGCATGGCTGGGCGCCGGACGATCTGCTCGACGCGCATGAAGCCGAACGCAAGCCCGTGACCGAGCGTGTTTCGCATTTCGCCGCGCAGTTTGCCGATACATTGAAGGCTGGCGAGAGCGCCATGCTGGAGCAGGACACGCCTGAAGGCGCTGAGGTTCGCGCCAGGTTCGGCCGGCGCCTGTACGACGCCAACATCCAGTCCATGGTACCGACCGGGCTGAATTTTGGCTACGCGTACGATCAGTCCCCGATCATCGCGCATTCCGGCGAGACGCCGCCGCCCTTTACCATGGGCAGCTATACGCCGACGCTGATCCCCGGTTGCCGTCTGCCGCATTTTTGGCTGGCCGACGGCACGCCGCTCTACGATGCGCTGGGGCCGGGATTTACGCTGCTGCGGCTGGATCCGGACGCCGGCGTGCAGGGTTTGGTGGATGCGGCCGCGCGCAGGGGGGTGCCGCTGAAAATTCTGGATATCGCGCCGGGCAAGGATTTTGATCCATCCGTCTATACACGAAAACTCGTCCTGGCCCGGCCCGACCAGCATATCGCCTGGCGCGGCGACGCGCTGCCGGCGGATGGCCTGGGGCTGATCGACCTTATTCGAGGCGCATCGATGGCGCGCATTCAAGCCAGGAAAGTCGCCGCATCATGACGAGCAGAACCAGACTGACGCCCGAGGATATTACAGGTTGTTGGGCGATCATTCCGACACCGGCGAAACCCGGCGCCTCTGATTGGCGCGCCGCCGACACGGTGGATCTCGACGAAAGTGCCAGAATCGTGGAGGCGATGATCGCGGCTGGCGTGGATGGGATATTGAGCCTCGGCACGCTGGGCGAATGCGCCGGGCTGACGCTCGAGGAGAAGCGAGCCTTTATTGCGACGATCGTGCAGACCGCGCGCGGCCGCGTGCCGATTTTTGCCGGCACCACCACCCTCAACACGCGCGATACGATCGCGCAGACCAGAATGGCGCGCGACCTTGGCGCCGACGGGACCATGGTCGGCCCGTCAATGTGGAACAAGCCGGATGCCAATATGGCGGCGCAATTCTACCGGGATCTCGCCGAGGCGGTGCCGGAAATGCCGATTTGCATCTACGCCAATTCCTTCGTGTTCAAATTTGACTTCCCGCCGCCGTTCTGGGCGCAGGTGGCCGAGATTCCGCAGGTCATCACGGCCAAGACCGCGAGTGCCGCGACCTATCTACGCGACCAGAAGGCCAGCAAGGGCAAAATCCGCCTGATGCCGATGGACGCGGAATTCTATGCCGCCGCCAGGCTCGACCCCGGCACGGCGGTGGCCTTCTGGTCCAGCAGCGCCTCCTGCGGTCCGGCCCCGGCGATCGCCCTGCGGGAGCTGGTGGCGCAGGCGAAGCAGACCGGCGACTGGTCGGCCGCCCTGGCGCTGACCGACAAGATGAGCGCCGCGGTGCTGCCGACGATTGCCTATGGCGACTGGGAGCTGTTTCAGATCCACAACACGGCGCTGGAGAAGCTGCGGTTCGACGCGGCGGGCTGGATGAAGGCCGGCCCCATCCGGCCGCCGTTTCAACTGGTGCCCGACCGTATCAAGGAGTTCGGCCGCATCGCCGGCGAAAGCTGGGCTGCCCTGCAGACCGAATATGAACCCATGGCGCGGCTGGCGGCCGGGCAGCGCCGCACCCGCAGCGGAGCCGCATGATGCCAAAGATCAGTTTGAACGGAATCGAGATCAATTACCGCGAAGCCGGGCAGGGCGAACAGACGCTGCTGCTGATCCATAACCTGACCTCGAACATCGACGGGTTTGACCAGAACGTCCCGGAACTCGCCAAATATTATCGCGTCGTCGCCATGGATATCCGCGGCCATGGCCGTACCTCGCATGAGGAAGACCCTGACAAGGCCGCTTCATTCTACCATTTCGACCGGATGGCGGAAGACCAGATGGCGCTGCTCGATCATCTCGGCATCAACAAATTCTGGCTGTTCGGGCAGGCCTATTGGGGGGCGAACACCGCGCTGCACCTGGCGGACCGTATCCCGGAGCGGGTCAATGGCGTGGTGATTTCTTCGGCCAGCATGATCCTTTCGGACGAAACGCACAAACCCTACGATCCGCTCGGCGAGACCGGCCGCGCGAATTTTTTGCGCATGCACCGGCTGGCGCGCGAACACGGCATGATGGCGGTCTATCAGGACCGGCTGGATTACGGCCAGTTCTGGGGCCCGAAAGTGCTTGGCAGCCCGGAAATCCTCGCGGTGTTCGCCAGGGCGCACGAAACCACCTCGGTCACCGCCTTTGTGACGCCGCCCTACCTCACGCAGTCCCGGCGCGACCGGATCGCCGCCACATTTCGCCAGAACAACATCCCGATCATGCTGCTGGTCGGCGAGGATGAGGCCGCGCATAACCGGCACTACTTCATCTCCGAGATGCGCGCCGATATACCCCATATTCATGTCATGATGATCCCCGATAGCGGGCACTATCCCACCATCGAGAACCCGCGGGATTTTAATCAGGCGCTGCTTGATTTTTACGCTGGCACGGCGGCGAGAAAGTAAGTAAGGTTACTTTAATTCAAATAAGGGCGCGTCCGTCCCTTTCAGCAGGAGATCAAAATGCCAGACACCCAGATGCTTTCCGATCCGGCTCCGCGCGTCAAACTCGCCGCCGACTACCGTCATAAGCGCGTCGGCTACGCCGCGCTCAATGTCACGGATGTCGAGCGCACGATGGAGTTCGCGACGACCGCCTTCGCGCTCGACCCGGCCGGCGCCGGGCCAGCCGGCGAGCGCTTTTTGCGCGCCAACACCGAGCATCATTCGGTCGTGCTCTATCCGGCGAAGGAGCCAGGTTTCGTGCGCCTGGGTCTGGAACTGGAATCGGAGGAGGATGTCGGCCGCGCCTATGCGCATATGCAGGCTCTTGGCCTCAACCCCAAACGCCTCGCCAAGGAGGAGCGCGACGTGCTGGGCCTGAACCTGAGCGAGGCGTTCCGCGTGCGCGAGCCGGTGAACGGGCTCTGCTTTGAATATTATGCGCGCATGCTGACGGTCTCGCGCCCGCGCATCAACACGGTCACCAAATTCATCAAGCTGGCGCATGTCGGCATCAACACGCCGAAGGTGCGGGAATCCACCGAATATCTGATGGATCATCTCGGCTTCGTCGCCTCAGACTATCTCGGCGACTGGATGGGCGTGTTCACCCGGCCGTTTCCCGTGCCGGATCATCACGGCTTTGGCTATCTGCCGTCGCGCACCGGCAAGCCCGGCTTCAACCACCTCGCCTTCATGGTGGAGTCGATCGACGATATCGGTAAATTCTTCAACCGGGTCGATGGCTCCTCGGTGCCGCGCGCGTTTGGCATCGGCCGGCATCCGACCTCGGGCAGCATCCACATGTATGTGAATGACCCGGACGGCATGCTGTGGGAATATACGCTGGGGATGGAGCAGTTCCCGGAGACGGGCGCGCGGCTGGCGCGGTTCATGTCGGTCTCGCCCGAGGATTATGATCTGTGGGGCGCCAAGCCGAAGCCGAGTTTTGCCGGCGCCGGCAACGTCATCACCGACGACGAATGAAGCCGCCGCTCGGCGGCCTGCGGGTACTGGAACTGGGGCATTTCATCGCCGCCCCGTTCTGCACAAGGCTGCTGGCGGATCTGGGCGCGGATGTCATCAAAGTGGAGCCCCGCGGAGGCGACCCGGTGCGGCAATGGGGCGAGCCGGTGGGCGGCCATTCGCTGTGGTGGTCCGTGCATGGGCGCAACAAGCGCTGCATTACGCTCGATTTGAAGTCGCCCGGCGCACGCGCGCTGGTGTTGCAACTGGTGGCGCGGTGCGACGCGGTGGTGGAGAATTTCCGCCCGGGGCATCTGGCGGATATCGGGCTCGGGCCGGACGTGCTGCGCGAAGCGCGGCCTGGGCTGATCGTGACGCATATTTCCGGCTATGGCCAGGACGGGCCCTATAAGGACCGCGCGGCGTTCGGCGTGATCGGCGAGGCGATTGGGGGCTTGCGCTATCTCTCCAACCACGCGCCCGGCGTGACCGAGCTGCCGCCGGTGCGGGTCGGGGTGAGCATCGGTGATTCCATCGCCGGTCTGTATGCCGCCTTCGGCCTGGTGGCGGCCCTTTGGCAGCGCGACCGCGCCGGCGGCGACGGCAACGGGCGGACGGTGGATGTGGCGCTGACCGAGAGCGTGCTGAGCATGATGGAGGGGATGCTGCCGGAATATGGCGCATTGGGAAAAATCAAGCATCCCTCCGGCGGTGGGATCGCCACCGCGGCGCCGAGCAATGCCTATCCCACCGCGGATGGCAAATGGATCCTCATCGGCGCCAATTCCGAAAAGCTGTTCTCCAAGCTCGCGGCGCTGATGCGGCGGCCGGAACTGGTGGCGGAGCCGCACTTTGCCGGCAACCGCGCGCGGGTGGCGAATGCGGCGGTGCTGGATGGCCTGATCGGCGATTGGACCCGGCAGCACACGGCCGATGAGCTTATTCTGGCGCTGAACGAGGCCGATATCCCCAACAGCAAGGCCTATGATTCCGCCGATTGCGCCAGCGATCCGCAATATCGGGCGCGCGGCATGGTGCGGGAGGTGGCGGACCCGCTATTGGGCATGAACATTCTGCATCCTGGCGTGGTGCCGCATATGCCCGACGCGCCGGGGGCGGTGCGCTGGCCGGGCCCCGCGATCGGCCAGCATAACGCGGAGGTATTTGGCGAACTTCTGGGCATGAGCCACGCTGATCTCGCGGCACTCCAGGCGGCGGGCGTGATCTGAGCCGGCGGCTGGATCTGGTCGAGGTGGCGCCGCGCGACGGGTTCCAGTCGGTCGGGCCGGTCATCCCGACGCGGGAAAAAATCCGGATCATCGCGGCGCTGTATGACGCCGGGCTGCGGCGGATCGAGGTGACGTCCTTCGTCGGGCCGGCGGTGCCGCAGCTGGCGGACGCGGTTGAGGTTCTGGCGGCCGCGCGGGCGCTGGCCGGGCTGGATGCGCAGGTGCTGGTGCCGAACCAGCGCCATGCCGAGCGGGCATTGGCCGCGGGGGCGCGGCATCTGGCGTTTTTCCTCTCGGTCTCCGAGCGGCATAATGAAAATAATGTGCGCCGGAGCGTGGCGGAGTCGGTCGCCGAATATGCCCGCGTGGCGGCGATCCGGCCCGCGGGCGTCAAACTGCGGCTGAATTTGGCGACGGCGTTCGACTGCCCGTTCGAGGGGCGGGTGGCGGAGTCGGCGACACTGGAACTCTTAGGGCGGCTGCTGGAGGTTGAAAGTGATGCCGAGGTGGCGCTGTGCGACACGACTGGGCGGGTGACGCCGGGGCATGTGGCCGCGCTGTTCACGGCGGCGATGCAACAATACCCGCGCGTGGCGGCCTGGGCGTTCCATGCGCATGATACCTACGGCATGGGTGCGGCCAACGCGCTGGCGGCTTGGCAAGCGGGCGTCTCGGTTTTTGACGCGTCAGCCGGCGGGCTGGGCGGCTGCCCGTTCGCGCCGGGTGCGACGGGCAACGTGGCCACCGAAGATCTGGTGTGGATGTTCGATGGCATGGGCGTGGCGAGCGGCGTGGAGCTGGGCAGGCTCGCCGCCGTCGGGCGGGAGATTGCGCGACTGCCGGGCGCGCAGACCGGCGGCCGGGTGCGCGAGGCGCTGGCGCGGTCGGCTGAGATCGGCTCGGGCCAACACATGGGAGGATTGAAAAAATGAAAAACCTGCGCGGCAAAGCCGTGTTCATCACCGGCGGCGGCTCCGGACTCGGCAAGGCCATGGCCGCACGCTTCATCGAGGAAGGCGCCAGCGTCACCGTCGCCGACCGTAACGCGGAAACCAGGCAGGAAGCCGAGGCGCTCGGCGCCGCGTTCGTCCAGCTCGACGTGACCGACCCGAAAGCCTTTGAGGCCGCCATCGCGCGGCTCGGCCGGCTCGATATTCTGATCAACAATGCCGGCATCGGCGCCGGCTATAGCGCGCTGCACGAGGCCGATCTGGCGGACTGGCAGCGCGTGCTGGACGTCAACCTCACCGGCGTGTTCCACGGCATGAAATTCGGCCTGGCCAAGATGGTCGCGCAAAATGCCCCCGGCGTGGTGATCAATACCGCCTCGATCACCGGCATTTCCGCTTTTCCCAACGCCCAGGCCTATTGCGCGTCGAAAGCCGCGGTCGCGCACCTGACGCGCTGCGCCGCGATCGAATACGGCGCGCTTCGGATCCGCATCAACGCGATCGCGCCCACCATCGTGATGACGCCGCTGATGGAGCAGCATTTGCCGACCGACGACAGCCGGGAGAGCACGCTGGCACGCTACAAGTCGATGAACCCCCTGCCGGGCATGCCGGAGCCCGAGGATATCGCGGCCGCGGCGGCGTTTCTGGCGAGCGATGACGCGCGGTTTATCACCGGCGTGGTGCTGCCTGTGGATGGCGGATATACGGCTAGGTAGCGAATCCGCCGAAGGCGGCACAGCAAGCAGTTACTTTTTTGAAAAAAAGTAACCAAAAAACTTTTGTTTCGCTGCGCGNNCGCGCAGCGAAACAAAAGTTTTTGCGCCGCACGCGCGGCGGCGCTTTTTTCAAAAAGCGCTGCTTGCTTTTGACTTTCCTTCTTCGGCCAGTTTACGCGCGATGTCCGCGCGCATGGCCGCCTTGTCGAGCTTGCCCACTTTCGTCAGCGCCAATCCCTCCACCAGCTCGATCCGCTCCGGCCATTTGAATTTCGCCAGGCCAAAGCCGCGCAAATGTTCACCGAGCGCCGCCACGTCCGGCGCCGGGGCGCCTGGCTTCACCACCACATAGGCGCAGATCCGCTCGCCCAGCTTCGCATCCGGCATGCCCACCACCGCGCAATCCGCCACCGCCGGATGCGCCGCCACCGCACTCTCCAGTTCCTCGCAGTTCACCTTCTCATGGCCGCGGCTCACCACATCCTTCGCGCGGCCGGCGAAGGCGTAGATGGTTTCGCCATTCACAAGCCGCTTGATCATCACGTCGCCGGAACGATAGAACCCATCCGATGTAAACGCCTCCCGGTTGCGGTCCGGCGCGTTGTAATAACCGCAAATCGTGTAGGGCCCGCGGCAGGTGAGCTCACCCGGTTCGTCAAACCCGACCTCGCGTTCGGTTCCCGGCTCCACCAGCCTGACCTCATCGCAGGCGGAGATCGGCCGCCCGACGGTCCCGTCGATCACGTCGTCAGAATCTTCGGGCCTTGTGTACATGTTCAGCCCCTCGGACATGCCGAACATCGCGTAGCACGGCCGCCCAAAGGTCTCGCGCACCACGCGCGCGCCGTCCGGGCTCCAGAACGCCCGCACCGAATCGATGGTCGCCAGCCGCGCGTCGATCATCGCCTCCAGCCGCGGCAGCAAAACGCGGATCAGCCCCACAAAGGTCGGCCGCGCGCGCGAAAAAACCTCGCCCCAGCCGGCCGGCGTCATGTCCCGCGGAATCGCGAACGCAGCACCGCTCAGCAGCGTCGGCCCGAGAAAGCAGACCAGGCAGGCATTGTGGACCATCGGCATCGGCATGAACATCACGTCGTCCGGCCGGAACCCCATCCATTCGGCGGTGCGTTGCATATTCAGCAAATAATCGTTGGACATGCGCGGGATGACTTTGGGGATGCTGGTGGTCCCGCCCGAGAGCTGAAAGATCGCGGCCTGGAACGGGTCGCGCGCAAAGTCGCGCACCGCCGTCACATCCGCCGTCTCCATCAAATCCTCCAGCCGCACGACGCCCTCGCGCGGCGCGCCGCGCAGCGAGATGATGTGCCGCAGCGTGGGGATGCGCGCCTGCATGCTCTGCGCGAAGGCCACCAGGTCGAAATTGGGGTCGCCGTCCTGCACGATCTCGGCCCGCGCATCGACATGGCAACCGAGATAGGCGATCTCCCGCTCGCGATGCGCGGGCAGCGTACAGACCGGAATCAGCCCGGCTTTCAGGCAGCCGATCAGGGCGTAGATCGTCTCCTTGCAGTTGCCCGCCTGCAGCAGCACGCGGTCCAGCGGCTGCAGCCCCAGGCGCCAAAAACCGGCGGCGAGACGGTCGGTGCGCGCGTCCAGCTCGGCATAGGTGACATCGCCTTCCGGCGTGTGCAAAGCGGTGCGCCCTGCATGAAGCGCGAAGGCGCGGATCAGCGCATCGGCCAGCCCGATCTCCGGCAGTTCACCGGCGGCGAGATAGCGCCGCAGCCGCGCCTCCGGCGGATACACCACGCCGGGAATCGGCTCGCCGACACCCGGCATCAGATGATCGGCTCGTTGGTCGGGGTCAGGCACAGCGCGTCCGCGGTGAACGCGGTGATCTTGGCATCCAGCCCCGCCGTCAGGCAGCCGAACCAGACGGCCGGCTGCAGCCCGGTCGCCGCGCGCAAAAGCTCGATCGGCTCGGCGAACGCGACGTAGCTATACCCGGCGCGCACCGGATGCACCTGGCACAGCGCGTGCCGGCGCGCCGCCTCCAGCAGGGGCAAAAACTCGGGCACGTCGAGCACATAAAACCCGCTCATGGCTCAGGCGGCGTCCTGCGCGGCGCGGATGCGCGCGGCCTTGGTCCGCCACAATTGCTCGATGCCGGTCCATTTGCCGGTCGCCTCCAGCGCCAGCGCCGCCGCCATGGTGTGCTCGGCATCGACCGCGTCCAGCGCAACCATGTCGCGCAGGGACCGGGTGATTTCCAGCGGATAGCCGTTCGGGTCCCGGAAATAGATGCTCTCGATGATCTCATGGGTGATGAACTGGCTGACTTTGACGCCCTGGCTCTCCAGCCGGTGCTGCCAGGCCAGAAGCTCCGCTTCCGAGGTCACCCGCCAGGCGGTGTGATTGGCCATCGCCATGTAGCCGCGCGGCACCTTCAACGCCTCCGGCTGCTGCGTGCCGATGTAGTAGAAGAACGCGATGGCGCTGCCATTGCCGCTATCGAAAAAGAAATGGATGAAATCGGCGTGCGCCTCATCCGCTCGGCCCCAGCCTTTGGCCGTGACCGCGTGCACCAGCTTCAGGCCCAGAATGTCCCGGTAGAAGCGCATCGTCTCGGCGAGTTTCCAGGTCGGGCGCGCGGTATGGTCCACGCCGTTGAGTGTCAGGGTTTCCATGCCAAAAAACTATCAAAATTCGACGCTAACGTCAAGTATTCGACGAATGAGTTGACCCGCAGAGCCAGCGAAGGTAGAAGAAAGAACTTCTTTTTTGAAAAAAAGAAGCAAAAAACTTTTGCTCCTTTAGACCGAGGGGGTTCCAACTCCCGGGCATAAAATCAAAGGTTTTCTGCGGCGGTTTGTTCAATAAAATCGGTCAATTTACTTGAGAAGTTCTATGAAAATCAACGTCATCGGTGGCGGGCCCGCGGGGCTCTATTTTTCGCTCCTCACCAAGCGCCGCCTGCCCGCCGCCGAAATCGACGTGTTCGAGCAGAACCCGCTTGATGCGACCTATGGCTTCGGCATCGTGCTGGCGGATTCCGGGCTGAGCCGCCTGGCGGCGGCGGACCCGCAATCCTTCAAAATGATCGAGGCCGCAATGTTCGTCACGCGCCACCAGATCATCATGCATCGCGAGACGCCGATCTTCGTCGAGCGCAAGGGTTTTGGCGGCGCGCTCGCGCGGCTGCGGCTGCTGAACATTCTGCAGGATTGCGCGCAGGCGGCCGGCGTGCGCGTGCATTACGGCAGGCGGATTGAGCCCGGCATGTATGAGGCGGACCTTGTCGTGGGCGCGGACGGCGTGAACTCGGTCGTGCGGCAGGGCCATGAGGCGCAATTCGGCACCACCGCGTTTGACCTGACCAGCTGGGTTGCCTGGTACGGCACGAAACGGCACTTCCCCTATCCTATGCTGTGCTTCCGGCAGACCGAGCTGGGGCACTTCGTGGCCGCGGCCTATCCGTACACCGAGAGCATGAGCACGTTTGTCGCGGAATGCGACGACGCGACGTACCGGCGCGCCGGCATCGCGCGGATGAATATCGAGGCGCGGCAAAGCCTCGTCGAGCGCGTGTTCGCGCCGGAGCTTGGCGGCGAGAAACTGCTCAACAACAACTCGAATTTCAGGCATTTGGCGGTGGTGCGCAACAAGACCTGGTTCAGCGGCAACCGCGTGCTGGTGGGCGACGCGCTGCACAGCGCGCACCCGACCATCGGTTCGGGCACGCGCATCGCGATGGAGGATGCGATCGTGCTGGCCGATTGCGTCGCAGGGCACGCGCGGGACATTTCTGCTGGCCTCGCGGCGTTTCAGCGCCTGCGCGAACCCTCCAAGCAAAAACTGCTCGATGCGACCGAGCGCAGCTATACCTGGTACGAGCATTTCGCCGATAAGATGGACGCGCTGGCGCCGGTGGATTTTGTGTTTGACTTCATGATGCGCACGGGCCGGATTACCGATGCGCGGCTGGCGGCGGAGTTTCCGGAGTTTGTGCGCCGCTATGGTGATTGCCGGCGTGCCGCGTAGCGCGCAGGCCGGAAAAACGTCGCGACAGAGCAAGCAAAACTCTATTTGGGTCTCGCGGCCTTCAGTAATGCGTCCAGCCGGTCCAATTCGTGCCTTATGCCCAAAATAATCTCGTGCGGCGCGCGGCCGTTCGCGTTGCCATGGCCGGTCAGCAATGATTCCACACCCATCTCCGCCACAATCTGCGCCACTTCCGCGGCGGATTTGTTGGCGTTCGGTTTGAACCACCACGCCGTCCATTGGCACATGCCGATCAGGCTCAGCGCGGCGACGTTGGCATCCACCGCGCGGAATTCGCCCGCCGCGATGCCGGACCTCACGATTTCCGAGACCCTCGCCAGCACCTCACGCTTGCCGGCCTGGTGGCGCTCAAACAATCCGGGCGGCAAATGATTCTCCTCCCGGTCCAGCACCTTGAAGCGCACGGCGCGCGCAAGCTGGCGCCGCACCAGCATTTCCGCCACCGCGAACAGTTGCGCACGGTGGCTCAGCGCCGCCGCTTGCGCCAATTGCCGCAATTCGGTGGAGGCGGCGACGGTGACGTCCTCGACCAGTGCCGAGAGAAAATCGTCCTTGCTCTTGAAATAATGGTAGAGCGTGGTGCGGCCGACCCCGGCGGCGTTGGCGATATCCTGCAGGCTGGTACCGGAAAACCCTTTTTCCGCGAACAGTTCCGCTGCGCAATCCAGTAATTCGCGCTCCATCAGGTCACGGCGCGGGCCGCCCTTGCGTTTCGCGGCGGCGGGCTGGGATGCGGGCTGGGGCTGGGTCATCGCCGCCCAAATGAACGGTTCCGGCGGGGTTTGGCAAGTTGGCCGGTTGGTTAAGCAAGCGGTCGCTTTTTTGAAAAAAAGCTCCGCAAAAAACTTTTGACTCCCCCGGCCTTTGAGCGGCCATACGATGGCCGCTCAAAGGCCGGGGGAGTCAAAAGTTTTTTGGTTACTTTTTTTCAAAAAAGTAACTGCTTTCTTCCTTACTAGGCCCACCACCACGGCGTGCTTGACAACCGCCCGACAAAAAGTAAGTTAGGTCACAATAAGCCAGCTTATCTGATGGCATAGCCGGCGGAGCGGAGGAATTCTGGATGCATTTCCAACCGGGTTTGCGGTGGCGGAGCTGAAGCATGCAGCAGGACCGCCTGGAATCCTATTTGCGCGGTAAGATGGGGGATCTGCGGATCGACCGGATGATCCGCGCCTTTCCGGGGTTTTCGCGCGAGACCTGGCTGGTCTGGTTCGCCGGCGGTGAGAGCGTCGTGGTGCGGGCGGAGCCGCCGGGGGGCGGGCTGGCGCCGGTGCCGTTCAGGCGTGAATGGCAAGTCTATGAGGCGCTGGGCCGTACGCGGATACCGGTTGCGCGGGCGCTGTGGTACGACGCCGCGCCGGAACCGACGGATGGACGGCCGCTGTTTGTCCGTCAGCTGGTGGAGGGGAGCACCTATCTGCCTGGTCTGTATGACGATACCGCGGAGGCCGCGGCGCGGCGGCGGCGGGTGGCGGAGGAACACGCCGAGAAACTCGCGATGCTGCATACGCTGGACTGGCGCGAAGCCGGTTTCGGGGCGTTTTTGCCGGCGCCGGATTCGCCGCGGGACGCGCTGCGTCATGAGTTGAAAACCTGGGAAGCGATCTGGCGCCAGGTGAAGACCGAGGCGTTTCCGATTGTCAGCGAGGCGCTGGGCTGGCTGGAGGCGCATCTGCCGAAAGCCGGCGGCGCGGCGCTCAGCCTGTGCAAGGGCAATAACGGAATCGGCGAGGAAATCTGGCGGGACGACCGCATCGTCGCGTTCAGCGATTGGGAACTCGCCTCGATCGGCGACCCGGGCGGCGATTGGGCGCTCTCCCAGGGGATGCTGGAGCTTTGGGACCGGCGGGAGATTTTGCGCTATTACGAGAGCATCACGGGGTTCGCGCTGCCGCCGGAGAATTTCGCGTATTATCGCGTCTGGGATATTTTCAAGACGGTTTGCGCGTTGAATGCCGGTCTGCGGGCGTTTTTGAAGGGCGAAAATACCGTGCTGGCGCGCGCCACGCTTGGATTTGGCAAGGTGAAGGTGTTTGAGCATCTGCTCGGCCAGGTCCTCACCATGGACCTGGAGGAGGCGGCGGCGTTTGTGGTGAAATGGCGGAAGAATCCGTACCATGACCGGCGCGTGACCGGAGGTTAGCCATGCAGCCGAGCGCCCGCGCATTGATCGAGGCCATCATCACATCGCTCGACGAGGTCGTGATGCCGGTGGTGACGGACAAGCAGGCTGCGAGTAGTCTGCGATCGGCGCGCACCTTGCTGGATCATCTGGCGCGGCGGGTGGAGGGCGAGGCCGACATGCTGAGCGCCGACAATGCGGACGCGCTGGCGGTTTGCCGCGCCATCGCGGCACGTTTTGGCGGGCACCAGGCGGTCGCGGCAATCGCGGCGTTTTTGGCGGCCGGGCCGCATGGATCGCCGCAGGGCCGCAATGAGGCGATGCAGACGGTCATCGAAGCGACGTTGCGCGGCCTGCCGCCGGCGGGCGCGGAATCAGACGAGGAAGCCGAGATCCGCGCCGTGCTGCGTGACTATCTTGGCCGCCGTTTTGCGCGCGAGCGCGAAATGATTTTTCCGGCTTTTTTGGGGCCGCCATTTTAGCGAAAATGGCGATGGCGGAATTTGGTTGTGTGCCGGCGCGCCGGGGTTTTTGAAATGCGCAGACCATTGCCACAGGATGGAACAGAGGGTAGATAGATAGCATGCTTCCTAATTTTTCCCGCGTTCGCGATCGGTTACGCAGAGTTGGGCGGATACTGCCATGCTGCTGATCGATTGCCACGCGCATCTTGTGCCAGAACGTTTTCCGAAATTGCCGGCGGGCGTGCCGGCGCATGAGTGGCCGGTGATGGAACCGCTCGGCGACGGCACGGCGCGCATGCTGATCGATGGCAAGCCGTTTCGCATTTTTGAACCCGCCTATTGGGATGTTCCCGGGCGAATCGCCACGATGGATCAGGAGGGGATTGATTTTCAAATCCTCTCGCCCTTACCGGAGCTGTTGGGATATTGGTTTGACCCGCGGACGGCGGCGGCGCTGGCGGCGCATATGCATGAGACGATCGCGGAAGCGGTGGCGGCGGCGCCGGACCGGCTGGCCGGGCTGGGGATGCTGCCGCTGCAGGATGTGACGCGCGCCGTGGCCATGGTGCCCGGCCTGGCCACGCTGGGGCTGCGCGGCGTGCTGGTGGCCTCTAACATCAATGGCGTGTCGATCGCCGATGCGCGCTTTGATCCGGTGTTCGCCGCTTTGCAGGATTTGGATCTTGCGGTCTTCGTGCATGGCTATCGCCCGGCGGGTATCGAACGGCTGCTGGGCTCGCCCTTGCTTGGCGCCGTGATCGGCGTGCCGCAGGATACCGCGCTGGCCATCGCGTCATTCATGATGACGGATATTTTTGGGCGGTTTCCCCGGCTGCGGCTCGGCTTCGCGCATGGCGGCGGCAGCTTCGCGGCGCTGCTCGGGCGGCTGGATCATGTCTGGCAGAGTTTTGAGGAGATGCGCGGCGTGTTGCGGATCGCGCCGCGCGACTATGTGAAGAAATTCTGTTTCGACACGGTGACGTTTGCGCCGGAATATTTGAATTACCTGATCGAGATGGTGGGACCCGGCGCCGTGATGGCGGGGTCCGACGGGCCAACGCCGATCGGCCAGCGCGGGCTTGAAAAATTCGTGCTGCAGGCGGCGCGCGGTGACCGCGCGGTGGCGGAACAAATTCTCGGGCGGACGGCCTTGCGGTTTTTCGGGCTGGGTGACATCGCCGCCAGGCATCAGGCGGCATAAAGCAAAATACTGGCTGGGCGCCAGGAGCGGTTTAGGAGACAGACATGACCAAGACGGCGGTTCAGCTCGACGATAAATATCTGCAGGAGGATGGGCGGCTCTATCTGACCTCGATGCAGGCGCTGGTGCGTTTGCCGATGGTGCAGCGCCGGCGCGACGTGGCGGCCGGGCTGAATACCGCGGGCTTCATCACCGGCTATCGCGGCTCGCCGATCGGCACCTATGACGGCGCCTTGTGGGCCGCCGGCAAGCTGCTGAAGCAGCACCATATCGAGTTTCTGCCCGGCGTGAACGAGGAACTGGCGGCGACCTCGATCCGCGGCGCGCAACAGATGGAATGGTTTCCGCAGCCGAAATATGACGGCGTTTTCAGCCTGTGGTACGGCAAGGGGCTGGGCGTGGACCGCGCGACGGAAGCGCTGAAGATGGCGAATTTTGAAGGTGCCGCCAAGCATGGCGGCGTGCTGGTCGTGGTCGGCGACGATCACGGCGGCAAATCCTCCGCGACCGCGCACCAGTCGGAACAGGCGCTGGAATCGGCGATCATTCCGATCCTTTATCCGTCGAACACGCAGGAGATTCTGGATTACGGCCTGTATGGCTGGGCGATGTCGCGCTATTCGGGCGCCTGGATCGCGCTGAAGGGCACCAATGATACGCTGGAGGTGACCGCTTCGATCTATGCCGAAGGTGAGCGCGCGAGAATCATTCTGCCGGGCGAGGCGGATTTCAAGATGCCGGCGGATGGGCTGAATCTGCGGCGCAACGATTTTCCGCTGCCGCAGGAATTTCGCGCGGTCAATCTGCGCCCGGCGGCGGCGCAGGCTTTTGCGCGGGTGAATGGGCTGGATAAGGTTATTATTGATGGTCCTCGGCGCGAGCTTGGGATTATTACCTGCGGCAAACCGTATCTGGACGTGCGGCAGGCGCTGCAGGATCTGGGCATCGATGACGCGCGCGCGGCGGCGCTGGGCATAAGGCTGTACAAGCTGGCGCTGACCTGGCCGGTCGATCCGGTGGGGGTGAAGGCGTTTGCCGAGGGCCATAAACAGATTTTCGTGATCGAGGAGAAGCGGGCGTTTGTCGAGAGCCAGATTTCCCGGATGCTGTATAATCTGGACGTCCGGCCCTCGCTCGTCGGCAAGCTCGATGAGTCCGGAAATGTGCTGCTGCCGGCTGCCGGCGATCTGAATGCCGCAATCATTCGCGAGGCGCTGTTTGCGCGGCTGACGGCGCTGGGGCTGGCGGATGACGCGCTGCGGGAACGCATGGCGCGCATCAAGGCGGGCTATGAGAAGGGCGTCAACGCGGTCGGTTCGAATGTCATTCGCACCGCGTATTTCTGCTCGGGCTGCCCGCATAACACGTCCACCAAGGTGCCCGAGGGTTCGGTCGCGTTTCAGGGTGTCGGCTGCCACGCGCTGGCGGCCTATTTCATGCCGGACCGGCCGCATGTCTGGACCGGGCAGATGGGCTCGGAGGGCGCGATGTGGCTGGGGCTGGCGCCGTTCACCGATGGCGTCAAGCACGTGTTCCAGAATCTGGGCGACGGCACGTATTTCCATTCTGGCATTCTCGCCGTCCGCGCGGCGGTCGCGGCGAAGCGCAACATCACCTACAAGCTGCTGTATAACGACGCCATCGCCATGACCGGCGGGCAGCCGCTGGAGGGCGAGCTGAGCGTGCTGATGCTCGCCCAGCAGCTTTTTTGGGAGGGCGTGAAGCCGGTGATCGTGGTCACCGATGAGCCGGAAAAATATCCGAGCGTGACCTGGCCCGAGGGAACCACGATTCATCACCGCGATGAGTTGGATAAAATCCAGAAGGAGCTGCGGGACAAGCCGGGCGTTTCGGCGATGATCTATGATCAGACCTGCGCCTCCGAAAAGCGCCGCCGGCGCAAGCGCGGCAAGTTTCCGGACCCCAATAAGCGCGTGCTGATCAATCCGGATGTCTGCGAGGGCTGCAATGATTGCTCGGTGCAGTCGAACTGCGTCTCGGTGCAGCCGCTGGAGACCGAGTTTGGCCGCAAGCGGGTCATCGACCAGTCCAGTTGCAACAAGGATTTTTCCTGCCTGAAGGGTTTTTGCCCGAGCTTTGTGACGGTTGAGGGCGGCGCGCTGCGCCGGGCGGAAAAATCCGTGGATGGGCAGAGCTATGAGGCGCTTCTGGCGCGCATTCCGCGCCCGGAGGTCGCCGAAATGGATGACCGCTACGACATTCTCGTCACCGGCATCGGCGGGACCGGCGTACTGACCGTAACCGCGGTGCTGGGCATGGCGGCGCATATCGGCGGCAAGGGTGCGACCATCATGGACATGACCGGGATGGCGCAAAAGGGCGGCGCCGTGCTGAGCCATCTGCGCATTGGCGCGCGGCCGGAGAGCATTTTCGCACCCCGCCTGGGGCCGGGCATGGCGAGCCTGATCCTGGGCTGCGACCTGGTGGTGACCACCGGCAAGGAGACGCTGCAGACCGCGCGCACCGGCGAGACGCGCGCCGTGGTGAACAGCCATGTGGTGCCGACCGCGCAGTTCCAGGCCAATGCGAAAATGGATTTTGGCAGCGCCAGGCTCACGAAATCGATTGACGACGTGCTGGGTGCCGAGCGCACCCGTTATGTTGACGCAACGACGCTGGCGACCCGGCTGCTGGGGGATTCGATCGCCACCAACATGTTCATGGCCGGCTACGCCGCGCAATGCGGCTTGCTGCCGCTCTCGCTGGAAAGCATCGAAGAGGCGATCCGGCTGAACGGGGTGAACGTAGACTCCAATTTGCGGACCTTTGGCTGGGGCCGGATCGCGGCGGCCGACCCGGCTGCGGCGAAGGCGGTGGCGGACAAGGCGGCGGCCGGCGCGGAGCCGGCGTTCTCGCAAACGCTGGACGAGCTGATCGAGCGGCGGGTCGAGCGCCTGACGGCGTATCAGAATGCCGCCTGGGCGAAGCGCTATCGCGACTCCGTGGAGCGCGTGCGCAAGGCCGAGGCGGCGGTGTCGTCCGATACGGTTCTGACCAGCGCGGTGGCGCGCAACCTGGCCAAGCTGATGTCCTACAAGGACGAGTATGAGGTGGCGCGGCTGCATGCGAGCAGCGCGCAGGCGGCGCGCGTGGCGGCCCAGTTCGAAGGGGATTTCAAGCTGAAATTCCATTTGGCGCCACCGCTGATCGCGCGCAAAGACCCTTCGACCGGGCGGCCGCGGAAGATGGAGTTTGGCGGCTGGATGCTGCCGCTGTTCAATATGCTGCAGAAAGGCAAGGGGCTGCGCGGCTCGGCGTTCGACATTTTTGGCTACACCGCCGAACGCAAAATGGAGCGCCGGCTGATCGGTGAGTATCAGGCGATGATCGCGGATGTGATTGCGCGCCTGACGCCCGACAATCTGGCCGCGGCGGTGGCGCTGGCGGAGTTGCCCGATGAAATCCGCGGCTATGGCTATATCAAGGATGACAATGTGGCGAAGGCCGAGGTGAAGAAGGCCGCGCTGCTGAAGACGTTCAATGCGCCGGCGCCGGCGCGGCCTGAGCTGGTGGCGGCGGAGTAGGAAGGAAAGCAGTTACTTTTTTTGAAAAAAAAGTAACCAAAAAANNCCCCCAGGAGCAAAAGTTTTTGCGCCGCACCCGCGGAGGGGCTTTTTTAAAAAAGCGCTGCTTTCTTCAGAGAATAATCGAAACCTTCCCCTGCGGGATCAGTGCCTCGAGATCCAGCGCCACGCGCTTGGAACGAATCAAGAAGCTATCGCCGTCGCGCACCAGCACATAGCGGATGGTGCCTGGATAATGCGAGGTGGTCCGATTTTTGGTGCGGAAGACGAGGCAGTTGGCGGTGGCGACAACCTCTGTGCCGTTGTCGCTGAGGATGCGGACGTTGGTGTAAAGATGCCGCGTGAGGGATTTGGGGTATTCCACATGCGCGGAGGTTTTGTTCAGGCGGATGACGCGCTGCTCCAGCCGTTCCCGGTCATCGGCGATGAGAAACATCGTCGTGTCCGGGTCGAGCGCGAATGGGTTGGCGACGCCGGTGGGGGTGACCTCATAGACGCAATCGGTCGTGAACAGGGTGACCCAGCCGTTGAGGTCCCAGGCGTCGAGATGGGCGGCTTCATCGGCGATGAAATCCTCCACCGCCAGCCTGGTTTCGGTGAAACGGTGGACGGGCGCTTTGGAAGGTTCGGTCATGGCGTTTGTCATTTGGTTGGTTCCAGGATCAGGCGATGGCGGACATGATCTTATCATATTGCGTCCAGTAGGCGCGCATCTGCAGTTCGTTCATCAGCTTGTCCTCGCCGGACGGGGTTTCCTCGCCGGGCGAAAAGCCTTTGGAGACGTCATTCCATTCGATGCCGCCCATCTCATAGCCGCGCTGGCACAGTTCCAGCATCTCGACGTCATCGGGCGTGGCGAAGCCGCCTGGCCCGAGGAAGGAAAGCGCGCCCTCGATCCGGATGCGGCGCAATTCCGGCGCTTCGTTCACCGGCCCCAGCGGCCAGGCGCGCACCACCATCTCGTTGACGGAAATCGGAATCATGCTGCGGATGAAGATGGATTGCTGGTCGTTCATCACCGAGTTGGGGAAGATGACCATGTTGCGGTGAACCTGGGAGATCAGGTGGCCGCGTTCCGGGCCGACGCGTTCGATCAGTTCGGCCTTGGCCTCGTCGATCAGTTCGCGCACCGTCTCGCCCCATACCGGCAGCCATTGCGCCAGCGGCCGGCCGGCCATGATGTCGATCTCGAAACAGGCATGGCCGTTATCGAGGCCGCGGCCAAAGCCCGTGGCCTTCATCTGCGTGACGCCGGCGAGGCGGGACATCTGGTAGTCGATATAGCTGCCATGCGTGGCTTCCAGATGGTAGCCGTCATAGCTGTTCTCGCACATCAGCTTGTAGTTGGCCTTGATGTAGTATTCCTGCATGCCGCCGATCACTTCGAGCCCGGTGCCGGAATGCTGCGCCAGCATGTCGATCCGGTCGCCGGCAGCACCGAGATAGTCGCTGAGCGGCATGGCGCCGGCGTCGAAATTGACGAAGATGAAGCCGCTGCGGATTTCCAGCCGCGGCACTTCGTGCAGGTTATAGTTGCCGTCGGCGTTGAAATCCTCCTCGTAGCCGAAGGCGGCGTTCTGCGTCTGCAGTTCGCCGGAGTTTTTGAAGGTCCAGCCGTGATAGGGGCAGGTGAAGGATTTGCGGCTGCCCACCGGCTCCCGGCAGATGACGGCGCCGCGATGCGGGCAGGTGTTGAAGAAGGCGCGGATTTCGCCGGCGCGATCGCGCGTGAGGATCAGCGTGACGTCGATCACCTGGCGCGTGATGAAATCATTGAGTTTAGGCACTTCCGAGACATGCGCGAAATACAGCCACGACTTGCGCAGCAGGTGCTTCTTCTCCAGCTCAAAGAGCTGTGGGTCGGTATAGACCTTGCGGCTGATCTGGAAGCGCCGCTTTTGCGGGTCAACGCGGAGATATTTGGATTCGTAAGGCTCGGACCATTTCATCGATGTTCTCCCCCGGGCGGTTTCGCGTTGCCGAACCGGCGCATACGGCAAGGCACCGGTTCGGCCGGTAATGAGGCTTATAATAAGGGTGATAACAGTCTGCGGGACGGCGTGCAAGCCCCGCCCGCCGCCGGCGTCAGCAAGGCCCTGTTTTTCTCAAGAATAGTAACCGCTTCCTTCCTTTGCTAATGCATCCTTGCGCGGTTTTTGCCTTGCGAAATATGTTGGATTGGCGCAAAAATTGATCGTCTGCCCGGCTATGCCTTGCCGCTTTCATGGGCTTTTGAATGGTACAACCGAGGATGGATGATACAATGTCGGCTAACGTAACGAAATCGGCGCCCAGCAGGAAACTCGCCGTGACGGGGGCGCCCGAGCGCAAGGTGGCGCCCTTGAACGCGACGGCGACGCGGGATTTGCGGATCGGCTTTCTGATCCATGACGTCTCCCGGCTGCGGCGCAACATGTTCGATCAGTATATGAAGCCGCTTGGGGTGACGCGCTCGCAATGGTGGGTCATCGCGCATCTGGCGCGCAAGGATGGCATGATGCAGACCGAACTCGCCAGCCTGCTGGATGTCGGCAAGGTCACGTTGGGCGGCCTGGTGGACCGGCTGGAGGCCGGCGGATGGATCAACCGGCGGCCGGCGCCGGGCGACCGGCGCGTGAAAAACGTGTTTCTCACCGAGCAATCGCTGGGTCTGCTGCAGGAGATGCGCGCGGTCGAAAAAGACCTCAATCAAGGCGTTCTAAAAGGTTTCAACCCGGTGGAGCGCCACCAGTTGGCCGATCTCCTGACCCGGCTGCGGGCGAATCTCATCGGCACGCTGGACAAGGCGCGGGTGAGCGATGCCGGGGTGGATGACGACTGAAGCGCCGCCGGTCACGCCCGGCATTTCAGGCCGCCGTTTGCTGATTTGACCGCTGGAATTTTTGATTGCATACTTATTGTAAGGATGTGCACAATAAGCACGAGGGACGGGTAGATGTCACCGGCATGCACGCCGGATCGGCGCCGTGTCGCGGCTTGGCTTGGCGCGTCCGTTTTCTCAAAGCCAGGGAGCCGAAATGGATCAAATAATTGAACGGAGTCTCGGTGACGTCACCGGCGCCGGGGACCAGTTGATGTGGATCGACGGGGAAGCCGTCGCGGCGCTGGCGGGCGGTACGATCGATATCTTCAACCCGTCGAACGGTGCGCGCATCGGCACCTCGCCCGCCGGGCTGGCGGCGGATATCGACCGGGCGGTGCAGGCCGCGCGGCGCAGCTTCAAATCGGGTGTCTGGTCGCGCATGCCGGGTGCTGCGCGGCAGAAAATCCTGTGGCGCGCCGCGGATATGATTGAAGCGCGCGCGGCGGAGATCGCCACCGTGGAAGCGCTGAATGCCGGGCAGCTCTACCCCTTCGCGCAGGCCATGGTGCATGGCGCGGTCGAGCTGCTGCGCTATTTCGCCGGCTGGGCCACCAAGATTCACGGCCTGACGTCCGAAATCTCCGGCCCGATGGGGCAGTTCCACGCCTACACGTTGCGCGATCCGATCGGCGTCGCCGGCATGATCGTGCCCTGGAACGTGCCGTTCGGGCTGGTGATGACCAAGCTCGGCGCCGCCCTGGCGGCCGGCTGTTCGTGCGTCGTCAAACCCTCTGAGGAGACGCCGTATTCGGCGCTGATGCTGGTGCGGATCCTCGAAGAGGCCGGCGTGCCGAAAGGCGTGGTGAACGTGGTGACCGGGTATGGTCATGAAGCGGGCGCGGCGCTTGCCGAGCATCCCGATGTCGATAAGATTGCCTTCACGGGCTCGACCGAAATCGGCAAGCGCATCGTGCGCGCGGCGGCGGGCAATCTGAAAAAGGTGACGCTGGAACTGGGCGGCAAGTCGCCCGTCATCATGTTCGACGACGCCGACCTCGCCAAGGCGATTCCCAGCACGGCGATGGGGATTTTTCTGCATTCCGGGCAGATCTGCATCGCCGGGTCGCGGCTGTATGTGCAGCGCAAGATTTTTGATCAGGTGATGGCGGGCCTGGCCGGCGCGGCGGCCAGCCTGAAGATCGGCGACGCCTTCAGTCCGGCGACGCAGATCGGCCCGTTGATTTCGGCCAGGCAGCGCGAACGCGTGAGCGAACTGGTGGCGAGCGGCGTAGCCGGCGGCGCCACGCTGGTGGCCGGCGGCCAGGTGCATGGCGAGCAGGGCTTTTATTTTCAGCCGACGGTGCTGGCGCACCCAAAAGCGGATTCGCGCGTTATAAGAGAGGAAATTTTCGGGCCGGTCATTACCGCCAATGTTTTTGATGAATTCGACGAGGTGCTGGAAGCGGCGAATGATTCGACGTTCGGTCTGGCTTCCACGGTCTATACCACGGATATCAGCAAGGCGCATCGGGCGGCAAAGGCGCTGCAGGCCGGCTTTGTCTGGATCAATTGCCACTTCGTGTCCGACCCCTCGCTGCCGGGCGGCGGCTTCAAACAGTCCGGCTGGGGGCGTGAGATGGGCGCCGAGGGGCTGGATGCGTATCTGCAAACTAAGTCGGTGTTCACGTCTCTGAACGGCTAGCAAGGAAGCAAGCAAGAAAGCAGTTCTTTTTTTGCAAAAAAAGAACCAAAAAAAACTCTTGTTTTATGGGGTCACGGGGGTTGTTAGGCCTCGGTCTGAAGGAATCAGAAGTCTTTTTGATTCCCCGGGCGGGGCGCCTTTTTCTTCAGAAAAAGCAGTGCTTGCTGCCTCCCCGATTGCCTGCTTTGCCGGTATGGTCTTGACGTTTAATGTCAGCTAGCTTACTAAAATGGCGTTCCGTGCGGTTCATCACGCGTCGGCTTAACAAGAACTCCGGAATATCGGCCGGAGGATGGGGTTGAGAATGTCTCAAGATGTCGGCATCGTTGCTTATGGCGCCTATGTCCCGCAATTGCGGTTGCGCCGCAGCGCCATCGTCGCGGCCAATAGCTGGGTCAATCCCGGCCTGAAGGCGCAGGGCAAGGGCGAGCGCGCGTTTGCCAGCTGGGATGAGGATGCGGTGACGATGGCGGTGGAAGCCGCGCGCGACGCGCTGGGTGAATTTCCGCGCGGCGGCATCTCCGGCGTGGTGTTTGCCTCGACCACCGCGCCGTTCGCGGACCGGCTGAATGCCGGCATCGTGGCGGGCGCGCTGGGGCTGGGCGATGACGTGACGGCGTTCGACGTGAGCGGCAGCATGCGGGCCGGGACCTCGGCGCTGATCGCGGGGCTGGGCCTGGCGGCGACGAGCGAGGGCGCGGTGGTGGTGGCGGCGGGCGAGCGCCGCCGTTCCAAGCCCGGCAGCGCGCAGGAGTTGGGCAATGGCGATGCCGGCGCGGCGCTGGTGCTGGGTCGCGAAAATATTTTGGCGCGCGTGGTGGCGCGCTACAGCGTGACGCGGGATTTTGTGGATCATTTCCGTGCCGCCGGCGAGGCGTATGACTATGGCTGGGAAGAACGCTGGGTGCGCGAGGAAGGGTATCTCAAGCTGGTGCCGGAGGCGGTGCGCGGCGTGCTGGCCAAGGCGCAATTATCGGCGCGCGACATCAGCACGCTGGTGCTGCCCTCGCCGCTGGCCAAGATCGAGCAGGCGGTGGCGAAGAAGCTCGGCATCGCGGAATCCGCCATCGTCGATGGCCTCAGCGCGCAGCTTGGCTATAGCGGTGCCGCGCATGGCCTGGTGATGCTGGCCGGCGCGCTGGAAAAGGCCAGGCCGGGCGAGCGGATCCTGGTGGTGAATTTCGCCAATGGCTGCGACGCGCTGATCCTCGAAGCGACACCTGCGATTGCGGATTTTGCGCCGCGGCGCGGCCTGTCCGGCTGGCTCGCCGTGGGCAAGCCGGTTGATGATTACATGCGATTTCTGTCCTATAACGGCGAAGTCGGGATGGAATGGGGCGCGCGAGCCGAATTCGGCAATAAATACGCGCTGACAATGGAATACCGGTTCAGCCGCGACATGCTCGGCTTCATCGGCGGGCGCGACAAGGCGACGCGGGTGGTGCAGTTTCCAAAAACGCCGCTGGCGGTCGCACCTGGTGCGGCGGCCGACCGGGTCGCGTCCTACGAGGATGTGCCGCTCGCCAATCTGCGGGCCCGGGTCATCGCCTGCACCGCTGACTGGCTGACCTATCATCCGAGCCCGCCGTTTTATTTCGGTCTCGTGCAGTTCGACAACGGCGCGCGGGTGCAGATGGAATTTGTCGATGTCGCGGCCGGCAGCGTCGCGATCGGCGCCACGGTCGAGATGCTGTTCCGGATCAAGGAGATCGATAACGTCCGGCACTACCGGCATTATTTCTGGAAGGCGACGCCGGTTGCCGGCGGCGCGGCGCAACAGCTGGAGGCGGCACAATGAGCACGGGCATACGCGATAAGGTCGCCATCATCGGCATGGGCTGCTCGCAGTTTGGCGAGCGCTGGGATGTCGGGTCCGACGAATTGATGGTGGAGGCATTCGTCGAAGCGCTCGGCGATGCCGGGATCACGCGTGACGAGATCGACGCCGCCTGGTTCGGCGTCTCCTGCGATCCGATCAATGTCGGCAATTCATCGGTCCCGCTCGCGGTCGCGTTGCGCCTGCCGAACATTCCGGTGACGCGCGTGGAAAACATGTGCGCGACGGGCACCGAGGCGCTGCGTGGTGCCGCCTATGCCGTGGCATCCGGGGCGTGCGATATCGCGCTGGCGCTGGGTGTGGAGAAATTGAAGGACACCGGCTATGGCGGGCTGCCGGTGCGCACGAAAGGCTTGTTCAACGATCTTTGGATGCCCTATGGCTCGGCGCCCGGCACGTTCGCGCAGCTGGCAGGGGCGTACGCGGCGGCGCACGACATGCCGATGGCGGATGTGAAGCGCGCGATGGCGCATGTGTCGTGGAAAAGCCATGAGAACGGCGTGAAAAGTCCGAAGGCGCATTTGCGCAAGGCGGTCTCGATGGAAACGATTTTGAACGCGCCGATGATCGCCGAGCCGCTCGGGCTGTTCGATTGCTGCGGCGTGTCGGACGGCGCGGCCTGCGCGATCGTCACCACGCCGGAGATCGCGCGGTCGATGGGCAAGAATTCGCCGGTCACGATCAAATCGCTGCAGATCTCGGTCTCGAACGGGCAGGAATCGAGCTATAACGAGTGGGATGGCTCCTACGTCGTCAACACGCGCAAAGCATCCGGACGCGCCTACGCCGAGGCCGGCATCAAAGATCCGAGGCGGGAGCTGAGCCTGATTGAAGTGCATGATTGTTTCTCCGTGACTGAAATGGTCACGATGGAGGATCTGGGCATTTCGTCGCCGGGTAAGGCGCCGCGCGATATTCTGGACGGCTTTTATGACGCGGATGGCAAAATCCCTTGCCAGATCGATGGTGGATTGAAATGCTTTGGGCATCCGATCGGCGCCTCCGGCCTGCGCATGGCCTATGAGATGTATCTGCAATTGCAGGATAGGGCGGGTGAGCGGCAGCGCGCGGACGTGCGTTTTGGACTGACGCATAATCTCGGCGGCACGCCGATCAACAATGTCGCCTGCGTCGGCATTTTCGGCCGCCTGGGAGACTGAACGCCATGGCCGGGCTGTTTTATGAGCAATTCGAGTTGGGCCAGAAATTCAGCCACGACATCCGCCGCACCGTGACGGAGACGGATAACATTCTGTTCACGACGCTCACGCATAACCCGGCGGCGATTCATCTGGACGCTGAATCCGCGAAAAATTCGCCGTATGGGCAGGTTATTATGAACAGCGTGTTTACGCTGGGGCTGATGGTGGGCGTTTCCGTTGGGGACACGACGCTGGGAACCACGGTTGCCAATCTTGGCTGGGACGAAGTGCGGTTTCCCAAGCCGGTGTTTGTCGGGGACACGCTGCGCGGCGAGACCGAAGTGATGGAGAAGCGGGAAAGCAAGTCTCGGCCGGAGACGGGGATCGTCGTGTTCAAGCACACTGCCTATAATCAGCGCGATGAACTGGTGGCGAGCTGCCTGCGGTCGGCGCTGATGTACAAGGCGCCGGCGGGCTAGTCGAGATGTTGCGCTCCTTCCTCTTTGTGCCCGGCGACAGCGAAAAGAAGATTCTGCGCGCAGCGGAATGCGGCGCTGATGCATTGATTTTGGATCTTGAGGATTCCGTGGCGCCTGAGCGCAAGCCAGCGGCGCGCGACATGGTGCGCGCGCGGCTAGCGGCGCGGGTGGCGGGCGGGCCGCAACTCTGGGTGCGCATCAATCCACTGGACGGTCCGGAGGCGCTGCACGATCTCTGCGCGATTGCGAGTGGGCGGCCGGATGTCGTGGTGGTGCCAAAAGTCAGTCATGCCTCCGAGCTCGGCGTGCTGCACGCCTATCTGGATACGCTGGAGACTCGCGAAGATTTGCCGCGCGGCGCCATCGGCGTGGTCCCGGTTGCGACCGAAACCGCCGCCGCACTTTTCAATCTCGGCAGCTACGCGCCGGCGCCGCCCCGCCTGGCCGGGCTGACCTGGGGAGCGGAGGATCTGGCGGCCGCGATCGGTGCGGTTTCCAACAGCGATGCACACGGGCTGACGCCGCTCTATCAGCTCGCGCGCGGGCTTTGCCTGGCCGCCGCGGCCAGCGCGGGGGTGCCCGCGATTGATACCGCCTGCATGACGTTGAACAATGTCGCGGCGCTTGAGGCGGAATGCGCGGCGGCGCGGCGCGATGGGTTTCGCGGCAAGCTCGCGATCCATCCCGCGCAGGTCGCGGTCATCAACCAGAAATTCTCGCCGGGCGAGGCGGAGATCGCGCAGGCGCGCGCGATCGTCGCGGCGTTCGAGGCCGATCCGCGGCTCGGGACATTCCAGCTCGACGGCCGCATGATCGATATTCCCCATCTCAAACAGGCCAGAAAGATTCTGGCGTCGCTCGCTTAAGCGGCCGGACGCAGACCGGCGGAAACAGGACGGACAAAAATGCAGATCGAGCTTAGCGAAGAGCATCAGGCCATCCAGGAAAGTGTCAAGAAAATCTGCGCGGGTTTTGACGATGCCTACTGGACCGCGCGGGAAGAGGAAAAAACCTTTCCGTTCGAGTTTCATCGCGCGATGGCGGATGGCGGCTGGCTTGGCATCACGATGCCGCCGGAACTCGGCGGCGCCGGGCTCGGCGTCACCGAGGCGGCGATCATGATGCATACCGTGACCAGCAGTGCCGGCGGCTATTCCGCGGCCAGCACCATCCATCTCAATCTCTTCGGTCCGCACGCGGTCGTGGTGTTCGGCAATCCCGAGCAGAAGGAGCGGATGCTGATGCCGCTGATCAAGGGCGAGGATAAGGCGTGTTTTGGCGTCACCGAGCCGGATGCCGGCCTCGATACCACCAGCATCACCACGTTCGCCACCAAGGTTACGGGTGGCTACCGGGTGACGGGGCGCAAGATCTGGACATCCTCCGCCCAGGTGGCGAACAAAATCGTGCTGCTGACCCGCACGACGCCGCGCGAGCAATGCCGTAAACCAACCGACGGACTTACATTATTCTATACCGACCTTGATCGGACGCAGATCGAGGTCCGCCGGATTCCGAAGATGGGGCGTAATGCGGTGGATTCCAATGCGACCTTCATCGACGATTATTTCATTCCGGATCGCGACCGGATCGGCGAGGAAGGCAAAGGGTTTCACTACATTCTGCACAGCCTGAATCCGGAGCGGATTCTTGTCGGGATCGAGGCGGTGGGGCTGGGGCAGGGGGCGCTGGCGCGGGCGGCGAATTATGCCAGGGAACGAAAAGTCTTTGGCCGGATCATTGGCGCCAACCAGGGCATCGCGCACCCTTTGGCGGAAAGCTGGGCGGCCTTGGAATCGGCGTACTGGATGCTGATGCGCGCCGCGTATTTGTATGATGCCGGCAAATCCTGCGGCGCGGAGGCGAATGCCGGCAAATTTTTGGGCGCGCGCGCGGCGTTTGATGCGTGCACGCGGGCGGTGATGACGCATGGCGGCATGGGTTATTCGAAAGAATACCAGGTGGAGCGCCTGTTCCGTGAATCGATTTTGCTGCGCATCGCGCCGATCACGGAGCAGATGATTTTGAATTTCATCGGCGAGAAAATCCTGGATCTGCCGAGATCGTATTAAAATTGAAAAAAGCTTGAGGATAAGAAAATGACAGGGCTTCTTGAAGGTAAAGTGGTGGTGGTGACCGGCGGGGGCCGGGGAGTCGGCCGGGGCATCGCGCTGGAAATCGCGAAAGCCGGCGGCAAGGTCGTCGTCAATGATCTCGGCGTCGGCCCGGGGGGCGAGGTGGACGGCAGCCTTGGGCCGGCGCAGGACGTCGTCGATGAAATCAAGGCGGCGGGCGGCGAGGCGGCTGCCTCCACCGATAGCGTGGCGACCTGGAAGAGCGCGCAGCAGATCGTGGCGGCGGCGCTCGATAATTTCGGCCGGATCGACGGGGTTGTGAACAACGCCGGCATTCTGCGGGATACGATCTTTCATAAGCTGGCGCCGGAAGATTTTGAACTGGTGCTGAACGTGAATCTACTGGGACCGTTTTATGTCAGCCGCGCGGCGGCGCCGTATTTCAAGGAGCAGGCCTCCGGGTCATTTGTGCATATGACGTCGAGTTCCGCGCTGATCGGCAATTTTGGCCAGGCGAATTATATCGCCGCCAAAGCCGGCATCGTCGGCCTGTCGCGGTCGATCGCGCTGGACATGCAGCGGTTCAACGTCACCTCCAACTGCATCGCGCCGTTCGCGTGGACGCGGATGGTGAACACGATACCGACCGACACGCCCGAGCAGCGCGAGCGCGTCGAGGGCTTAAAGAAAATGGTGCCGGAAAAAATCGCGCCCTTCGTCGTGGCGTTGCTATCGGATGCCGGGCGCGCGCGGGTGAACGGGCAGATTTTTGGCGTGCGCAACAATGAGATCTTCTTCTTCTCGCAGAACCGGCCGACGCATATCGCGCATAATGGCGATGGCTGGACGCCGGATACCGTGATCGAACGCGCTTTTCCCATGCTGGAGCCGCACTTCTTTCCGCTGGTGCGTTCTGGAGAAATCTTTTCCTGGGCGCCGTGCTGAGCCATGCCGTTCGATCGCGACTATCTCAAAAGCTACGCCTTCTCGGAGTCCACGCAGGCCTATGAGAAGCGCGACACCATGCTCTACGCGCTGGGTCTCGGGCTGGGTGCGGAGCCGACCAATCCCGGCCATCTCAAATTCGTCTATGAGAAATCGCTGTGCGCCTTGCCCACCATGGGCGTGGTGCTGGCGCATCCGGGTTTTTGGGCGGGGATCGAGGAGCTTTCCATCGACTGGGTCAACATGCTGCATGTCGGCCAGGGCCTGACCATCCATCGGCCGATCCCGGTGCAGGGCCGCGTCATCGGGCGCTCGCGCGTCGCCGAAGTGTTCGACCGCGGCCCGGGAAAGGGCGCGCTGCTGCTCTATGAGCGCGACGTTTGTGAAGTCGGCAGCGGCGAGCCGATCGCCACCGTGCGCCAGACGCTGCTATGCCGCGGCAATGGGGGATTCGCGGGGGTGCCGGCGGAGATCCCGAAACCGCATATCGTGCCGGCGCGCGCGCCGGACCACGTGGTCGAGCAAAAAACCTTGCCGCAGATGGCGCTGATTTATCGGCTTTCCGGCGACATGAACCCGCTGCACGCCGACCCGGAGGTCGCCGCGCGGGCCGGCTTCGCGCAGCCCATTCTGCACGGGCTGGGCACCTTCGGCATCGCCGGGTTCGCGCTGCTGCAGGCCGTGCTGGACTATGACCAGACCCGTCTGCGCGCGATGGATGTGCGCTTCACCGCGCCGGTGTTTCCGGGCGAGACGATCCGGACCGAATTATGGCTGGACGGCGAAACCGTCTCGGTGCGCTCCACAGCGCTCGAACGCGGCAAGATTGTGCTGGATAACGGGCTATGCTTGATTGCCAAAAAAACAACATAATTGGGGAACCGCCTGATGGCGAATGCGGGCAAAGTGATCATTACATGCGCGGTGACGGGTTCGATCCATACGCCGTCGATGTCGCCGCATCTGCCGGTGACGGCGGAAGAAATCGCGCAGGCCGCGATTGACGCGGCGGAGGCCGGTGCCGCGATCGTGCATCTGCACGCGCGCAATCCACAGGATGGCCGGCCGGACCAGTCACCGGAGGCGTTCGAGCCGTTTCTGAAGGTGATCAAGCAGCGCTCGGGCGTGGTCATCAACCTCACCACCGGCGGCTCGCCCTATATGAGCGTCGAGGAACGCATCCGCCCCGCGGCTTTGTACAAACCGGAAATCGCCAGCCTGAACATGGGGTCGATGAATTTTGGCCTGTTTCCGATGCTGAAGCGCTTTAAGGATTTCAAGCATAGCTGGGAGCGCGAGATGCTGGAGAACAGCAAGGACCTCGTGTTCCGCAATTCCTTCAAGGATATCCGCTACGCGCTGGAGACGCTGAACGAGACCCAGACGCGCTACGAGTTTGAATGCTACGACACCAGCCATCTGTACAACCTGCATTATTTCTGGACCGAAGGGCTGGTGCAGGCGCCGTTATTTATTCAGACGGTGTTTGGATTGTTGGGCGGCATCGGGCCGCATCCGGATGATCTGATGCATATGAAGCGGACGGCCGACCGGCTGTTTGGTGAACATTACCGCTGGTCGGTGCTGGGTGCGGGCAAAGCACAGATGCCGCTGGCCGCCATGGGGGCGGCGATGGGCGGCAATGTGCGGGTGGGGCTGGAGGATAGTCTGTGGATCGGCAAGGGCCAGTTGGCGCCGTCCAACGCGGCGCAGGTCCGGCAGGTGCGAAAAATTATCGAGGGCCTGGGGCTGGAAGCCGCGACGCCGGATGAGGCGCGCGAGATTCTCGGCCTAAAGGGCGCTGACCGGGTGAATTTTTAGCCGTGAGGCCGCTTTATGCACCCGCGTGAAACGGCACGCCTGTATCCGGACAAGCCCGCCTGCATCATGGCGGGGTCTGGCGCTATCGTGACTTATGGCGCGCTGGCGAAGCGGGCGAATCAGACCGGGCGGCTGCTGCGGAGCCTTGGCCTTCTGCGCGGCGACCATGTGGCGGCCTTGATCGAGAATCATCCGGATTATTACGTGCCGGTCTGGGCGGCACTGAACACCGGCCTGTATTTCACCAGCATCAGCACCTTGTTCACGCCGGGCGAAATCGCCGGCATTCTGAATGATTGCGGCGCCAAAGTGCTGTTCACCAGCGTCGCCATGGCGCACACGGTCCGGGACGTATTGCCCCTGGTGGGCGGCCTTAAGGCGGTGTTCATGCTGGGCGGCGCGATAACCGGTGCCACGGATTTTGATGCCGCCATCGCCGGCCTGGATGATTCCCCGCTGCCGGATGAGCGCCAGGGCGCGCTGATGGTGTATTCCTCCGGCACCACCGGCACGCCAAAAGGCATCAAGCCAAATCTGCCGGACCTGCCGGTGGACGTGCCGATGGGGCTGGTCGCGGCGCAGTTGAAACTTTTCGAATTTGGCGAGGCGACCGTATATCTCTCGACCGCGCCGCTCTACCATACCGCGCCGCTGAAATGGAATTTGACCGTGCAGGTTTCGGGCGGGACTTCCATCGTCATGGAAAAATTCGACGCCGAGGCGGCGCTGGCGCTGATTGAAAAATATCGCGTCACGCTGGCGCAGTTCGTGCCGACGATGTTCATCCGCATGCTGGCCTTGCCCGAGACGGTGCGGCAAAAATACGATCTCTCTTCGCTGCGCCAGGTGGTGCATGCCGCGGCACCCTGCCCGCCGGACATCAAGCGCCGGATGATCGAATGGCTGGGGCCGATCATCGACGAATATTATGCCGGCAGCGAGAGCAATGGGCTTTGTTTGATCCGCTGTCATGAATGGCTGCTTCGTCCCGGCTCGGTCGGCCGCTCGGTGCGCGGGCCGGTGCATATCATGGCCGAGGATGGCGAGACCGAACTGGCGCCCGAAAAACCCGGCGTGATCTATTTTGAGGGCGGCACGCCGTTTGAGTATCATAACGATATTGCAAAAACCCGGCGCGCGCATAACAGCCGGGGCTGGAGCGCGATCGGCGACATCGGCTATGTCGATGCGGAGGGCTATGTGTTCCTGACCGATCGCGCGCAGGACATGGTGATTTCGGGCGGCGTGAACATCTACCCGCGCGAGGCGGAGAATGTTCTGGCGGCGCATCCGGCGGTGTACGATGTCGCGGTCATCGGCACGCCCGACGAAGAATTTGGTGAGGCCTTGCGCGCCGTGGTGCAGCCGGTATCGCTTGCGGCGGATCGGGCGGGACTGGAAGCCGAACTGCGGGCGTTTTGCGCCGCCCGGCTCGCATCCTACAAATGCCCGCGGTTTTACGATTTTGTTGATGAATTGCCGCGACTGCCGACCGGCAAATTGCTAAAACGCGCCTTGCGCGAAAAATATTGGGGCGGCCGCGCGCCGGTTACCGCCATCGCCGCCAATGCCACGAAAGGATGAAGCCATGAGTGCTGATCTACTCACCGAGGTGAAGGACGGCATCGCCCGGATGACGATCAACCGGCCGGACCAGCATAACGCCATGTCAGGCGAAATGTTGCAGGAGATGCTGGAATTCGTGCTGCATGTTGAAACCCTGCCGCAGGTGCGCGCGTTGCTGATCACCGGCACCGGTCCGCATTTCGCGGCCGGCGGCGACGTCAAAAGCTTTGCCTCGGTGATCGGCAGTTCGCCTGAAATTCTGCGCAAGGATTTCGAGCGCCGTTCCGAAGCGGCGGCACCGCTTTGGCTGGCGCTGGAACGCTTGCCGCAGCCGGTGGTGTGCGCGGTGCGCGGATTCTCGGCGGGTGCTGCGTTGAGTTTTGTCGCCGGCGCCGATTATTCCATCGCGTCCGAAAATTCGAAATTTTTGCTGGCGCATGTCGGCATCGGGCTCGTCGCCGATGCCGGCACGACGTACCATCTACCGCGCGCGATCGGCATTCGAAAAGCCAAGGAGCTGGCGTTTTTCGGCGACCGGATCGATGCGCAGCAGGCGCTGCAGATCGGCCTCGTCAACAAGGTGGTGCCGGATGCGGCGCTGGAGAGCGAGACGGAAACCATCCTCAAGCGTCTCGCGGCAGCACCCGCCGTTTCCATTGCCAATGCCAAGCGTCTGCTCAATGCCTCGCTCAACAATAGCTTCGACGAACAGCTCGCTCTGGAGACCGCCGCCGTCGGCAATTGCGGGGCGTCGGCGGATCTCAAGGAAGGTGTTCTGGCGTTTATCGAAAAGCGGCGGCCGGAATTCGGCAAGGCCGTGCTGTCTTAGACAACGAAAGGGCCGAAAATGATTCATGTCGATGCAACCGTCGAAATTAGTGAGGAGTCGCAGAAAATTCTGCTGCCGGTGATGCGCAAGGCCATGGCGGCCACCGCGCTGGAGGAGGGCTGCCTGGTGTTTCGTTTCACCGCCGATCTTTCATCGCCGACGCTGTTTTACATGTCCGAGCTGTGGGCCAGTGAAGCCGCGCTGATGGCGCATATGCAGCGTCCGTCCTTCCAGGACTCGATCGGGATCCTGATGGCGCACGCGAAAGTCTTGAACATGGTCACACGCCAAGGCGAGCTGGCGCCATATGAACTGGCCCTTCCCGCATGACGGGCGGAAGTGGGTGGCGAGGCCGCGGGATCGCACGCTCGGCGCTGATCAGGTCCGGTGCGCCGCACCGGCATGAGCGGCCGAGCAGGACGGCGGCGAAGCGGCGCCTGGCATCATGGAATTAGGCTTGTACGGCTTTGGAGAGATGACCGCCGACCCTGTCACGGGCCAGACAATCTCCGCGGTGGAGCGGATGGCCGAGGTCATCGAGGCGGCGCAGTGCGCTGATGCGGTTGGGCTCGATGTCTATGGGTTCGGCGAGCACCACCGGCGGGATTTCGTTGGCTCGGCGCCGGCTTTGGCATTGGCCGCGATCGCCGCGACCACGCGGCATATCCGCCTCACCAGCACCGTCAGCGTGCTCGGCACGGAGGATCCCGTGCGGCTGTTTCAACAGTTCGCGACCTTGGATCTGATTTCGAACGGGCGCGCTGAAATCATGGTCGGGCGCGGCGTGTTCCCTGAACCGTTTGCGCTGTTTGGCACGGATATTCGTTCATACGATGATATCTTTCAGGAAAAGCTCGAGCTTTTGCTGCAACTCCGGGCGCAGGAATGCGTCACGTGGTCGGGCCGGCACCGGCCTGCGCTGGTGCGCCAGTACGTCTATCCGCGGCCGGTGCAGCCGAAGCTGCCGATCTGGGTCGGTGTCGGCGGCACGCCCGGCTCGGCGGTGCGCGCCGGCCGGCTCGGTCTGCCGATGGCCCTCGGTATCATCGGCGGCGATCCGGCCAGCTTTTTGCCCCTGGCGTTATCGCATCGCCAGGCCGTTTTGGATGGCGGACGCGATCCGTCCGATGTGCCGGTCAGCCTCAATATGCATGGCTTCGTTGCCGACAGCTTTGCCGAAGCCGCCGACGCGTTTTTTCCGCCTTATGCGGCGTTCATGACCGCCATTGGCCGTGAACGCGGCTGGCCGCCCGTGGCGCGCGCGCATTTCGACAAGCTGACTGGCCCGAACGGGTCGATGCTGATCGGAAATCCGCAACAGGTCGCCGAGAAGATCATCCGCCATCACGGCATGTTCAAGAACAGCCGATGCCTGATTCAGCTCTCCGCCGGAACCATGCCGCATGACAAGGTTCTCAGGGCGATCGAACTGCTGGGGACGAAGGTCGCGCCCATCGTGCGTGCCGCGCTGGGAACGGGTCAGCGTGATCGCATGGCGGCGGCTTCGGGCCTGGCAAGTTAGCAGGACGCGGCGCTTTTTGAATGGACCGAACAAAATAGTAAAAAAGGGGAAACCATGAGTCTGAAAGATCAGGTCGTGATCGTAACAGGCGCCGGCGGCGGCATCGGCCGCGCGGCAGCACTGCTGCTTGGTAGGCTTGGTGCGCGCGTTGTCGTCAATGATTACGGCGGCGATACCGCCGGGCAGGCCGGTGACATCGGCCGCGCGCAGGCTGTCGCCGATGAAATCCGCGCGGCGGGCGGCGAGGCGACGGCCAACGGCGAGCCGGTCGGCTCGGTGCGGGCCGCGGAAAAAATCCGCGACGCGGCGCTCGCCGCCTATGGGCGGATCGACGCGCTGATCAACAATGCCGGGATCATGGCGATCGGCGAAGTGGACGAGATTTCGGATGCGTTGCTCGATCGCGTCATCGAGATAAATTTTCTCGGCGCCTTTCGGCTGCTGCGTGCCGTCTGGCCGGGAATGAAGGCGCGCGGCTATGGGCGGATCGTCAATGTGTCGTCGAGTTCGCTGCTCGGTTTCGGGGACCGGGCGCCCTATGGCGCCGCCAAGGCGGCCCTGATCGGGCTGACCGCCGACGCCGCGTTCAACGGCAAGCCGCACGGCATTCTGGTCAACAGCCTGCTGCCCGCCGCCTTCACGCGCCTGACCAATGGCGAGGCCGGCGGCGCCGACGCCATCGATCCGGCGATGTGGGAGATGCTGCGCGAAAAATTCGCGCCGGAATTCGTCGCCTCGACCGCCGCCTTCCTGGTGAGCCCAAAACTTTCCATCACCGGCGAGCATATCGTGTCCGGCGCCAACCGGGTCGCGCGGCTGGCGCATTTTGAGACGGCGGGCTGGCGCAAGCCGGGTCTGACAATGGAGGATATAGCTTTGAACATTGCCGAGGTTCGCGATACCAGGCGGGGCGCCTTTGTGGCGTCGGGGCAGGAAGAACTCGCGCTGTTCATGCCGGCGCCGGAAGCGGTGGTGGTATGATGGAAATCCAAGCTCGATTTGCGCAATTCGGCCCGGTGATGCAATTGGCGTTCGTGCCGAAGGATATCGGCGCGGCGCTGCGGTTCTGGACGCAGACCATGGGGGTCGGGCCGTTTTTCAAATTTCCGCACGTCGCCTATGAGCACTTTGCCTATGAAGGGCAGACGCGGGACGCCGATTTTTCGGTCCTGACCGGCTACTGGGGCGAAATGCAGATCGAACTGATCGAGCAACATAACGCCGCGCCCTCAACCTATACAAAATGGCTGGCGGCGGACCATGACGGCCTGCACCATGTCTGCATCGCCGTTGACTCGGTGGACGCCGTGCGCGCGCATGCCGCGCGCGCCGGTGCGAGAATCGTGCAGGACATGCGGATGGGCGGCCTGGAGACGATCTATGTCGATAGCGACGGCGGGCCCGCGCCGTACGTCGAATTTGCCCAGGTGCCGCCGCAGTTTGCTGGTTTGTTCGACATGATGCGCGGCGCCGCGCTGGGTTGGGATGGCACTGATCCGGTGAGAATGATTGGGGGGTGAGGGTTTTTTGGACAGGCAGGAAGTAAGAAAGTAGTTACTTTTTTGAAAAAAAGTAACCAAAAAACTTTTACGATAAACGGCTGGCGTGGTAGGTGCTTTGTTGCCATCCTCCTGAGACCTTCAACCAGACTTGCGTTACCACGGCTTGCAACTCCAGGACGGCGCCGCTGTCGCGGATGCGCATGGTCTGATTGAGCTTGCCGGTGACGACGGCGGTATCGCCAAACAGCCTGATCTGAAGTTCCGGGCGCTCGATCTTCAAAAAATCGAGTTTTTCGCGCACGCTCGCCAGGTAGGATGCCTTGCTGTCCACCAGCCCGTTGGCGTGAATATGCACGAGATCGTCAGCCAGCAGGCCGGCGAGCTTGTCACAATCTCCGGCTAACAGCGACGCGATGCGCGCGTCTTCGGCGCCGCGGATTTCGGCTTCTTCATTCATGGTGGAATTTCCTCCTGATCTGTTGCAGCTGCGTTCGCGCCAAAAATCTACACGAAACGGAATTTGAGTACCAGCTTCGTTATCTCCCGGCGCCGGTTTTCGCGCGCTCCGCGACGGCTTCCTTGATTTGCGTCCGCAGCCATTTGTGCCTGGCGTCGTCCTGATCGCGCTCATGCCATAGCTGATAGACGACGAGGTCACTTACGGGAAACGGTAGCGCCATGGTCTTGATTTGCGTCATCGATGCGAAGCGCGCCGCCACGCGGGCCGGCCCCGTCAGGATCAGGTCGGTATCGCTCAGCATGAACAGGGCGGCGGCCAGACTATGCGTGCGCAGCAGGATGTTGCGCTTGATGCCGATGCGCTTCAACGCGGCGTCAACCAGAGACGGGTAGGGGGCATCCAGCAGTCTGAGCTGGAGATGCCGCGCCGCGGCATAGGTCTCGAGTGTGAGCTCGCCTCTTGCAAGCGGGCTGGCCGCGTTCACGACGCAGACGAACTTGTCCGCGTATAGTTTCTGACGGATGTAGGGGCCGCTTGCCGCCGGAATCGGGCCGATGACAAAATCGACCGTTTCGTTCTGCAGTTGCGCCACGGATAGGCCGAGAAGTGGGACGGCTTCCAGCCGCAGATGAGGCGCCAGCTGAGCTGTCCGGCGCAACAGGTTTGGCAACAGCAAAAATTCCTCGGTATCCAGCATCGCCAGACGGATGGCGCCCGACCAGTCTTTTAGTTCCAGGGCCGGCGGGGCCAGTGCCGAGCCGAGATTCGAGAGCGCCTCATGCAGGGGTGCCACCAGCGCCGCGGCGCGCGCGGTGGGGCGCAGGCCGCCGGCCGTGTGGACAAATAACGGGTCGTTGAAATATGTGCGAAGCCGCCCCAGGGCGCGGCTGATGCCGGGCTGGCTGATGCCGATTTTTTTGGCGGCCCGGGTCGCGTTCAGTTCGGTGCCGAGCGCATCCAGAACCATCAGAAGATTCAAGTCGAGCCCTTTCAAATTCATCTGACCCATCGCGTTGACCCGTATCCCATCTCGCAATCGCGCGCGGATCGCCATCCCGCGCAAAAATGCGGAACTGATATAAATATTATATCCGTTTTGCATTATAGACTGGGGCGCCGCGCTGGTAAATGGTTTTTACAAAAAACCGAGAGACGATGCGCCAGGAACGCCATGATCATTAAACACCCTTATGTTTCATATGCATATTGTCTGTCCGCCGAATTACGAAATCCGTTTGCCGAATTTTGGGTCGACGGTATTGGGTTTATGTAGGCCGTGCGTGATGTGATGGCCGGGCAAAAACGATCGATGAAAACAGCCGAAGGATTTGAGTAAGTGTCGATCCGAACAGCAGAAATTCTGATTATCGGCGCCGGTCCCATTGGGTTGACGCTCGCCCTCGATCTCGGGCTGCGGGGCATCGAGGTCATGCTGGTCGATAGCAAGGCGGACCTCCTGCGGCTGCCGAAAATGGAGCGGAGCAATCCCCGGACCATGGAGATTTTCCGCCGGCTCGGCATCGCTGACGAGATCCGGGCGGCGGGCTATCCGGCCGATGTGCCGATGGATGTCTGTATCGTGACGTCGATGGCCGAACCGCCTCTGCTGCACCAAAAATATCCTTCGGTGGCGGAGACGCGCGCCAGAATCGCGGCGTGTCATGACGGCACCATGCCGCGGGAGCCGTATCAGCTGATCTCGCAATACACGCTCGAGCCGATCCTGCTGGCGCGCGTCAAAACGCTGCCCAACGTGACCCTGCGGTTCCAAACGGAATTTGTAAGTCTGACGCAGGATGAGAATCAGGTGACGGTGACGCTCCGCAATCTCGCGGATGATGAACTCGAGGTGATGCGGGTACCCTACGTGGCGGCGTGCGATGGCGCGTCCAGCCCCGTGCGCAAGGAACTCGGCATCAAAATGGCGGGCGCCGCGCAGCTGGGCGCGGTCACGAACGTGTTCTTCCGGTGCGAAGATCTGTTTGAAAAGGCAACGGTCCCGCCGGGGCGGCATTATTGCTTCGCCGGTCTGGGCGCCGGCGGTGGCGCCGCGGGGACCTTGATCGTGCAGGACGACCGCAAGCATTTTGCCTACCACACCGTGACGCCGCCGACGGGAGATCTGGCGCAGGAAATCCGGCGGCTCACCGGCCTGGATATCCAGCCGGAAATTTTGCACGCCGGCACCTGGGTGCAGCACATGCTGGTCGCCGAACGCCACAGCTTGGGGCGGGTTTTTCTGGCCGGCGACGCCAATCATATCTACATTCCCGCCGGCGGGCTGGGGATGAATACCGGCATCGGCGATGCGATCAATCTCGGCTGGAAACTGGCGGCGGTGCTGCGGGGTTCTGGCGGCCCCGGGTTGCTGGAGAGTTATCATGACGAGCGCGGCGCGGTCGCGCGGCGCAATATCGCGGCGGTGGCCCATGCGGTCGATGGCGTCAGGCAATGGCGCGGGATGCCGATCACCAATGAGATCCGCCTCGATACGGAGGCGGGCCGGGCGATGCGGGAATCGTTTACGCGAACAGCCGAGCCTTTGAACCGGCGGGTCTATGAAATGCATGGGGCGGATCTTGGTTATCGCTATGTCTCGGCCGTGATCTGCGATGAGCCGGGTGAGCCGCCGGAAGATGACAGCTACCGCTACCAGCCGAGCACGTGGCCGGGGGCGCATCTGCCGCATGTCTGGCTAGAGCCGGGTGTTGGTTTATTTGACGTCCTGGGACTGGGTTATACTTTGCTCCGGCTCGGCGATCACGCTGCGGACACCGCGCCGCTGGCGGCAGTTTTCGCGGAGCGGGAAATTCCGCTTAAAATTCTTGAAATCGACAGCGCCGAGATTCGGGAAGTTTATCAAAGAGATCTTGTCCTTGTCCGGCCCGACCTGCATGTTGCCTGGCGGGGCGATGAACTGCCGAGCGATGTCACCGCGCTGGCCGCGCGCGTGACGGGGCATGTTCCGTAGAAGGTGCAGCAAAACCCGGCCAAACATCGGAGTCCACCCATGACCGCCCAGGTGATTTTTTTTGTCGAGACTATCATTGACGCTGACCGTTTGCATGCGTATCAAATAGCCGCGCGTCCGACGCTGGAAGAAGCGGGCGGCCGGGTGAGCGTGGCTTACGGCAAGCAGGAGGTTGTCGAAGGCGCACCGCTCGCCGGGGTCGTGGTGCTTGAATTTCCAACCTACGAGGCGGCGCACGCCTGGTATCACTCGCCCGGCTATACCAAGGCGGCGGAGATCCGCAAAACCGGTGGCGCCGTCTGCCACGCCGTGATTGTGCAAGGCAGGGCCGCGTAAGGAGTCCAAGCTTCGTCATGCATCCAAAAGCAGAAGTTTTTTGGTTAGTTTTTTTCAAAAAAGTAACCGCTTAACGGCCTGATCAAACGCCCGGAGGAGGAAGCGCGCCATGCTAGATATGCCCATCGAGAAGGATAGTTTCAGCGAGTATGTCAGCGTTGACCGCGGCCGGCAGCGCTTCCGGGTGGACCGCACGGCGTATTCCAGCGCCGAGGTTTTTGAGCGCGAGCGCCGCACCGTGTTCGCGCGCTGCTGGCTTTATCTCGGCCATGGCTCGGAAATTGCCAAGCCCGGCGATTTTGTGGCGCGCGCGGTCGGCGGCCGTGACCTGATTTTTGTGCGCGACCGGGAGGGGCAGGCGCGGGCTTTGTTCAACGCCTGCACGCATCGCGGCTCGACCTTGTGCCGCGATGCCGCCGGCAGCGCGCGGGTTTTTACCTGCCCGTATCACGGCTGGGTTTTCGGCCTGGATGGCGCGCTGCGCGACACCGCCTCGAAGGGCGGCTACGGGCCGGCATTCAATGCGGACGGGCTGTACAATCTGGTGCCGGTGCCCCGGCTGGAAGTGTTTCGCGATTTCTACTTCATCAATTACAATCCGGCGGCGATTCCGCTGGTCGATTATCTGGCCGGCGCCGGCGACTATCTGGCGATGATCGCCGACCAGTCGGCGGTGGGGCTCGAGGTGATCGCGGGCGCGCAATCCTTCAGTTGCTACGGCAACTGGAAGCTGCTGATCGAGAACAGTTATGACGCCTATCATGGCCCCTCGCTGCACCAGAGCTATTTTGAATTTTTGGATAACCGCACCGCCTCGACCAATTCGGCCGCCACGCAATCGGGCTTTGGCCGCGGGCTTGGCAATGGCCATGGCGTGTTCGAGATCAGGCTGAATTCCGGCCGCCCGGTGGCGCAATGGATCCCGGCCTTCGGCGAGGCGGCCAAGCCCTTGATCGAGGCGGTGAACGCCGAACTGACCGGCCGGCTGGGGGCGGAGCGGGCCGAGCGCGTCGGCCAGCGCCAGCGCAATACCATCATCTTTCCCAACCTGGTGATGAACGACAACCTCGCGGTCTCGATCCGCTCGGTCTATCCGCAGAGCCCGACGCGCATGGATGTGAAAGTGTGGGCGGTGGGCCCGGCCGATGAGGATCCGCACATCCGCAAGATCCGTCTGGATAATTATCTGACCTTCGTGGGCCCGGCTGGGTTTGCCACACCCGACGATATCGAGGCGTTCGAATTGTGCCAGCGCGGCAATGACCATGGCGCGCCCGGGCGCTGGAGTGATCTGTCCAAGGGCATGACCGCTGATGAAGAGTTTTTGCACGCGCAAGGGGATTTTATGGACGAGGCGCAGATGCGCTCCTGGTGGGCGCAGTGGGATCGTCTGATCGCCGGCAAGGACCGGCTCAGCATGGGGGAGAGTTGAGATGAGCGCCGCGCTGAATCACGACGAGGCCCGCGCCGTCAGCCTGGCCGAGCGCGCCGAGATCGAGGATTTTCTCTACCATGAGGCAGCACTGCTGGACCGCTGGGACCTGGCGGGCTGGGACGCGCTGTTCAGCGAGGACGGGCGCTATGAAATCGCGCCGATCAGTCTGGGCGCGCAGGACCAGCTCGACCCGGCCAAAGTGCTGTTTCTGGTCGCCGACGAGCGCGGCCGCATCACGCAGCGGACCATCCGGCTGATGAAAAAGAGCGCGCATGCGGAATATCCGCATTCGCGCACACGCCACCTGGTCAGCAACGTCCGCAGCCGCGCCGAGGGCGAGCTGTTTCTCGTCAACTCGACCTTCGTGGTGTACCGCATCCGGCGCGAGGAACTGATGACCTATATGGGCGAGAATTTTCACACGCTGCGCCGCGTCGGGGGGGCGCTGCGCATCGTCTCCAAGCGCGCTTGTCTCGACCTGGAAACATTGAAGCCGCAGGGGACCGTCTCGATCATCCTGTAACAGCATGCGCGCGACAACAAGGAATGGGTAAACCAGATGCTGCAAAGCCAACGTCCAGAGACCGATATCGACTTCACCAAGGTGGCGGAATTCGGCAACGATCTGCTGCCGATGCTCAACGATTTGCGCGAGCAGGCGCCGGTGATCTGGAGCAACGCGCTGCAGGCCTGGATGGTGAACCGGCATGAAGATGTAATGGCGGGGTTCGACAACAAGGTGCCGCTCTCCAACGAGCGTTTCCCGGAGGATTTTTTCGACTGCATTCCCCCGGCCGAACAGGCCGAGCGGATACCGCTGCTGCGCACCACCGGCGACTGGATCATCGGGATCGACCCGCCGCGGCATACCCATGTCCGCACCCTGGCGCGCAAGGCGTTCAGCAAGAAGGTCGTCGATGAGATCCGGCCGTATGCGGAGAGCGTGATCGACCGCGTTCTGACCGAGGCGGGCGAACGCGAACAAGTGGATTTTGTCGAGGAGGTCGCGGTGGCGATCACCGGGCGGGTGATGGCGCGGCTGCTCGGCGTGCCGGAGCGTTATATCAGCCATCTGCGCAGCTGGTCCTGGAATTTGAATGTAGCACTCGGCCCGGCCCGCACGCCGGCGGTGCTGGATGCCGCCGAGCAGAGCCTGCGGGAGATGAAGCAAATTCTGCAGGAGGAGATCGCCGAACGCCGGCGCGCGCCGCGCGAGGATTTTTTGAGTCAGCTGGTGACGGCGCGCGATTCCGGCACCGGCCTGACGGATGAGGAACTGCTCGGCGTTTGCTACGTCACGCTGGTGGCCGGCCATGACACCACCGCGCATTCGATGACGCTGGGTTTCAAGGCGGTGGTCGAGCATCCCGAGGCGCGCCGGTACCTGCTGGAGCATCCCGAGCGCATCAACGACTCGGTCGGCGAGGTGATGCGCTACGTCGCGATGGCGACCATGCAGCCGAAGGTGGCGGCGCAGGATTTTGAGTGGCATGGCCAGCGCATCGCCAAGGGTGAGTACGTGTTCCTGATGATCGCGGGGGCAAACCGCGATGGCAGCGTGTTCCCGAATCCCGAAGTGTTGGACCTGACCCGTTCGACCGACCGTTCGATGGTGTTCGGCAGCGGCATCCATCACTGCATCGGCCATTTGCTGGCGAAAATGCAACTCGGCAGCTTTTTCCCGGAGGCGTTTTCGCGCTATCCGGAGCCGAGGATTCTTGAAACGAAGTTGCGATGGCAGCCTTCGCTCGCCTTCCGCGGGCTCGAGCATCTGGCGGTATGTTTCAAACCCTCCTGAATCCCGTGCGGCAAATATTCGCCTTGAGCTTTGGTCTGATCGGCGTGCTGGCGGCCGGCGGCAGCAGCGCCGCGGCGGCCGGCGATGGCGCGGCCGGCGATGGCGCGGCCGGCAATGGCGCGGCCGGCGATGGCAAGGCGCAAATTTTGCGCATTGAAAAGATCCTGGCGGCAGCACAGAACGCGGCTCAAGTAACGCCCTATCTGGACCCGCATTTCGTCTGGGATGACGTGGTACCCGGAGAATGGCAGGGCCTGCCGGCCGCGAAAGCCCACCTCGCGGCGGAATACGGCGCGGTCAAGGACCTGCACACGCGGATCGTCAAAATCGCGGTCGATGCGGATGGCGAGCTGGGCTTTGCCTACAGCATCCAGCGGATCAGCTGGACCGCCGCGGCAACCGGACAGAATGTGGAGTTCATCACCCGGCAGACCGATTGCTATCATCGGGTCGGCGCGCGCTGGCTGATCGTTTACCAGCACGTCTCGTTTCCGGTCGATCTGGCCTCCGGCAAGGCCGTCCTGAACGAGTCGCTCAGCCCGCAATCGGCCGGCTTCTAGTGCTCGCATCGTTAAAAAAATTGCGAAGCGCGCTAACCGAATTTTAGAACCACGGGGGGAAAAAATGGACTTGCGGCTGCGCGGCAAAAAAGCCCTGGTCACCGGTGGAACCCGCGGCATCGGCCGCGGCATCGCCGATTGCCTGGCGGGCGAGGGCTGTGACGTCGCGCTCTGCGCGCGCCACGAAGACGACGTTGTGAGCGCGGTCGCGGCGTTGCGCACCAAGGGCGTGCGGGCCTTTGGCGGCGCCGCCGATGTCAGCGACGCCGGCAGCCTGACGGCGTGGATCGATACCTCGATCGCGCAACTGGGCGGCATCGACATTCTGGTGCTCAATGTCAGCGCGCAGTCTCTGGCGCGCGACGCGGCGTCCTGGCGCGTGAGTTTCGAGACCGATCTGATGAGCGCGGTGCACGCCATCGAGGCGGCGCTGCCGGCGCTGCGGCGGTCGGACGCCGGGTCGATCCTGTTCATCAACAGCATCATGGGCAGCGAGCACCAGGTGATGACCGGCGGCGCCTATAGCGGCATGAAGGCCGCACTGCACAGCTACGCGAAGGGGCTCGCGATCGACCTGGCGGCGCAGGGCATCCGGGTCAATACGCTGACACCCGGTGCGATCGATTTCGAAGGCAGCACCTGGCATCGCGCGCGCGGCGCCGGCGTCGGCCTGGTTGACCAGGTGATGGCCCAGCAGCCGATGGGACGCATGGGCACACCCGAGGAGATCGGCTGCGCCGCCGCGTTTCTCGTCAGCCCGGTCGCGAGTTTTATCTGCGGCGCCAACCTCGTGGTCGATGGCGCCAGCACGCGCCGCGTGCAGTTCTAGCGGGCGCGCGATTTTCAACCATCCGGCTCGATCATGGGCGATTTTGTCAACCATCATGACGTATGCTGCGATGCGGCGTGAACCGGGGGACGGGGCGAATCCCGGAGATCGTTCGAGATACGGATAGTCAATATAGCATATAATAGGGCTAGCGTACTTTATGTGTGCTTTTCGCTTGACGGGCCTTGCCGGCTACTTTATGAAAACGAAAAAGCCGGAGGATGTCCAAAGATCATCGGAACAATCAAGAGTCGCGATGTCGCAAATAAGTTGATGACTGCAAGTTTCTATCGTGGGTGTGGGTAATCTCTTTCATGCCTTGGGTTAAGCCGTTAGCGCGGCGGCGATGGCTGCGGTTTGCCGTGGCTGGGTCCGCTGGTCAGGTCCCGAATGGGACGACGAAGGCCCGCGCTGGATGGTCTCGTACGCGTATCGATATGGCTCATTCATAAGAATAACGGGAGTTAGTGGGGATGGTTCAAGTGGAGAAAATCAAGACCGACCTGGCGGCGAAGGACCTGGCGCGACCTCGGGAAAACCGGCGGCCGCGCGGATTGCACCTGGCGCTGCTGGCCGGCACCGCCGTTGGCATGGTCGTATGCCTCGGTTCGCGCCCGGCGCGGGCCTTTAATCTCTATACCGGCACATACAGCGATCAGTCTCTGACGATCAATCTCGAGACCGAAATCGAATATTCGACGATCTACCGCGTCAACGATCCCTCCGCGATTCTCGCCGGCCCGCAGGACGCCAATCAGAATGACGGCGATGTGGATTTCCGCCATGGTTTTGTGGATAATTCGTTCACGGTCACGCCGGTCTTCGACGTGAAATATGGCAATTACGGTGTGCATGTCAGCGGGGACGCGTATCTCGACACGTCCTATCTTGACAAAAGCCAGAACAACGATGCCGCGACCTACAACCCTTATTCGACGGCGTCGAACCGGGATTTCACCAGCGCCACGCGCAACATCAACGGCGAGAACGCGCAACTGCTCGACGCCTTTGTCTATGGCACGGAGGAATTCGGCGCCAATGACGAGCAGTCGATCGAAGTCAAATTCGGCCGCCAGACCTTGCTGTGGGGCCAGAGCTTCTTCTTCCCCACCACCGGCATCGCCGGCGGCCAGGCGCCGATCAACATTATTACCGCGCAGAGCCTGCCCAATCCGCAGGCGCAGCAACTGTTCCAGCCGGTCGGCCAGGGTGTCGTCACCTATCAGCCGAACGAGGTTCTGACCTTTCAGGGCTACTACCAGTTTGAATGGGAGCCCGATACGTTCCAGGGCGTGGGCGCGTATTTCAGCAGCGCCGACTTCTTCGACAAAGGCGGCCAGCGCCTCATCCTCGGGCCGGGTATCGATGCCTATCGCGGCAAGGATCTGCGGCCGGGACATAACGGCCAGTTCGGCGCCTCCGTGCAGGCGACGCTCGGCAATTACGACCTTGGCCTGTATTACGAACGTTTCGACGCGAAGGCGCCGGAAATCTATCTCGGGCTGCCCACGGCGGGTGAGCCGGCGGGTTCCGCGGGCACCTACTACCTGGTCTATCCCCGCGATATCAGCCTGTATGGCGCCTCGGTCTCCACCACGGTGGGACCCGCCAATGTCGCGGCGGAAATTTCTGGACGCACCAATCAGCCGCTCGATAGCGGGTTCGGGCTGCTGTATAATCCGCTCACTTTCGCGCCGGTCGCGGGCAACGCCAATTCGCATCCGCTCTACGCGGTCGGTGATACGGTCGATGCGCAGGCCTCGATGTTCTACATCTCGCCCGGGTTCATCGGCGATCCCGGCGGCGCCACGGTGATCGGCGAAATTCAGGGCAACAAGCTCGTGTCGGTCACCGCCAATCAACAGGCTTTGGTACAGGGCCGCGATCCGACCGCGGTGGCGTTCGACGTCGAGGTCGAGCCGACCTATTACAACGTCCTGCCTAATCTCGAGATCCAGTTCCCGATCAGCGTCAACTACACGCTGCTCGGCCGTTCGCAGATCGCCGCCAACGTCAACCATGGCACCGGCACGATCGATGTCGGGATTGCCGGGACCTATCAGACCACCTGGATCGGCACGCTGAGCTACCAGGACTATCTCGGCGCGGCCAACCCGTCATTCAACGGCGACGCCGATCGCGGCTATGTTTCGTTCAATTTGCAACACACGTTCTGAGACCTCAGGAGCGCCAGAAAAATGAAAAGACGCACATTCGGAATCATGGCCGGCGGCACCGCGGCGGCGCTCGCCGCCGGTCTGCCCAAGCCGGCGCGCGCGACGGTGACGGCCGACCAGGCCGCGACGTTGAAAACGACCTTGACGCCGTTCGGCGCCGAGAAGGCCGGCAATGCCGATGGCTCGATCCCGGCATGGACCGGCGGCCTGACGGAGACCGCGCCGGGTTGGACGGAAGGTACGCAACAGCCGGATTATTTTGCGTCGGACGCGCCTTTGCTGACCATCAATGCCGGCAATGTCGCACAATATGCCGATATGCTGCCGGTCGGCGTCGTCAACATGATCAACAAGCATTCAGACTTCTATGTGCGGGTTTACCCGACGCACCGCACCGCGGCGGCGCCGCAATGGGTCTATGACAACACCTATCAGAACGCGACCTCCGCGCAGTTGGACCCGCGCGGCGGCAGGTTCGGCTTTCACGGCGCCTATGGCGGCATCGCGTTCCCGATCCTGGACCCCGATCCGGCCATCGCCGGACCGCAGGCGATCTGGAACCATCTCACCCGCTGGGACGGCGCCAATTATAAATTTGTCGTCTCGGCCTACATCATCTCCGGCGGGAATATTTCGCTCGGTGGCCTGTACTGGCTGAAATATCATTATCCCTACTACGATCAGAGCGGCTCGCTGGCGAATTTCAACGGCTGGTATGAATATATCCATCTCGATTACATCGCCCCGCCGGTGCTGGTCGGGCAGGTTCTGATGGAGTGGTCGCCGACCAACGCGCTCGATTCACCTTCGCAGGCCTGGGAACTGCTGAATGGCCAAGGCCGCGTGCGCAAGGCGCCGGAACTGACCTACGACACGCCGACCGCGACCGGTGGCGGCATCACCAATTATGACGAGTCGTACGGATTTTATGGCTCGCCGGACCGCTATAATTGGACCTATGTCGGCAAAAAAGAAATGTATATTCCCTATAACAACAATGCGCTGGCCAATTCCGATCCGAACAAGGTGATCGGTCCGGAATTTATCGATTCATCGGTCTGCCGCTTTGAAAAACACCGTGTCCATATTGTGGACGCCGTGCTGGCGCCTGGTGAACGCCACACGATTCCGCACCGCCGCGTCTATATCGATGAGGATAACTGGCATATCGCGGCGGTCGATGAGTATGACGCCAACGGCAACTATGTAAAACTCTGCCTGGAGTTCAATACCAATGCTCCAAATCTGCCGGGAACCGTGTTTCTGAATTCGGTGGTCTATAATCTGCAGACCAATCAATACACGGTCGGCACCGGCGCGTTTTTCAACCCGCAATATCCCGGCATCGAATTCGGTCCGCAGGATCCAAAACTGTTCAATCCGCAGGATATCGCGGCGCAGGGCCAGTACTAGGGTTATCGCCGTGCTCTCACCCGGCGAGCGCGCGGCGTCCGTCTGAGGCCGGGTGAAGAGGCATGTCATTGAGCAAGGTTGCGCGTCTGACGAGGAGGTGGCGGCTGGGCCTGCTGGTCTTGCCGAGGGCTCTGATCGCCATGGCGCTGTTCTGCGTGGCCTTCGGCGGCCCTGCGGTGGCCGCGGAGACGGGTATACGCGCCCTCGATGAAGCCGCGATCCAGATCAAGGCGCCGGACAAAGTCTTTCTCGATGCGATCACCACCGCCGGCAGCCGGCTGGTGGCCGGCGGCGAACACGGTGTGATCATCATTTCGGACGATAATGGTCTCACCTGGCGGCAGGCGGCGGTACCGGTGAATGTCGAGATCACCGCCATCAGCTTTGCTACGCCGAGCCAGGGCTGGGCGGTGGGCCATTACGGGATCATCCTGCACACGCAGGACGCGGGTGCCACCTGGCAGGTGCAGTTGAACGGCCTGCAGGCCAACCAATTGACCTTGGCGGCCGCCCAGGCGGCGGTTGCGGCCAATGATCCGTCGCCCGGCACGCCGCTCGCGCTCAAACGCGCGGCCCATTTCGTCAGCGGCGGCGCCGACAAGCCGCTGCTCACCATCTGGGCGGCAAGTCCGCAAGACGCCATCGTGTTCGGCGCCTATCGCCTGGCCTTGAAAACCACGGATGGCGGCAAAAGCTGGACCGATTGGAGCCTGCATGTCGGCGACGCCTACAGCCATAATCTCTATGACGTGACCGCGGTGGGCGGCCAGGTTTATATCGCGGCCGAAACCGGCATCATTTTCCGCTCCAGCGATGGCGGCGGGACATTTCAGAACATCGCCACGCCCGGCACCGCCACGCTGTTTGGCGTGCACGACGCCGGCGATGGCGGCGTAGTGGTGTTTGGCGTCGCCGGGCAGATTTTTCTCAGCGACGATCAGGGAAAATCCTGGAAGGCCGCCAGCATCGGCACTTCGGACAATTTGACCGCCGCCGTGACGCTGCGGGACGGCAGCCTTGTTCTTGCCTGCGAGAACGGCACGCTCTATAGAAGCACGGATCACGGCCAAAGTTTTTCGCCGTTGCCGCTCGCAATCCCGATGGCCATATTCGACCTGGTGCAGGCGCCCGACGGCGCGCTGGTGTTGGCCGGGAATGCCGGAAGTCTTCGTATTCCATTACAAGACTTAAGAACGAACTAACACGGAGATGGATGCCCTAGAACGGAGATGGATGTTTGGCTAACCATGGTGCAACGCCGTCCCCGGTCATCGCCGAGATTGCGGATTTCGACCGCAATTCCGGCTCGCGCGCCGAACGGCTATTGTTCAACAATCGCCTCGTCATTCTGCTTGGCTGCCTTTTTCTGACGCTGTTTCTGGGATTCCAGGCGACGAAGACGACGTTGAATGCCAGCTACGACAGCATGCTGCCGATCCATCATCCGTTCATCGTGAACTATTTCAAGCACTACGATGATCTGCAGTCGCAGGAGAACGCGATCCGTATTGCCGTGTCGGCCGATCATGGCACGATCATCGACGCGCATTATCTTTCCGTGCTGCAGCGTATCAGCGATGAGGTCTATCTGCTGCCCGGCGTCAATCGCCCTTACATGACTTCGCTCTGGACTTCGAACACGCGCTGGGTCGCGGTGACGCCGGATGGTCTGAGTTCCGGCCCGGTGATTTTTGACCAGTTCAGCGGCAGCAAATCCGACCTGGCGCTCGTGCAAAAGAATATCGGAGAGACCGGGCAAATCGGCCAGCTCGTCAGTCCGGATTTCACCTCGAGCATGATCTATGTGCCGCTGCTGGAACACAACAATCTCACCGGCAAGCCGCTGGACTACGGCGATCTGGCGCGCCGGCTGAATGCGATCCGTGACAAGTATGCGAGCCAGGGTGTCACGCTGCATATTGTCGGTTTCGCGATGATCGTCGGCGACATGATCAACGGTCTCGACAGAATCCTATTTTTCTTCGGGGTTTCCATCCTGCTCGCGACGGCGGTGCTGTATTGGTACACGCGCTGCATCCGCTCCACGGCGCTGGTGGTCACCGCCTCGCTCGTCGCCGTGGTTTGGCAGCTTGGTCTGCTGCCGATGCTGGGCTTCGATCTGACGCCGTATTCCATTCTGGTGCCGTTCCTGATTTTCGCGATCGGCATGAGCCACGGCGCGCAGAAGATGAACGGCGTGATGCAGGATATCGGCCGCGGCACGCATCCGCTGATTTCCGCCCGGTACACGTTCCGGCGGCTGTTCGTGGCCGGTTTTGCGGCGCTGACCTGCGATGCGGTGAGTTTCGCGGTGCTGCTGACCATCAAGATCAACGCGATTCAGGAACTGGCCCTGATCGCGAGCATGGGTGTGGCGATTCTGATTTTCACCAACCTGATCATGCTGCCGATGCTGCTGAGCTATACCGGGGTCAGCAAGGCCGCCGCGGTGCGCAGCCTGCGCCACGAGGCCGCGGCGGGCGACGATCGCGTGTCGCATCCGCTGTGGAATTTCCTCGATCTTTTCACGCAGCGCCGGTATGCCGCCATCGCCATCCTGGGCGCCGTGGTGTTGGGCGGCGCCGGCTGGGTGGTGGGGCAGCGCGTGCAGGTGGGCGACCTGGCACCCGGCGCCCCGGAACTGCGGCAGAATTCGCAGTATAATCGCGACAACGGCTACATCCTGAAGAACTACGCGATTGGTAACGACTCGTTCATCGTCTTGGTCGATACGCCAGCGAATCACTGTTACGACATCTCGACGCTGCTGACGCTGGATGACCTCGACTGGCAACTGGACCAGTTGCCGGGCGTCGAGAACGCGTCGTCGATCGCCTCGTTCGGCGAAAATGCGACGATGCTGATGACGGAGAACTCACCGAAGTGGTTCGCCAACGTCAATAGCGACGCCACCGTGCAGGACTACGCGCAGACCGTTCCGGCCTCGCTGGCGAATTTTTCCTGCAACTTTGACCCGATCTATGTTTCGCTGCTGGACCACAAGGCCACGACGCTGAATGCGGTCGTGAAAACCGTGCAGGATTTCGCGGCGCTGCCGCAAAATCAGAGCACCGACTTCAAGATTTCACTGGCGGGCGGCAATGCGGGCGTGGCGGCGGCGACGAATATCGTGGTCGCGCAGGCCAATGAGAGCATGCTGGCGCTGGTCTATGCCTCGGTGATCCTTTTTTGCTTCATCACGTTTCGGTCATGGCGCGCCGTGGTCTGCGCCGTTCTGCCGCTCGTGCTCACCTCCATTCTGGCGCAGGCGCTGATGGTGCTGCTGCATGTCGGCATCAAGGTGGCGACACTGCCCGTCATCGCGCTCGGTGTCGGCATCGGCGTGGACTATGCGCTCTACGTGCTAAGCATTCTGCTGCGGCAGTTGCGCCAGGGGGCGAGCCTGTCGGAGGCCTATCATCGGACCTTGCTGTTCACCGGCAAGGTGGTGGTGCTGACCGGCTTCACGCTTGCCGCGGGTGTGGTGACCTGGGCATTCGCGCCGATAAAATTCCAGGCGGATATGGGTCTGCTTCTCGCCTTCATGTTCTTGTTGAACATGCTGGGCGCGCTGATTCTGCTGCCGTCGTTGTGTTATTTTCTGCTGCCGGCGCGCCTGTTCCGCCAGGAACCGGTCAGCGCCATCGCCGTGCGGCCCATAACCCAGGCGGCGGCGGCCAAGAAGACATTCGTCAGTTAGTTTTGCTTGCTTGAGTGATCATAACCGGAGGCAGTCGACATGGCCGATCTCGAAAAAAACAAAGCCGTGTGCCGAGAATTTTTGGGTCATCTGGCGAAGTTGGACATTCCCGCCGCACTGGCCTGCGTGACCGATGACGTGGTCTGGTGGGTCCAGGGCGACTGGCCGAACGGCAATGAGCATCATGGCAAAGCCGGCATTGCACAGCTTTTTGGCAATGTATCGGATATCCTGATCGGGGACTTAAATTTTGAGTTCGGCGCGCTCACCGCCGAGGACGATCGCGTCGCGGTGGAAATGCGCTCCCTTGCCGAATTCCGGAATGGCAAAACCTATAACAACACCTATCACTATCTTTTCACCATAAGGGACGGAAAGATCGCGAAGGGCAAGGAGTATCTCGATACCAAGCATCTCGTCGAGACGGTGTTTTCCTCATGATCGCGGGGGAAACCAGCTTGCAGATCATGGCCGATGAGTGGGCGTTGCTGCGCCTCTCATGGCTCTACGCGCGCGCCATGGATCGTAACGAGCCGGACACTCTGGCGGCGATTTTTACCGCGGACGCCAAACTGGAGGGGGATTGGTTCAAAGTGGAGGGCATCGAACAGATCAAGCAACTGCCGACGGGTTTGAGCAAGCGCTATGCCGGGATGATGCACACCGTGCATAATCAAACGGTGGACATCGCCGATGACCGCGCGGCAGGCGAGACCTATTGCCTCGCGCACCACCTGATCGAGGGCGAAGGCCGCGGCGGACCGACGATTTTCGACATGGGCATCCGCTATTGGAGCCGCTGGGTCCGTATCGATGGAGCCTGGCGTTTCGCGCACCGCCAGGTCACGCTGGACTGGACCGAAATCAGGCCGGCCCGGCGCACTCTGGCCTGAAGCCGTTTATCATAGGGGATTGCCGTGGATCAGTTGTTTGACATTTCGGGCGGGACGGCACTCATCACCGGCGGCACCGGGGATATCGGCCGCGCCATCGCGGATTTTTTTGTCCGGCGCGGCGTAAAAACCTATATCTGCGCCCGCAACGCGCAAAGCTGCGCGGACACGGCGGCTGAATTGTCGCGGCACGGCGAATGCCATGGCGTGCAGGCCGATCTTGGCAGCCTCGCCGGCATGCAGCGTCTTGCCGCCGAAATTTCGGGCCGCGAGGATCGCGTGGATATTCTGGTGAACAATGCCGGCGCTGTGCATTATGCCGGGATCGATGTGTTTCCGGAAAGCGCCTGGGATGAGGTGTTCGACCTCAATCTGAAGGCGCCGTTCTTTCTCGCCCAGGCGTTTCTGCCCCTGCTGCGCAAGGCTGGCACCAGCGCCCGTCCGGCGCGGATCATCAATATTGGGTCATCCGCCGGCAGCCAGGTCTCCGCCAACGAAGCCTACGCCTATTCGACGTCGAAATCCGCCCTGAATTACCTGACGCGCAAGATCGCGCGCCGGCTGTCCAAAGAAAACATTACCGTCAACATGGTCGCACCCGGGCCGGTGGATGCAGGACTGATGAGCAAAATGGATGAAGCTTTCAGAAAATCGGTGCGGGATGACATTCCGCTGGGGCGGATGGCGACGCCCGACGAGGTCGCCGCCGCGGTGGTTTTTCTGGCATCGCCGGCCGCCGCCTATCTGACGGGCGTGATTCTTCCCGTCGATGGCGGGGTGACGGGCTGCATGCGTTAGCGAAACTTTCTCTAATCAGTGTCTGGCCGAAATGGAGACGATGATGAGCCTCACGACGAAAAGCGAGACCGGCGCGATCGGGCTGCGCGCCTTGCAATGTCTCTCGGCGCGCGACATGGCGGGGCTTCGCGCGCTGCTCGCGGATGACACCGTCGTCGAATGGCCGTTTGCCGGACGCAAGATCGCGACATTCCACGGCGGCGATACCGCGATCAAAATGTTCAGCCCGATTCAGGTATTTGCGAGCTTTGAGCTGAACATCACGGATATCCATGAACTGCCGGAGGCAGGGACCGTCGTGCTGGAGGGGCATTCTCACGGGAGCTTCGGGGACGGACGGCCGGATTATGTCAATCGCTACGTTTTTATTCTGCGCATCGCCGGCGGAAAGGTTACGCGCTGGCGCGAGTATTTCAATCCGATCGAAGGCGGCAAGGCTTTTGGCCGGCCCGATGAACGCGGCGTCACGCCGGTCGCGGTTTTGCCGGCGTGAAACCGCCGTGCATGAAAAAGCTTTGACGTGGCCCGCGGGGAGGTTACGGGAAAGCAACAAAAACCGGCGGCCGGCCGGCGCGTGGCGAGGCTGGATGCGGACGTCAATCCGCCCGGTTTACCGGAAACCGGCGCGGCGCGGGATTTGAGGATTGGGTTTTTGATCCACGACGCCTCGCGGATGCGGCGCAACGCATTCGACCATTTCATGAAGCCGATGGGCATTACGCGTTCGCAATGGTGGGTCATCGCGCATCTCTCGCGCAAGGACGGCATGGTCCAGACCGAGCTTGCGGGCCTGCTGGATATCGGCAAGGTCACGCTGGGCGGGCTGGTGGACCGGCTCGGACAGGGCGGCTGGGTTGAGCGCCGGCAGGATGCCGATGACCGCCGCGCAAGGCGGGT
>PLFB01000232.1:62897-68425 GCA_003137135.1 Acetobacteraceae bacterium
GGACGGGAGAGAACCGATGACAGACATAACGGCGTTGCGCGCGGCGGTGTTCCGGGATGGTGAAGAGCGGGCGCAGATCCAGGATCTGGCGATCGGCGAAATCCGTCCTGAAGAGGTGCTGGTGCGCGTGGTGGCAACCGGCATCTGTCACACTGATCTGACATGCTGGCATGGTTTCATGGCGCTGCCGCGGCCGATTATTTTGGGGCATGAGGGGGCGGGCGTGGTGGCGCGCGTGGGGTCCGCGGTGCGCGATCTGGCGGTGGGCGATGCCGTGGTGATGAGCTTTTTGAACTGCGGCGCCTGCGGGCGGTGCGCGGCCGGCGAGCCGGCCTATTGCGAGCAGTTCTTCCCGGCCAATTTCAGCGGCCGGCGCATGGATGGCAGCACCGCGCTGAGCTGCGACGGCGTCGATGTGCCGGGGCATTTCTTCGGTCAATCTTCTTTTGCCACCTACAGCGTCGCGCATATGCGCAATGTGGTGAAGGTGCCGCCAGACGCGCCGCTGGAACTGCTGGGGCCGCTCGGCTGCGGCGTGCAGACCGGTGCTGGTTCGGTGATGAATGTACTGCGGCCCAAGGCCGGTGAGTCGCTCGCGGTATTTGGCGCCGGCGGCGTGGGATTAAGCGCCGTGATGGCGGCGGTGGTGGAAGGCTGCGCGCCCATCATCGTGGTGGAACCCAACGCGGCGCGCCGCGCGCTGGCGCTGGAACTGGGCGCGCACGCGGTGCTGGACCCGATTGGCCACCAAGATGTCAGCGCGGCGCTCAAGGAACTGAGCAAGGGCGGCTTGAATCACGCCGTGGATACCTGCGGAATTCCCGCGGTGGTGATGCAGGCGGTGGGCGCGATGGCGAAGCATGGACAGATTGTTTTGCTGACCGGGACCTCCATGGAGGCGGCCGTCACCTTGCCGCTGCTCATGCTCGTCAGCCTCGGTCTGCGGCTATACGGCGTGAACGAAGGGGACAGCGTGCCGCGGGAATTCATTCCGAAGCTGGTGGGTCTCATCATGGCCGGGCGCTTTCCGCTGGAAAAGCTGGTGAAATATTACGAGTTCGAGAATATCGATCAGGCGCTGGCGGACCAGGAGCACGGCAAGGTGATCAAGCCGATTCTAAGAATGCCCGCTTAAATCCGCCATGGTTTCACGGGTCCATGGTCACGCCGCCATCGATCACCAGCTTGGCGCCCGTGATGTAGGCCGCCTGATCGCTCGCCAGATAGATCGCCGCCTCCGCGATATCGGCCAGGCTCCCAAATCGCCGCAGCGGAATGGATTTCTCCTGCGCCTCCAGTTCGGCCGGCGTCCGGGCCTGGCGCACCATCGGCGTGAGAAACCATCCCGGATGGATGGAGTTGCAACGGATATTGTAGCCCTTGGCGGCGCAATAGGCCGCGACCGAGCGGGTCATGTAGCGTACGGCCGCCTTGCTCGTGCCGTAGGCGATCATGTTGGGCGAGGGGTTGAGTGCGGCGATGGAGGAGATGTTGATGATGGCGCCACCTGATTCACGCATGGCGCGGATCGCCATCTGGCAGCCGAGCAGCGTGCCCTCGACATTGACGCGCTGCACCGCGCGCCATTGCTCGAGCGAGACATGCTCCGCATCCTGCGGCGCGCCGGTGTGCGACAGGCCGGCGTTGTTGACCAGGATATCGAGCCTGCCAAAGCGCGCGAGGGTTAGCTCGCGCGTCGACTCCCAGTCCGTCTCGCTGCCGACATCGGCGGCGAATGTCAGCACCGCGTCACCATGCCGCGCGGAGATGGCCGCCAATCCCGCATCCGCGAGACCGCAGGCCACGATTTTCGCACCCTCCAGCAGGAAGCGGTGCACCATCTCGCCGCCGAACGCGCCGGCGGCGCCCGTGATCAGCGCCACCTTGCCGGCGAGGCGGCCTTCCGCGTTAGTCGCCATACATAAGGCTCCACCATGTGATGAAAAATCAGTTTACGTGACTAGCTCAGCGAAGTCAGCAGGACGCAGCGCTTTTTTTAAAAAAGCCCGTCCGCGGGTGCGGCGCAACAAACTTTTGCCCCTGGGGGAGTTTGGACCGGAATGGCCTTAATCGCCCCCATCGGGGGCGATGAAAGGCAATACCGGTCCAAACTCCCCCAGGAGCAAAAGTTTTTTTGGTTACTTTTTTTTCAAAAAAAGTAACTGCTTACTTTCCTGCTGCGTACTCACGTTCTTGACGACACCGGCAAGCGGCAACACAAAGGGATGATCATGGAAAAAGTTGGTTTCATCGGCGTCGGCATCATGGGTGGGGCCATCGCCGCGCGCATGCTGCAGAATGGTGTTCCGGTTCTGGCCTATGACAGCAATCCGGAAGCGCTTGCAAAATTTGCCGCTCTGGGCGGGGAGATCGCGAGCTGCATCCGCGACGTGGTGGACCAGACGGAGATCGTCTTCGCGTGTCTGCCGACCGCGAATATTTGCCGGCATGTGGCGCTCGGGCCAGACGGCGTGGCCGGCGGCAGCCAGGTTAAAATCTACATCGAAACGTCCACCCTGGGGGGCGCCGTGGCGATGGAATTCGCCGCCGCACTCGAAAAATTTGGCATCGCCTATCTTGACTGCCCCGTCGTCGGCGGCGCCGTGGCGGCCGCGGCCGGCACGCTGGGTGTGCTGGCGGCCGGCCCGAGAGCCGCCTTTGAGCGGGCTGAATTTGCCCTCGCCGCCTTCGCGGGGCGGCTGTTTTTTCTGGGCGAGACGGCCGGCATGGGTCAGACCGGCAAGGTCGTCAACAATGCGGTGGCCTACGCGGCATTTCTGGCGACCTGCGAGGCGGTCTCGGTTGGCATGAAGGCCGGGCTGGACATGGAGACCTGCGTCGCCATCATCAATCAAGGCAGTGGCGCCAATTTCTTCACGCAACGCGTGTTCCCCAATTACATGTTGAAGGGCAAGTTTGACGGCACCGGCGCGATGGAAATCGGCGTGAAGGACGTGAAATATTTCCACGAAGAGGCCAAGCGTCTGGACGTGCCGATCCCGATGGCGCGTGCGGTTTTGGAGCTGCAGCAGCGCGTGCTGGAAACCGGGCCGCCGGAGCGCGATACGATGACGATGCTGCATTATTTTACCGATCTTGCCGGCCTGCCGCGGCAGGGGTGAGCGGGTCGAATTTGTCAGGAACCGCCGGCTGTGGCAGATGATACGCAGGAGGATCATATGGTAGCAAACGATACGCTGGATTTCGATTTCAACACGTTGCCGCAGATCGGCAACGGCTTCCTCACCCGGCTGAATGCCATCCGGGAGGCCGACCCGGTTTTCTGGTCGGACCACCAGCGCGGCTGGATCGTGACCCGCCACGCCGATGTGACGGAGGGCTATTCCGGGCGGCTGCCGCTCTCGACCGCCCGGCTGGTCGAGACGGTGGTGCAGGGCTTTCCCGAGCGCGCCGCGAAGATGCCGGTGCTGATGAAATCTCTGCCGAACTGGATTATCAATGCCGACCCGCCGGCCCATACCCGCATGCGCAGCCTGATGAACAAGGCGTTTGGCATAAAAGTCGTCAACTCCGTGCGCGGCTTCGCGCAGGCCAATATCGAGGCCGTGCTGGACGAGGTGGCCGAGCGCGGCACCGCCGAATGCAACGAGGATATCGCCCGCGTCATCACCGCCAAAACGATTCTGAAACTGCTCGGCGTGCCGCAGGAGCATCTGCCGAGGCTCAAGGGTTGGGCCACGGCCGTGGTTGGCGCGCTCGCCACCGTGAATGCGCCGGACGAGATGCTGGCAGCGGGCGAGCGCGCGGTGCTCGAGATGTTCGAACTGTTCGCCGAAGAGATCGAAAAGCGCCGGGCCAACCCGCAGGATGACGTGTTCACCGGCCTGGTCCAGGCCGTGGACGGCGGGGACCGGCTGACGATGGAGGAAATGGTCGGCTCCTCGGTCGTGCTGCTGCTGGCCGGGCATGATACCACGCTGAACTCGATGGTGCTGGGGGTGGAGACGCTGTCGCGTCATCCGGAGCACCGCCAATTTCTGCGCGAGCATCCGGAGGGCATCGACAAGGCCGTGCTCGAACTGATGCGGTATTTTGCGATGGCCACCGGGCAGACCAGGCTGGTGGTCGAGGATTTCGAATGGCACGGCAAGAAACTCAAAAAGGGTGATCCGGTCTATCTGATGCAGGCGGGCGCCAATCGTGACCCGCGGGTTTTCGAGAACCCTGAAGTGCTGGATTTCTCGCGAGAGGGCTACAACAACATGACGTTCGCGCCCGGTATCCACCATTGCATCGGGCATCTGCTGGCGCGCATGCAGCTCAACGAGTTTTTTTCGCGCACCTATCAACGGTTCGCCCAAGTCGAGGTGATCGAAGACAACCCGCAATTTGCGCCGCCCTGGGTGTTTCGCGGCATCCCCAAGCTGGATGTGCGGTTTCATCCCATTTCTTCCAACGTGGTAGCGGCCGGCTGAATGCGCGCCGTCCGGTTTGACGCCGCCGGGTTGGATGCGATCCACCTGGTCGATCTGCCGGTTCCCGAGCCCGGCCCGCATGAGGTGCGGCTCGCGATGCGGGCGGCGAGTTGCAATTTTCGCGACCTCGTCGTTGGGCTCGGCAAATATCCGGGTGCGGCGTTTCCGCTGGTGCCGTTATCGGATGGCGTCGGCGTCGTGGAGGCCTTGGGCGCGCAGGTGAAGCGGCTTAAGATCGGCGACCGGGTCTGCCCGATCTTCTCGCCGCGCTGGCTTTCCGGCCCGCCGACCGATGCGGTGACGTCACCCGCTCTGGGCGGCGAAATCGACGGCACGCTGAGGCAGAAAATGCTGGTGGATGAGCAGGCGGTGGTGTTCGTGCCGGAGCATCTGAGCGATGCCGAAGCGGCGGCGCTGCCGTGCGCGGGGGTGACGGCATGGTCCGCAATGGTGGGATTTGGCCGGGTGAAGCCAGGGGATACCGTCCTGGTCGAAGGGACCGGCGGTGTCGCCCTGTTCGCGCTGCAATTTGCCAAGCTCGCGGGCGCGCAAGTGGCGCTGATCTCCTCGAGCGATGAGAAACTGGAGCGCGCAAAGGCATTGGGTGCCGATTACACGCTGAATTATCGCGACACGCCGGAATGGGGCATGCCGATCGCGAAGCTGACCGGTGGCGTGGATATCGTGATCGAAACGGTGGGCGCCGCGACACTCGGGCAGGCGCTGACTTGCATCAAGAAGGGCGGGCGCGTCGCGCAGGTTGGGCTGCTGAGCGGCGTGGGTGCTTCGCTGCCATTGCAGTTTTTCATTCCGCGCGGCGTCGCCATGCAGGGCATTCTGGTGGGCGGGCGCGACCAGTTCGAGAATATGTTGCGCGCGATCGCGCTGCACAGGTTGCGGCCGGTCGTGTCGGAGATACTCGCTTTTGATCAGTTGCCGGCCGCGCTTGGCAAGTTTTTGCCCGGCGGCAATCATTTCGGGAAGATCGTTTTGGAGATTCCTGGATCGTGAGCAAGAAAGTAGCGCTTTTTTGAAAAAAAGCGCGCAAAAAACTTTTATTTCCCCCGGCGTTTGAGCGGCCATACTGTGGCC
>PLFB01000245.1:0-3154 GCA_003137135.1 Acetobacteraceae bacterium
CGCATCCTCGCCTACTCGACGATGAGCCAGATCGGCTACATGTTTTTGGCCCTCGGCGTCGGCGCCTGGAGTGCCGCGCTGTTTCACCTGATGTGCCACGCCTTCTTCAAGGCGCTGCTCTTCCTCTCCGCCGGCGCCGTGACNNTTCTACAGCAAGGAGGCGATCCTCTCCGGCGCCTGGGCGGACGGCACCAGCGGCCGCGTGCTATGGGCGGCCGGCGTGATCGGCGCCTTCACCACCGGGCTCTACATTTTTCGTTGCGTTTTCATCGCCTTTTTCGGCGAGGAACACACCCATGTCACCGGCCGCTACGGCTGGCGCGTCCTCCTGCCGCTCACCGTACTCTCCGTGCTCTCGGTTCTGGGCGGGCTGATCGAACTGCCGCCCGCCTTCGGTCACGTCACCCTGCTCTCCAACCTGCTCGCTCCGGTGCTGCCGGCAACCGCGGAGGTCAAAAGCGTCATCCCGCTGCTGCTCGCGAGCCTGATTTCCCTGGCCGGCATCGGTCTGGCCGCGCTGCTCTACTGGCGCCCCACCAAAAAACCCGCAAAAACGCCGCTCTGGCGCTTCTGGCACGCCGCCGGCGGCTTCGACTGGTTGTACGACCGCCTGCTGGTGCGCCCGGTCCAATGGGCGGCGCGGGTCAACAGCGAAGACGCGATCGATAGCGTCTTCGACGGCGTCGCGCTGCTGACGCGGCTGCTGCATGATCAGATCCGCCGCACGCAGACCGGGCGCGTCCGGTTCTACACCGCCGGCCTCGCCGTCGGTTCGATCTCCCTCATCGCCATCGCGGTGCTGCGATGAGCCTGGTCTGGCTCCTGCTGGCACCCGGCGCCGGCGGCCTGCTCGCGTGGGTTTCCGGCGGACGGCATCAAAACTGGCCGCGCTGGATCGCGCTGGCCGTGCTCGCGATCGACTTTTTGCTCGCCCTCACCCTGATCGGCCCGGCCCTCGCCCCGCCGGGCGCGCCGCTTGATCAGACCGCCTGGATCATGAGCTTCGAAAAACCCTGGATCCCGCAGCTCGGCATCTCCTTCGAACTCGACCTCGACGGGCTGAGCCTGGTCCTCATCATCCTCACCATCGCGCTCGGCCTCGCCTCCGTAATCATCTCCTGGACCGAGATCACCGACCGCACCGGCCTGTTCCACGCCAACCTGCTCTGGGCCGTCACCGGCGTCATCGGCGTGTTTCTGGCGCTCGATTTGTTCCTGTTCTTCTTCTTCTGGGAACTGATGCTGGTCCCGATGTATTTTTTGATCGCCCTTTGGGGCCACGAGCATCGTTTTTATGCCGCAATAAAATTCTTCATCTTTACCCAGGGCAGCGGCCTGCTCATGCTCGCCGCGATCCTGGTGCTGGTTTTCATCCACCAGCGCGCCACCGGCCATTTCACCTTCGACTACCTGGCCCTGCTCGGCACGCCCATGGGCCCGGTCACCGCGTACTGGCTGATGCTGGGGTTTTTCGTCGCCTTCGCCGTCAAACTGCCGGCGTTCCCGTTCCACACCTGGCTGCCCGATGCGCATACTGAGGCGCCGACCGCCGGTTCCGTACTGCTCGCCGGCGTCCTGCTGAAGACCGGCGCGTACGGCCTCATCCGCTTCGTCGTGCCGCTGTTTCCCGGCGCCGCGCATGAATTCGCCCCGTTCGCGATGGCGCTCGGCGTCATCGGCATCCTTTACGCCGCCTTGCTGGCCTACGGCCAGAACGACATGAAGCGCCTGGTCGCCTATAGCAGCGTCAGCCATATGGGCTTCGTCCTGCTCGGCGTGTTCGCCTGGAACACCCTCGCCCTGCAAGGCGTGGTGGTGCAGATGCTGGCGCATGGTGTCAGCACCGGCGCGCTCTTCATCCTGGTCGGCGCCCTGCAGGAGCGTATCCACACCCGCGACATGCGCCTCATGGGTGGCCTTTGGGGCGCCATGCCGCACCTCTCCGCCTTCGCCATGGTGTTTGCCGTCGCCTCGCTCGGCCTGCCGGCGCTCGGCAATTTCATCGGCGAGTTCTTGATCCTGCTGGGCAGTTTCCAGGTCAGCGTACCCTTCACCGTCATCGCCGCCGGCGGTCTGGTCGCGGCGGCCGCCTACGCGCTGCTGCTGGTACAGCGCGCCTTCCACGGCCCCGAATCCCCCAGCCTGGCCGCGGCGAAGCCGATCGACCTGACCGCGCCGCATCTCGCGGTCATGGCGGTGCTGGTCCTGGCGATCATCGGCCTCGGTCTCTATCCCCAGCCGGTCATCGACCAGGTGGCGGCGGGCCTGGCGGTCCTACAGCATAACGGCGCGCCGGCTGCGTCCCTGCGCGTGCAATTCGCGGATAACGCCAGATGACGGCGGCGGCGTTTCTGGCCTTTGCGCCCTACTCCCTGCTCGGCGCCGTCACCATCGTGGTGATGCTGGCCATCGCCGCCCATCGCAGCCATCGGCTCGCCGCGTTTTCCACCATCGCCGGCCTCGCGCTGTGCTGCATTGCGCTGCCGCTCGCCGCACCCGCCTCCCCCACGTCCGTGACGCCGCTCTTCATCATCGACGGCACCGCGCTGTTCTATTCCGGCCTCGTACTGGGCTCGGCGCTGATCGTCGCGATTCTCTCCTACGTCTATTTCGGCAATCGCGACCAGGCGCCGCGCGAGGAATATTATCTGCTGCTGCTCACCGCGACGCTCGGCGCCGCGGTGCTGCCGGCCAGCGTTCACTTCGCCTCCTTCTTCCTCGGTCTGGAAACCCTCAGCGTCGCCCTGCTCGGCCTGATCGCCTATGCCAGCCCGCGCGAGGACGCCGCCGAGGCCGGGATGAAATACCTCATCCTCGGCGGCGCCGCCTCCGCCTTTCTGCTGTTCGGCATGGCGCTGATCTACGCCGATCTCGGCACCCTGTCGTTCGCCCGCATCGGTGCGCTGAGCCAGGCCGGCAGCGCGCCCGATTTCTACCGCCTGGTCGGCGTCGCCATGATCATCACCGGAATCGGCTTCAAGCTCTCGCTGGTGCCGTTCCATCTCTGGACGCCCGACATCTACGAAGGCGCCCCCGCCCCGGTCACCGGCTTCATCGCCGTCGTGTCAAAAATCGCCGTATTCGCGGTGATCCTGCGCTATTTCGTCCTCGCCGAAAGCCCTGACGACGCCTCGCTCCGCACCGGCCTGGCCGC
>PLFB01000245.1:3226-35514 GCA_003137135.1 Acetobacteraceae bacterium
ATCGGCCTGCTCAGCACGCCGGGCGCCGGGCGCGACGCCGACCGCATCGACGATTTTCGCGGCCTGTTCCGCAGCCACCCGTTTCTGGCCGGCAGCCTGGCCCTGATGCTGCTCTCGCTCGCCGGCATCCCCCCGACGATGGGATTCATCGCCAAATTCTACCTCATCGCCGCCGGCATCGGCGCCGGCCTGTTCTGGCCGGTGACCGCACTGGTGATCGGCAGCGTGATCGGCCTGTACTATTACCTGCGCGTACTGGTCGCGATGGCGATGCCGGTCCCCGCCCAGCTCCCAACCCCGGTCCCGGCCGATCCCACCGCCCTCCCGGCGATGCCAGCACTGGCCGGCAACGCGGTGATCGCCCTTCTCCTGGCGCTGCTGCTGGCGCTCGGCGCCTACCCTGCCCCCGCGATCGCCCTGATCCGCATGACCATCGGCACGCCGTTCTAGCCAGTTTCAGCCAACCTTCCCATCGCGGGCCGTCGCGATCGCCGCCAAAGCCATCTCCGGGTCGGACAGCGCATTCAACAGCAGCAGGATGAGCCGGGCATTCAGCGCCGCGCTCTCCGCCTCGCTCAACCCCTCATGCGCCACCAGCAGCGCCTCATAGACATCGTCCGCCCGGCCCGCCAGACCGTCATGCTCCGGGTCAAGCCGTGCGGTCACGCCGCCACCCCTTCCGCCGCGGCCGCAAAACCGCGCGCGCGGCGCAACGCCGCCACCGCCTCCGCCGCCGCCGGCGCCAAAAACCGCGCCGCCACGTGCTGGTCCGGCCGGACCAGATACAGCACATCCCAACCCAGCCGTGCCCGCGCAAACCCCTCCCGGTCCGCAAAGCCCCCCTCGCCGATCCGTACCACCGGCAATCCCGCGCCAGCCGGTGCCGCCACCTGCCCCAGCGCCAGCCATTTGAATGTTTGGCCAAGCAGCTCCAGCAAAAATACATTTTTGCCATCCGGCGCCAGCAGCGGCGCGTCCGGACAAACCTGCCCCGGCGCCACACCGCCGCCCACCTCCGCCGGCGTCTGCAACGAAAGCCCCGCCAGCGAGCACGGCGCCGATAGCCGGCCCGAATTCACCATCCGCCGCGCAAAAACATGCCGCGCCGCCAGGTCCAGCACGGCGCGCCGAAAAACCCGCTCGGTCCCGCCCTTCGGCGTCATGAAATTCGTCGAGCGCGCGGAATGCCGAATATTCTCATCCGCGCCAAAAATCCGCTCCTCGTCATAACTCGCCAGCAACCCAGCGCCCGCCTCCCCCTTCACCACCGCCGCCAGCTTCCAGCCCAGATTATCAACGTCCTGAATCCCGCCATTGCCCCCGCGCGCCCCGAACGGCGAAACGATATGCGCCGAATCCCCGGCAAAAATCACCCGCCCGTGCACGAATTTATCCAGACGCCGGCACTGAAACGTGTAAACCGACATCCAATCCAACTCAAAAGGCCGCGCACCCACAATCGCCCGGATGCGTGGAATCACCCGCTCGGGCTTTTTCTCCTCCTCCGGGTCCGCGTCCCAACCCAATTGCAGGTCAATCCGATAAATATCATCCGGCTGCTTATGCAGCAGAGCCGACTCGCCGCTATGAAACGGCGGCTCAAACCAGAACCAGCGCTCCGACGGAAAATCCGCCTTCATCTCCACATCGGCGATCAAGAACCGTTCCTCGAAAACGCGCCCGGTGAAATCCAGCCCCAGCAGTGTGCGCGTGCGCGACCGCGCGCCATCGCAGGCAACCAGCCAGCCGGCCTCGATCCGGTACGCGCCCTCCGGCGTCTCGACCGAGACGATCACGCCATCATCAAGCCGTTCCAGCTCGACGAGCCTGTTGTTCCAGCGCAGATCAATCAAATCCGGAAAATCCGCGCACCGCTCCACCAGAAACTCTTCAACGTAATACTGCTGCAAATTGATGAACGCCGGCATCTTGTGCCCGGCCTCCGGCAGCAGGTCGAACGAATAGACCTCGCGCTCGCCATGAAACAGGCGCCCCACCCGCCACGTCACCCCCTTCGCGACCATCCGCTCGCCGATGCCCAGTCGGTCAAAAATCTCCAGCGTGCGCTTCGCCCAGCAAATCGCGCGCGAGCCGACGGAGACTCGGTCACTGTCATCCAGCACCACCACCGGCACGCCGTGCAAAGCCAGATCAATCGCCGCCGCCAGCCCCACCGGCCCAGCGCCGATGATAACCACCGGATACCGCCGCGCCGCCGCGCCGCTCAGCTCCGGCGGCGTGCGATAAGCAAAACGTTTATGAATGTAGCGGCCCATTGTTAAGACCTCGGACATTTGTTGGAAAACAATGCCAATCCGCGTTACCCCCGACCCATCCCCGTCATTGCCAGCGAAGCGAAGCAATCCATCTTTTCGACGCCCAAAACGATGACAAGTAATCAGAAAAACACGGCTTGGCATAAGCAAGAAAGAACTTCTTTTTTAAAAAAAAGAAGCAAAAAACTTTTACTAACTTCATACCGTGCTGTTGCAACCACCCATGGCCCAGATTACCAAAAGTTTTTTGCGCGCTTTTTTTCAAAAAAGCGTTTCTTGCTTCCTTCCTTATCCTTGCAGCGCCGCCCACATCTCCCGATCGCGCGCCGCCGTCCACACCCGCGGCGTATCGATGCCCAGCGCCTCGTCGTAGGCGCGGGCGACGTTGAACGGCAGGCAGTGTTCATAGATCGCGTAGCCGGAGAATTTGGCGTCACCGGCGGCGCGCGCCGCCGCCATCGCCTCTTTGAGGCTGCCGCCGCGCGCCGCGACGCCGTGCACCGGCCGGTAGGTGGTTTCCAAAAAATCCTTGGTCAGCGCCAGCGCTTCGGCAACCTTTTCGGGCCCCACCAGCGCGTCGCCGCGGCCAGGCGCCAGCGCCGCCGGCGCAAAAGCGGCGATCGCGTCCAGCGTCGCCGGCCAGTCGCCAAAATGCCCGTCGCCGCAGTAGCAGGCGGATTTGTATTCCACGATGTCGCCCGAAAACATCGTGCCCGCATCCGGCACCCAGGCGACGATGTCGCCGGCGGTATGCGCGCGGCCAAGCTGCATCAGCTCGACCCGCCGTTTGCCGAGATACAGCGTCAGCTTGCCGGCAAAAGTCAGCGTCGGCCAGGTCAGGCCGGGCACGCTTTCGGCCGCCTGGAACAGCCGCGGAAACCGGCCGAGTTCGCTGTCCCAGTCCTCCTGCCCGCGTTCCTGGATCATCGCCCGGCATTTTGTGGAGGCGATGATTTCCGACGCGCCGTAGGCCGAAGCGCCCAGCACGCGCACCGCGTGATAGTGCGAGAGCACGACGTATTTGATCGGCTTGTCCGTCACCATTCGTATGTTGTCGATGACAAGCCGCGCCATCACCGGCGTCGCCTGCGCGTCGACGATCATCACGCTATCGTCACCAATGATCACGCCGGTATTGGGATCGCCCTCCGCGGTATAGGCGAACAAATTTGGGCCAATTTCGGTAAACGATATTGTCTTCTCCGCGAGATCGCCGGTGGAGGCGAAGGAATTTGTTGCCATGGCTATATCCTCATTCGTAATCGGTTTGGTTTTGCGTCGCCGCCCGCGCGCGAGCTTGCGCACAAAGCGTGTTCACCCCCGGCCCGCTTCCCAGCCATCCACCGGCAAAGCCGGCAGAATTTTGCCAGTACATTCGCCAAAGCCGATGCGGTAATCCGGCCCCTGCGCCCAGCCGGTCAGCGTCAGCGTGTCGCCATCCTCGATGAACGTCCGGGTTTCGCCGGTCTCCAGCGTCAACGGCTCCGCCCCGCCCCACGACAATTCCAGCAGCGAGCCGCGGCTGTCCTTCGTCGGCCCGGAGATCGTGCCGGACCCCAGCAAATCCCCCGTCTCCATTTTGCACCCGCCGATCGCGTGGTGCGCGAGCTGCTGCGGCGCCGAGAAATACAATTCCCGCGCATTCGTCCGCGAGATCACGCTCGGCCGCGCCGCCCCCTCCGGCTGCATCAAAATTTCGAGCTGGATGTCGAACAGCATCGGCCCCGGTTCGGCCAGGTAAGCCAGTAGCGGCCGCTCGCGCGCTGGTGCTGCGACCCGGAACGGCGCCAGCGCCGCTTTGGTCACCACCCAAGGACTGATCGACGTCCCAAAAACTTTTGCCTGAAACGGCCCCAGCGGCTGGTATTCCCAGGCCTGGATGTCGCGCGCCGACCAGTCATTCAGCAGCACGTAGCCAAAAATCTTTTCCTCCGCCTCGGCCACCGTGATCGGCGCCCCCATCGCCGTCGGCAGCCCGACCACAGCACCCATTTCCAGCTCAATATCCAGCCGTCGGCTCGGCGAAAAAACCGGCAAATCCTGGCCCGAAGGTTTGATCTGCCCGAGCGGCCGCCGGATCTCCGTCCCGCTCACCACCACCGTCGAGGCGCGGCCGTTATAGGCAATCGGAATGCTCAGCCAATTCGGCGGCAGCGCATTCTCCGCGCCGCGGAACATGATACCCACGTTCGACGCATGGTGCTTGCCGGAATAAAAATCCGTGTAGCCGGCGACCCTGAACGGCAGATGCATTTTGACATCCGCCATCGGCGCCAGCACGCGCGCCCGCAGCGCCGCGTCGCCCCGCAGCGCGTCATCGCCGCCCTCCGTTAACAGCGCCGTCAGCCGCGCCCGCATGGCGTCCCATGCAGCCGCCCCCAACGCCATAAAATCATTCAGCGCCGGCGCGCCAAACACCCGCGCCGGCCCGGCGCTGATCAGCCCAGCCTGCTCCAGCACCGCCAGATCAGCCACGCAGTCACCGATCGCCACACCACAGCGCGGCGCTTCGCCGTCCCGGCTGAACACGCCGTAAGGCAGATTCAGCAACGGAAAATGGTTTTCGGGATGATTCGCACTCGCAATCCAGCTTTTCATTTCACACCCGGCCTACCGTCGAATTTCTTCTCGATGCCGGCCCAGCACGCCGCATAGTTCTCCTGCAATTGCGGCAACCCGGCCGCATAGGCGGTCAACTGCTGCGGAAACCTCGTCTCGAACATAAATGCCAGCGTGTTCGTCAGTTTCACCGGCTTCAAATCCGCCGTGCTGGCTTTCTCGAACGCCGCCGCATCCGGCCCGTGCGGCAGCATGCAGTTATGCAGGCTCATGCCGCCCGGCGAAAACCCCGCCTCCTTGGCGTCGTACTGACCATAGATCAGCCCCATGAATTCCGACATGATATTCATGTGATACCACGGCGGCCGAAACGAATTTTCCGCCACCAGCCAGCGCTCCGGAAAAATCACGAAGTCGATATTCGCCGTCCCCGCCTCGCCGGAAGGCGCGGTCAGCACGGTAAAAATCGACGGGTCCGGATGGTCAAACGCAATCGCCCCGACCGGCGAAAACATCCGCAAATCATATTTGTAAGGCGCGTAATTGCCGTGCCACGCCACCACGTCGAGCGGCGAATGCCCAATCACTGTCTCGTAAAACCCGCCGCACCATTTCACTGTCAGCCGGTGCGCCACCTCGCGATCCTCATACGCCGCCACCGGCGTTTTGAAATCCCGCGGATTCGCCAGGCAGTTCGCGCCGATCGGCCCGCGCTCCGGCAGCGTGAACTTTGGCCCGTAATTTTCACATACATACCCGCGCGACGGGCCATCAATCGGGCTGACCTTGAATTTTGTCCCACGCGGGATGACAGCAATTTCAGCGGCGCCGATCTCAAGCCGCCCAAGCTCGGTAAAAATCTCCAGCCGTCCGGTCTCCGGCACGATCAGCAATTCGCCGTCGGCATTATAGAAAACCTCGTCGCGCATCGGCGCCGTCACCTGATAGACATGCGCGGCCATTCCGGTCTGCGTCAACACATCCCCCGCCGTCGTCATCGTCCGCATGCCGGTGACAAAAGTCAGCTTTTCGCTCGCAAGCGGCACCGGGTCCCAGCGCATTTGCGCCAACGGCATGTTGGGCACGATATGCGGCGCGCTCTTCCAAAGCGGCACCTCGGCGGCGCTGAACTTGCCGCTATGCCTCACCGAAGGCCGGATGCGGTACAGCCAGGACCGCTCATTGGCGCCGCGCGGCGCCGTAAACGGCGAGCCGGAAAGCTGTTCGGCGTACAGCCCATAATTGCAGCGCTGCGGCGAATTCTGCCCCTGCGGCAGCGCGCCCTCGAGCGCCTCCGTCTCAAAATCATTGCCGAAACCCGGCATGTAGCGCAGCGTCACGACGCACCTCTCTCCCAAACCCGGCCCAGCGTTCTTCCCACCGGCGTCCATGGGCTTGCTTCAAACCATTTCATATCATATGAAATGAATTGTCAAGTGAAAACGCCGCCAGGATTCAAAATGCTCGAACTGGATCGCTTCTTGCCCTATCTCGTCAACAAGCTCGCCGCCCGCCTGAGCGACGAACTCGCCGCCGTGTACCAAAAACGCTTCGGCATCACGATCGCCGAATGGCGTCTGGTCGCGCATCTGGCGGAACACAAGAATGTCTCCATCCGCGAGATTTTCGTCCGTGTCGCGATGGACAAATCCAAGGTCAGCCGCGCCGCTTCCCGCCTCGAACTTTCGGGTTTCGTCAAAAAGACCATCAACCCCGCCGACCGCCGCCTGATCGAGCTGCAACTGACCGCCAAAGGCCGCAAACTCTTTGAAAAGATCGAGCCGCTCGCCCTGGCCTATGAGCGCGAAGCCCTGTCCCCCCTGTCCGCGCAGGACGCTGAAACGTTCCGTGGACTGATCTACAAGCTCTTGGCCTCCCCCCCAACCGCCAGGTAGGTTACATCGCACCCGTCTCCCGCGCCTCCCATTTCATGCTAAATCCTCCCGCATGACCGTCCAGACCCGAAAACACCTCACCGCCGCCTGCCCCACGATGGCCGCCCACATCAAGCGTGTCGGCCCTCTGCCCTGGCCCAAACCCGAAACCACCGACCTCTACGAATCCCTCATCCGCGCCGTCGCCCACCAGCAACTCCACGCCCGCGCCGCCGAAACCATTTTGGGCCGCCTCAAAACCCTCAGTCACGGCGAACTCCCCAGCGCCTCAGAACTCTTGCGCCTGCCCGACGAATCCATCCGCGCCTGCGGCTTTTCCGGCGCCAAAATGGCCGCCTTGCGCGACATCGCCGCCAAAGCCGCCGACGGCACCATCCCCACCCCCACCCGCGCCAAAAAACTCTCCGACGCCGAACTCATCGAGCGCCTGATAAAAATCCGCGGCGTCGGCCAATGGACGGTGGAAATGCTCCTCATCTTCACCCTCAAACGCCCGGATGTTTTTCCGGTGGACGATTTCGGCGTGCGCGAAGGCTACAAAATCCTGTACGGCCTGGAAGCCCAGCCCAAGCCAAAACTCTTCGCCGAAATGGGCAAAATCTACGCCCCCTACCGTTCGATGGCCGCGCTCTACCTGTGGCGCGCCGCCGACATGGCCAAGCCCGCCCCCCGCTCCGCCACCGCGAAATAACCCAACGCCAGCACCGGCGCCAACACCCCCACCGCGCAAATCCCCGCCCACCCTAACCGCGCCAAAACCGGGCTCACCACCGCCGAGCCAACCGCGCCGCCAACAAAAAAAATCGCCATGAAAACGCCATTCAACCGTGACCGCATATCCGGCGCCAACCCGTAAATCGCCCGCTGCGAAAACACCAAATTGGCCTGCACCCCGGAATCCAGCAGCACGCCCGCCGCCGCCAGCGCCACCACCGAATGCCCAAAAAACCCGCCCCACGCCGCCAGCCCAAACGCCGCCGCCACCGCCGCCAGCGCCACCACCGTCCCGACCTGGCCAAAATCCCGATCCGCCAGCCGCCCCGCCACCGGCGCCATCAGCGCCCCCGCCGCCCCCACCAGCGCAAACACCGCAATCCCCGCCTGCGAGTACCCGAATTTTTGCGCCAGCAGCAGCGGCGCCGCCGTCCAGAACAGCGAAAAACATCCAAACGCCGCCGACTGATACATCGCCCGCCGCCACAGCACCGGCATTTTAATCGGCAACATCACCAGCGACGCCAAAACCCGCCCATACCGCGCCGGCGCCGGCCGCCTTTCCGGCAGCACCACCCGCATCGTTCCCGCCAGCACCACCATCAGCCCCGCCGAAATCAAAAACACCGCTCTCCAGCCGAACGCATCGGCGATCAAACTGGCAAACGGCCGTGCCAAAAGAATGCCAAACAACAGCCCACTCATCACGTTACCAACCACCCGCCCGCGGACCGCATCGGGCGCCAAATTCGCTGCCAGCGGCACCACCATCTGCACCGCCACGGAGGTCAGCCCCACCACGCAGGACGCCGCCAAAAACACGCCCGTCGATCGCGCCGTCCCCAGCACCAGCAGCGGCAAAATGCTCGCCAGCACAGTCACCACCAGCAGCCGCCGGTTCTCCACCACATCCCCCAACGGCACCAAAAATAAAAGCCCCGCCGCGTATCCCAGTTGCGTCAGCGTCACGATCAAGCTCGCCACCCGCGCCGGCATGTCCAGCGACGGCGCGATCATCCCCACCAGCGGCTGCGCATAATAAATATTGGCGACAATCACACCGCAGGACAGCGCCAGCATGAACACCAAGGCCGGGGGCGGCGCCGCCGCCTGACGATTTGACATGCCCCGTCACTTAACGCGGCAAATCTTTTGTGCAATGCACCGCACCGCGCAACCGATATGCGCCGAACTGCTTGGGAGCATTCATGGATTTCCTGCACGCCGTCCTGTTCGCCATCCTCCAGGGCGCCACCGAGTTATTTCCCGTCAGCAGCCTCGGCCACGCCGTCATCGTCCCCAAACTGTTGCACTGGGGCATCGAGCAATCCTCCCCCGGCTTCCTGCCCTTCCTCGTCATGCTGCATCTCGGCACCGCGATCGGCATGCTGATCTATTTCTGGCGGGACTGGGCCGCCATGCTCCGCGGCGTCCTCGGCCGCGGCTACGCCGTCGAGGTCGCCGTCCAGCGCAACATCCTCGCCAAACTCGTCACCGCCACCATCCCCGTCGTCATCATCGCCTTCCTCGTCAAAAAACCCGTGGAGCACCTGTTCGACCGCCCCCGCATCGCCTGCCTCTTCCTCGTCGCCAACGCCGGCCTCCTGCTCCTCGGCGAATTTCTGCGCACCCGCGGCACCAAGCGGGACGACAACCTCACCTACACGGACGCCGTCATCATCGGCCTCTTCCAATGCCTCGCACTCCTTCCCGGCATCTCCCGCAGCGGTGCGGCCATCGTCGGGGCCTTGCGCCGCGGCATCGCGCACGAGGCCGCGGCCAAATTCTCCTTCCTCATCGGCACCCCCGCGATCTTCGCCGCCGCCGTCCTGGAAGTCCCCAAACTCGCCCACGCGCACGAACTCCACGCCTTGTTCGGCACCGCCCTCATCGCCGCCCTCATCTCCGGCCTGGTCGCCTTCGCCAGCACGGCGTTTTTGATGCGCTATTTCCGCGACCACGATTCCTGGGCGCTAAAACCCTTCGCCTACTACTGCGCCGCCGCCGGCGCCGGCGCGTTCGTCCTCATTTCGATCGGGCTATGATAAAAGTAAGAAAGCAAGAACTTCTTTTTTTGCAAAAAAAGAAGCAAAAAAACTCTCATTACCTGCGGGCTTTGGCACCGCGGCCGCCAAAGCCCGCAGGTAATAAAAGTTTTTTGCTTCTTTTTTTTAAAAAAGAAGTCCTTGCTTTCTTTCTTTGCTTTTTCCCCTTTGCGGCCCACGCCACCAACATTGCCGCCGTCCCCATCGGCCGCCAAAACCTCCCCTGGTGGCAAGCCCGCTTCACCACCACCCTCGCCGAGGCCAAAACCACCCCCAACGCGAAAATCATCTGGCTCGGCGACTCCATCACCCAGTTCTGGCAGCGCACTGGCCCCCACGGCTACGACAACATCCTGCCCATCTGGCAAAAATACTACGCCCCCTACAACGCGCTCGATTTCGGCTTTGTGGGTGACACCACCTCCAGCCTGCTCTGGCGCCTGGACCACGGCCAGGTCGCCAGCCTGCACCCTTCCCTCGCCATCATCCTCATCGGCGCCAACAATCTCGGCCACCCGCACTGGCCCGCCAGCCTCACCACTCCTGGCATCGAGGCGGTGGTCACCAAAACCCACACCCTCCTCCCCACCACCCACATCCTGCTGCTCGGCGTCCTCCCCTCCATCCGTTCCCCCTGGGTGGACACCCAAACGAAACTGATCAACCAGTCCCTGGCCCAGGCCTACGCCAACAATGCCACCGTGACCTTCATCGACGTTTCCCCCGTCCTCACCACCAACGGCCACGCCGACCCCGCCCTCTACATCGACCCCAAAGAGACTCCGCCCCGTCCCGCCCTCCACCCCGACGCCGCTGGCATGTCCCGCATCGCCGCCTACCTCGCCCCCACCGTGCAGCACTTCGTCAGCCTGCCGTCAGTCGCCAGTCGTCAGTCGTCAGAACCTTCTGACAACTGACGACTGAAAACTGACGGCTGCCTGGCATTGGCCACGAAGCGCCGCATGAGGGCGGGGGATTTGACGCCGGGCAGGCTTTCAACGCCGGAGGAGACATCGACACCAGGGGCGCCGGACTGGGCGATCGCGATGGCGACATTGTCCGCGGTCAGCCCTCCGGCCAGCAGCCAGGGTACCGGGGCCTGCCAGTCTTTCGTAATCGTCCAGTCGATGCTGACCGCGTTGCCGCCCGGCCTTGTGGCGCCGGCGGGCGGCTTGGCCTCCACCACCAGACAGTCCAGGCCAGGCGCCTCCGCCGGCAGGTCCGCCGCGGTTTCCACACCAATGGCCCGCCCCACGCGGAGTCCGAAGTGGTTGCGCAGGTCCACGCAGCGCGGTTCGCTGGCGTAGATTTGCAGCCGGTCCAGGTGCATGGCGCCGAGCACGGCCTGAATTTGCCTATTGGTAGGCTCGACAAACAGCCCCACCCGCAGCGGCCCGCCCGCCTGCCGGGCCGACAGCGCCGCCGCCTGGCGCGCCGTCACATGCCGCGGCGAGCCCTGAAAAAACACGAACCCGATCAAATCCACCTGCAGTTCCACCGCGACATCGAACGCCGCCTCGCTGTTGATCCCGCAGATTTTCACCCGTGTCATAGGATGCTTTCGGCAATTCTGCGCGCAGCGTCCCCGGGGTCTGCCGCCCGCGTAATCGGCCGCCCCACCACAATATAATCCGCCCCGGCGTCAATTGCGGCCCGCGGCGTCATCACCCGCGCCTGGTCGCCCACCTCCGCGCCCTCCGGCCTGATACCCGGCACCACCAAAATCGGCGTTTCGCCAAACGCATCCCGCAGCACCGCAATCTCGTGCGCCGCGCATACCAGCCCGTCCGCCCCCGCCGCCAGCGCCAGCCGCCCCAGCCGCAGCACCTGCTGCGTCGCCCCGCCGGCCACGCCGACGCTGGCGAGCGCGCTCGCATCCAGGCTGGTCAGCACCGTCACCGCCAAAATCTTCGGCCGCCCGGCGCCCGAAACCTCCGCCGCCTCGCGCGCCGCGGCGATCATCGCCGCCCCGCCGGCGGCGTGAACAGTCAACATCTTTACCCCCAATGGCGCCAAAGACCGGACCGCGCCAGCAACGGTATTCGGAATATCATGCAATTTAAGGTCGAGGAAAAGCGGGACGTCATTAAAAATTGCAACCGCCTCCGGGCCCCGCGCCAAAAACAGTTCCAGCCCCAGTTTCATCAGCCCGCTATACGGCGCGGTTTCCTTCACCAGAGCAGTCGCGCGCAAAAAATCGGCCGTATCGATGGCCGTGATCAGCCGCCGCCGCGGCAAGGTCATCGCGCCGGAACCGCCGGCGGCGCCGCCAATTTCCCTTCCAGCTCCGCGACCTTTTTCTCCGCCTTCTGCGCCCGCCTATGCGCCCCCACGCGCTTCGGCAAATGCGCCGCCAGCCCCGCCAAAAACCCCACCGCCAGCGCGATCAGCACCACCGCCGCCAGCGGCACCGCCACGATCACGATGCCGAACGGCCAATAATTCAAATCCACCGGCTGCCGATTCGACAAAAAGAACAACACCAGCACCAGCAGCAAAAATACCGAGACGATCGTGCGAAATAATTTCAGCTTTTCGATCCTCCGTTCTTCTTCGAACCGGGCAGGTTTATGGGCTTGTTGATGCGTTCACGCAATTCCTTGCCCGCCTTGAAGAATGGCACGGATTTTTGCGCCACATCCACCGTCTCCCCGGTGCGCGGGTTGCGCCCCGCCCGCGCGTTGCGGTGCTTGACGGTAAACGCGCCAAACCCGCGCAATTCCACCCGCGCCCCGCGCGCCAGCGCCTCCGTCATTTCGTCAAAAAACGCTGCGACGATGCGCTCGACATCCCCCACCGTCAAATGCGGGTTATCCTCCGCCAATCCCGCGATCAGTTCCGAACGTGTCATCCAAATCTCCCAGACATCCATTGATGCCAGGACGACATAATCAGGTCAATAACTGATTGTGTTCACACGGTTTTTTTTGAACGCCGCTAGACCGGCGCCGCCACCAGCCGGCGCCGCTTCTGGACCACCTGGCTTTGCCGAATCATCAGAAACCGACCGGACCAAGACCGCGGCACCGTCCAAATCCCCTCGATCTCCGTGCGGTCCCCATTCAGCGTGCCCGCATACAGCACCGCGTGGCGTCGCCGTTCCCCTTGATAGGTCTACCGAAAAATTAGCAAGTCAGACTCAAGTAAAGAAGCGCTTTTTTGAAAAAAAGCGCGCAAAAAACTTCTGATTCCCACGGCTTTTGAGCGGCCATACTGTGGCCGCTCAAAAGCCTTGGGAATCAGAAGTTTTTTTGGTTACTTTTTTTTCAAAAAAAGTAACTGCTTCCTTCCTCGCCTAAAATTCCCGATCCGACTCAAACAAATCCATCAGCTCCTGCGCCGCCTCATACGTGGTCTGGATCAACTTCCCCTCGTCATGCGCAAACGCCCGGCTCTCCACCAGAATCCGCTCGTCATGCGCCTCGAACAGCGCAATCGCCCGCTCCGCCTGGCTCTTGCCGATCCCAAGCTCCGCCATCGTCAACGCCGTCAGCCGCAGGCTGGAGAAATAGGTCTCCCGAATAATATGCTCGATCCCGAGATCCATCAGCAAATGCACATGCCGCCGGTTGCGCGCCCGCGCCACGATCGCCAGGTCCGGAAATTTTCGCCGCACCATCTGCGCCGTTTTCAGCGAGGCATCCATGTCATCCAGCGCGATCACCAGCACCTTGGCATCCTGCGCGCCGGCCGCGCGCATCACCTCCTCGCGCGCCGGATCGCCGTAAAACACTTTTGTGCCGAACCGCCGCACCACGTCCACCTGCTCCTGGTTCTGGTCCAGCGCGGTAAACGCAATCTTCTGCGCGGAGAGAATCCGCCCCACGATCTGCCCCATCCGCCCGAACCCGCAGATGATCACCGGCGTCACCCCGTCATCGATCTTATCAAACGGCCGCGCCGCCGGCCGCGCCAGCCGCGGCTGCACCAAAATCTCGGCGGCGGAGAACAATACCGGCGTCACCATCATCGAAAGTGCGACCACCAGCGTCGCCATATCCGCGATGTGCTTGTCCAGCGCCCCGCTCGCCACCGCCGCGCCGAACAGCACGAAACTGAACTCACTCCCCTCCGGCAGCGCCAGCCCAAACCGCAGCGCCGGCCCCACCAGCCGCCGCCGCGTAAAGCTCACGCCAAACGCCACCATTGCCTTCAGCCCCACCAGCCCGACCACCAGCACCAGAATCTCCAGCGGCTGATGTAACGCGAGGGAAAGATCGGCCGACATCCCCACCGAGATGAAAAAGAACCCCAGCAACAACCCCTCGAACGGCTCGATATCCGCCTGAATCTCGTGCCGGTATTCCGAATCCGACACCAGCACGCCCGCCATGAACGCCCCCAGCGGCGCCGACAACCCGCCCCAATTCGCCAGCGCCGCCGTCCCGATCACCAACAGCAGCGCCGTCGCGGTAAACATTTCTGGCACCCTGGTCCCGCCGATAATGCGAAACAGCGGCCGCAGCAAAAAACTCCCGCCCACCAGGATTGCCGCAATCACCCCAATGCCGCGGAAAAAATCCGCAATCGAAACCTGCTCCGAAAAATTCGATCCGCCGGCCAGCAGCGGCACCAGCGCCACCACCGGAATCGCGGTAATATCCTGAAACAGCAGCACCGCGAACGCATCCCGCCCGGCAATCGAAGGCAACAGATTCCGCTCCCCCAGCATCGGCAGCACGATCGCGGTCGAAGACAGCGCCAGCCCAATCCCCAACAGCCCCGCCCCCGTCCAGGCCAGCCCGAAAAAATGCGCCACCCCGGCGATCAGCACCGCCGTCGGCACCATCTGCCCCAGCCCCATCCCGAACACGGCTTTCCTGAGAATCCAAAGCCGATGCGGCCTTAACTCCAGCCCAATCAGAAACAGCAGCATCACCACGCCGAGTTCGGAAACGTCGGCAATCTGCCCCACATTATTAACCAGCCGCAGCCCCGAAGGCCCAATCACCACCCCCGCCCCCAGATACCCCAAAATACTCCCCATCCCCGCCCGCCGCGACAACGGCACAGCAATCACAGTCGCGGCCAACAATATCACAAGGGTAATCAGCATGACTCTGAACTAGGGGCAGCCGAACTCAGGAAGCAAGCCCTTCCGCCGCTGTAGGGTAGGGTGCTCTTCCGCACCCCACCTCTCCCGTGTCGCGAAGCAGACCGCTGAATGCAGACCCGTCAGATGGGTGGCGCTCGTGCGAAACCCCATCATTCAACGCCCCCTGATCACCAGCGAGCCGCCCTTCGTTATCCACCCCCCACGTAACAACTCCCCCACCGCAAATCCCACCACCTTCGCAACAACCCCACCGCCCGCCTAAACCTTTCAACACCGCCTCAATCTGTTACAATTCCCCCGAGAACTGTATCAAATTTCCCAATTGTTAGCGGTGTTACAAATTTGTTACAATCTATTCTTTCACCGGAACACCGGCAAGACGATCCTAGTTCCCTCCAAAGAAATTTTGGAATCGTCGCAAAAGACCACCTGAAAACGAGCCCGCCATGTTGGCTATCCTAACCCAGTGTTCCAACAGTTTTTGATACACTTTACCTAATTCTGTAGCATGGCGCGATGTGACGTCAAAATTTGGCTGGGGTTGACGCTGAAGACGGGATCGACTCTTTTTTGTAAACTTCCTAAAGCTGAGCGCGTAATTCCTTTCCACGTTGGTTGAGTTGAATTGTGATCTTTGCGAAACTAGCAAACATGTCTGAGCCTTCGTCATAGCGTTATCATCGGCGTAGGCGTATGCTGGTATTATCAGTAGAAAAACAAAAGCGGCGGTCTTCTAAATTTGGTTGATCATTGATTATTCTCTTGAAAATCAATCTGGTCACACGGCAAATTGCCGTCGAACGGGGGACAGCTCATTTCAAATTTGATGATAAATGGAATTAGATAATTTGAATCTGATGAAACCCGGATAGCCATTAAATCTATCAAGTAGGCTGGCCCTGGATCATTTATCATTTCAATCAGACCATCGGTAGGCAGACGCGACAAGGTGCTCAAATCGTTCGGGGAATATCTGGTGGCGTTCAAAATCTCCGTTCCAAGACCTCTATGATCAGCTGGCGTCCGGTATTGCAACTGTGAATCAGAGGTGTAATTCAGCGTGTCTGTGCCAAATCGAGGGACAAGACTTTCGCCTTCTAATAACGAACCCTGCTGCTGTGCCGACTTCAAAAAATCTGATTTAGAACAAATTTTCTGGAAGTATTGGGAACAATATCGCCGCACGAAACTGACCCCTGGCCCAGTTTCAGCGGAACCCGCCATCATTACAATCGCCGGCCCTGTATCGGTATCGCCGGTCTGCGGGCTGGCCCAAAGTGAGCCAATAGCATTGCCCCACTCACCTCCGCATTTCCATCCGCGTGGTGCTAAAAATCCCAAACCGTGGCCCAACGTACAGCGCCAATTTCGCGGCGGCTGCCGGCGGCATGTCAACTGTAATGGGATGGCCGGACGGCGGATCGATAGGTCCCGCCATATCATTGCCCGGGCATCCGACGAACGGAATCGTGCTTGATGCCAGGGCTGGCAATGCCGGAAACCCCCAAACACCAAGAGCGACTAAAACCATAGTCCAACGAAATAAATTCGACATGAAGTGGCCTGGTGTCGCTGAAATTTTCGGAGTTAGTCATCAACTCTGTTACACGATATCCAATTCGGTATCAGGAATTTTGGATTTTAGCATCTGGCAAATGCCATCGAACGCCCTCCGCAGAGATTTCTAGCACGAGGCTCCGTGAAAGCTCCGTCCAAGGCGATGTCGTATCGTCATATTCTACAAGTTCATAAGATCGGCCGCACTTCGACCAGTTAGTGCACGGGGCAACGTTGGGCCGCTCATCCCACGGGATTTTGGCTCTGTGTTCCAACTCGGATAATGCCTCATCGCGCGTTGAGAATCTTCCTTCCTGCCACTCAGCATGAATTTCATCCTCAATCACAAACATAAAGAACCTCGGAAATCCAAACGTTAACGGTCTAACTGTTACAGTATTACCCATTCTGTATCAGATTCCAGCCAAAATCCAGCCCCCAATGCCCGCGCCCCGAAGCCACTAACGGCGTTGTGGCGGCCCGCCCGTTCACACCAAAACGTCAAGACCATGCTTTCGGCTGATATCCAACAGTTTCAAGGCCATATTGCTTGGCCGCTTGGCCCCCGTCTCCCACTACTCCACAGTGCTCTCGCTGGTGTTTAAATACCGGGCAAACACTGGCTGGCTAAATTGGTTAGCCTCACGGATTTGCTTAATCTCTAACGGACCGATTTCCACCGGCACAGTCAGACCGCCAGCACCCCGTCCCAAACCGCTGACGCCTCATCGAAGTCGCTAATATTTCCAATGACGGAACCCAAAATCGCCAATCGATGTTGGGAATATCTTAACGAAACAGTGTCTATTCACGTCTGCCAGGGATTTATCCTGATAACTTGGAGGACCGACGATGCGTGCGGCAGACACTGATGTTGGGCTCGAAGATATCGGCTTCGAGAGCGCAAATCTATTGAATCGGCTTGATTTAATGGCTGATGAAACATTGGATCATCTGAAATTTGGCATCATCCGCTTCGACAAGACCGACAAAGTCATTTTCTACAACAAGACTGAAAGCCAGGCATCATTATTGCCGCTGACGAAGGTGCTGGGCCGTAATTTCTTTGCGACCGTAGCGCCCTGCATGAACAATTACATGGTCGCGACGCGGTTCGAAATCGAGCCCGAACTGGACGCCGTGATCGATTACGTGCTGACGCTTCGGATGCCTCCAACGCCGGTTAAAATGCGATTACTCGCCTCGCAGTCCAGCCCCAACCGTTATGTTGTGATCAAGTGGCTTTAGCGGCGGGCACCCTTCATTAAATCCTTGCCGCCCCTTTGAAACACCGAATGGGCCCGCGCCGCCCAGCCGCTGATCCAGGATGAATTCATGAGCCCCAGACAGAACTTTGCAGACCAATTCAGCGAGCTTCTCGAATTCTTTTACCTGTTGCCGATCGGCGTCATAAAATTCAAGGGCGAAGGCAGTGTCGAACTGATCAATCCGGAATCGAGCGGGCTGCTGATGCCGCTCATCGGCAACGCCGGCCTGAACAATATCTACATCACACTTCGCGAGCTGATGCCCGACCTAGCCAAAGTTGTCGCAAACTCTTCAGAATCCCTCGGCGTGCTGGTCGATCAGGGGCATCCCACGGCGGGCGTTGCGAACCACGTGGTCTCGCTCTCGCTGACGGTTGCGCGGGTGCGCGAGGACACCTATTTGGCCGCCATCGAAGATGTGAGCCGGATGAGCGATCTGCTGACCCGCCTGACGCGATCCAATACCGAACTGGAGAGTTTCGCCTACGTCGCATCCCATGACATGCAGGAGCCGGTGCGGATGATGTTGAGCTTCACGCAACTCCTGGAACGCGATTATCACAATGTGCTGGACGCGGAGGGGCGGCAATATCTGTCGATCATCGAAAGCTCGGCGTTACGAGTACGCAATATGATCCGTGACCTGCTGGACTATGCCAGGCTGGAGGGCGGCTCGGGCGACTTTGGGCCGGTTGACATGCGCCTCAAGTGGGACATGGCAGCGGATAATTTGCATCAGCTCATCGCCGAGACGAAGGCGGTCATCACCTGCGACGATCTGCCGGTGGTCAATGCCAACGCCATTCAGGTGACGCGTATTTTACAAAATTTGCTGCAGAACGCGGTCAAGTTTCAGCCGCCGGGACAGCTTCCGCTTGTGCATCTGGGGGTCACGCAAGAGGCGGACGGGCCGGTGTTTTATGTGCGTGATAACGGCATCGGCATAAAGCCCGAGTTTGTGGAGCAGATTTTTGAGCCGTTCCGGCGGCTCCATACATGGGACGCGATACCTGGCAGCGGGCTTGGGCTTTCGATCTGCCGCAAAATCATCGAGCGGCATGGCGGCAAGATCTGGGCGGTCTCCTCGCCAGGCGCGGGCACGACCATCTATTTCAAGCTACGGTAAAAACGCCGCAAGCCTATCGTAGGATGGGCAGAGCCCTTGCAAAGCCCATCATTCACCCCCGCCCTCCCGAGTGGCCAACCCGCACCCTCTCAAAGCCGCAAAAACCAAAAGTTTTTTGGTTACTTTTTTTCAAAAAAGTAACTGCTTGCTTCCCTTCCGCGCAAAAAAACGCCGCCAAGCTCCCGCCCGGCGGCGTCCCTGAATCAGGCGCTCCTACTCGTCCGTCTGCTGATTCCGCCGCCGAATCGCCGCCCCCAAAATATCCCCCAGCGAAGCCCCGGAGTCAGACGAGCCAAACTCCGCCACCGCGGTCTTATCCTCGTCAATCTCCTTGCCCTTAATCGTCAGCTGCAGCTTCCGCGCAGCCCTATCAACCGCCGTTATCTTCGCATCCACGGTATCACCAACCGCAAACCGCTCAGACCGCTGGTCCGCCTTATCCCGCGCCAACTCAGCCCGCCGGATAAACCCGGTCAGCACGTCGTCCACCTTCACCTCAACGCCATTCGCCTGCACCGCGGTCACAACGCAGGTCACAATCTGCCCCTTATGGATCTTATCCAGCACGCCCGCGGCCGGATCGACCTCAAGCTGCTTGATCCCCAGGCTAATGCGTTCCTTCTCCACATCCACATCCAGCACCTTGGCCTTCACCACCTGCCCCTTGGCATACTTGGCAATCGCCAGTTCCCCGGTATCGTCCCAAGAAAGGTCCGACATATGGATCATGCCGTCGATCTCGGCGCCCACCGCAATAAACAGCCCGAACTCCGTAATATTCCGAATTTCGCCCTCCACCAGCGACCCAATCGGATGCTCGTCCTGGAATTCCTCCCAAGGATTGCGCTGCACCTGCTTCAGCCCCAGCGATATCCGCCGCTTCGAGGCATCCACATCCAGCACCACCACATCCACTTCCTGGCTGGTCGATACAATTTTTCCGGGATGCGCATTCTTCTTGGTCCACGACATTTCCGAAACATGCACCAGGCCTTCCACCCCCGGCTCCAGTTCCACGAACGCCCCGTAATCCGTAATATTCGTCACCCGCCCCGAAGCCTTCACCCCCGGCGGATATTTTGCATCCACACCCTCCCAAGGATCGGCCTCCAACTGCTTCATCCCCAGCGAAATCCGCTGCGTATCCGCATTGAACCGGATCACCTGCACTTTGACCGGCTGCCCAATCACCAGCGCCTCCGCCGGATGATTAATCCGCTTCCAAGCAATGTCCGTGACGTGCAACAGCCCATCGACACCGCCGAGATCAACGAACGCGCCGTAATCCGTAATATTCTTAACGACACCATCCAAAATCTGGCCTTCCTTCAGGCCCAAAATCAGCTCGCTGCGCTGCTCCGCCCGCGTCTCCTCCAGCACCGCCCGCCTTGAGACCACAATATTCCCCCGCGCCCGATCCATCTTCAGTATTTGGAACGGCTGCGACATCCCCATCAGCGGCCCCACATCCCGAACGGGGCGAATATCCACCTGGCTCCCCGGCAAAAACGCCGTCGCCCCGCCCAAATCCACCGTAAACCCACCCTTCACGCGCCCATGAATCACTCCATTCACCCGCGTCTGCGCCTCAAACGCCTTCTCCAGCTGCGTCCAGCTTTCCTCCCGCCGCGCTTTTTCGCGCGACAACACCATGGAGCCGTCCTTGTCCTCATACCGCTCGATATAAAGATCAAACACATCCCCAATCGCCACCTCCGGCTTCGACCCCACCGGCGCAAACTCCCGCAGCGGCACCCGCCCCTCGGATTTCAGCCCGACATCGACGATGACAAAGTCATCATCAATCCGCAAAACCTTGCCAGAAACAACAGACCCCTCAAACCCGGCATTCACGCCAAGCGAAGAGTCCAAAAGCGCGGCAAAATCATCAGTGCCGGAATATTTAACGGTTTCGTCGTGACGAACAGCGGTTGCGATGGAAGCCATGTGGCTGGATGTGTCCTTAAGAAGGGGCAAAACTTTGCCCGATTGGTATGCGCGGCCCAAAGCAATTGCGGCAACGGCTAAGCACCCGTCTGGGCGCCCGGTGAAGTGAATGGCGGTCTCATAGGCCGCACGCCAACGGAGTCAAGCGCCAGGCGGCCAAACAGCTAAGAGAAAGCAAGTAAGCAGTTCTTTTTTGAAAAAAAGAACCAAAAAACTTCTATGAACCCTAGACCGTGCCCGCGCGACCGGCTTTGGCTAGACGGCATGAACTATAGCATCGAAATCCTCGAAACCGAAAGCCCCGAAGCCGTCACCGCCATCGGCGACGCCCTGGAAGCCTTCAACACCTCCCAAGCCGGCCCCAGCCCCCACCAGCCCCTCTCCATCCTGATAAAGCACCCCGAAACCAACGCCATCCTCGGCGGCCTAACCGGCGCCTCCTCCCACGACTGGCTCTTCATAAAGCTCCTCTTCATCCCCGAATCCCTGCGCGGCCAAAACCTGGGCACGAAACTCATGGCCCAAGCCGAATCCATCGCCCGCGCCAGAAACCTCACCGGCATCTGGCTAGACACCTTCGAATTCCAGGCCCGCGCCTTCTACGAAAAACAAGGTTTTTCCCTCTTCGCCACCCTCCCCGACCACCCCAAAGGCCACAACCGCTATTTTCTGCAAAAACGCCTGGACGTTCACGAATAAGAAATGCAAGCCGTGCCACCGCACGTCATGGCCGCGCTTGACGCGGCCATCCACGCCTTTCTCGCCGAACGCCTGACCTAATCACCAGCAGGCTCGGCATCATCGCCCGCCCCCGCCTCCTTGCCGTCCCCCATTTGGCCCGGAGCAGCCCCCACCCCACTGACCCATCTGCGTCCATCTGCGTCATCTGCGGATAACCTTAAGAAACCCGCCCCACACCACCCTAATGACGGCTTAACAATACCTGTCTATAACGCGCCGCAATGACCCAAAACCTCTCCGGCATCCTCCGCTTCGCCCTGCTCGCCGCCGCCCTCAGCTTGGCCGCCTGCAACTCCACCCCCAAAAACGACCCCTACCTCACCGGCGTCAACCTGCCCCCGCCCGACCAGCTCTACGCCCACGGCGTCGACCAGGTGCAAAAGGAACACTACGACGACTCCGTCAAAACCTTCGACGCCGTCGAGCAAAACTATCCCTACTCCGTCTGGGCCACCCACGCCCAGCTCATGCACGGCTACGCCCAGTACAAACAACAAAACTACGACGAAGCCATCGACGCGCTCTCCCGCTTCATCGACCTGCACCCGGAAAACCAGGACGCCGCCTACGCCTATTACCTCAAAGCCCTGTGCTACTACGAGCAGATCGACGACGTGCAGCGCGACCAGACCGCCACCTATGAAGCCATCCAGACCCTGCAGGACGTCATCGACCGCTTCCCCGATTCCGCCTACGCCCGCGACGCGCGGATAAAGCTTCGCCTGGCCAACAACCGCCTCGCCGGCCACGACATGACCATCGGCCGCTTCTACGAAAAACAGCACCTCTACGCCGCCGCCATCGGCCGCTACCAGGACGTCATTTCCGCCTACCAGACCACCACCTACGTCCCCGAAGCCCTGGAACGCCTGACCGAATGCTACCTGGACATCGGCCTCTCCGACGCCGCCATCCGCACCGCCTCCGTCCTCGGCTTCAATTTCCCCGGCAGCACCTGGTACTCCGCCGCCTACGGCAAGCTGGAGGCCGACAACCTGGTCACCGCCGCCGACACCGGCAACTTCCCCCCGCCCAAAAAATCCCACTGGTTTTTTGGACTGTTTTAGCAAGGGAAGAAGTTCTTTTTTTCAAAAAAGAACTTCTTTCTTTCTTCCTAGCGGCACTTCCATGCTAACCGCCCTCTCGATCCGCGACATCGTCCTGATCGAGCGCCTGGATCTATCCTTTACGTCCGGCCTCACCACCCTCACCGGTGAAACCGGCGCCGGCAAATCCATCCTCCTCGACTCCCTTGGCCTGGCCCTGGGCGCCCGCGCCGACGCCACCCTCATCCGCACCGGCGCCGAGCAAGCCGTCGTCGCCGCCGCCTTTGCTGTCCCCCACAACCACCCCGCCGCCGCCCTGATCGCCGAACAAGGCCTCGACGCCGGCGAAGAAATTTTCGTCCGCCGCATCCTCTCCAAGGACGGCAAGTCCCGCGCGCTGGTGAACGACCAGCCGGTCAGCGTCGGTTTCTTAAAAAAACTCGCTGCCCTCCTCATCGAAATCCAAGGCCAGCACGAGCAGGTCGGCCTGGCCGACCCCGCCAACCACCTGGCCCTCCTGGATGCCTTCGGCGTCCCCCTCCACGCCCGCGCCGCCGTCGCCGCCGCCCACAAGGCCTGGAAGGACTCTGCCGCCCGCCTGGCCGACGCGGAGCAAAAAATCGCCGAAGCCGCCCGCGACGAAGACCTTCTCCGCCACGCCGTGGACGAGCTCACAACCCTCTCCCCCGAACCCGGCGAGGAGGAGACTTTGGCCGCCGAACGCCACCGCCTGCAGGCCGGCGAGCGCCGCGCCGAAGCGATCGCCACCGCCCTGTCCGAAATCGCCCCCCGCGACCGCCGTTCCGCCAACCCGGCCGCCGCGCTGCGCGCCGCCGCTCGTGCCCTGGGAAAACTCTCGTCCGGCCGCCCGGACGCGGAAACCGCCCCCGAAGCGCCCGCTCTCGCCGCCCTGGAACGCGCCGAGGAAGCCATCGCCCAAGCCGAGCAACTCCTCACCCGCCTGGCGCACGAGCAGGAAGACCCCCGCGCCCTAGAATCCACCGAGGAACGCCTATTCTCCCTACGCGCCGCCGCCCGCAAATACGGCGTCCCCGTCGCCGACCTCCCCGCCCACCTGGCCGAACTCCGCGAAAAACTAGCCGCCCTAGACCACGGCGCCGCCGACATCGTCGCCCTCAAAGCCGAAACCGCCAAAAACCGCCTGGCCTACATCGAAGCCGCCGCCGCCCTCTCCGACCTGCGCGAAAAAGCCGCCCGCAAATTAGAAAAAGCCCTCGCCGCCGAACTTCCCCCTCTAAAACTAGACCGCGCCCGCTTCACCGTGGAACGCACCCTCCTCCCCGAACAATCCTTCGGCCCTCGCGGCGCCGACGGAGTAAAATTCCTCATCGCCACCAACCCCGGCGAGCCCCCCGGCCCGCTCGAAAAAATCGCCAGCGGCGGCGAACTCTCCCGCCTCATGTTGGCCCTGAAAGTCGTCCTGACCGGCGCCGCCAGCGTCGAAACCCTCATCTTTGACGAAGTCGATTCCGGCATCGGCGGCGCCACCGCCGCCGCTGTCGGCGACCGCCTCGCCGCGGTCGCCGAACACGTCCAGGTCCTGGTCGTCACCCACTCCCCCCAAGTCGCCGCCCGCGGCACCACCCAGTTCCGTGTCTCCAAACGCGTTTTTAAGGACCGCGCGGTCACCATCGTCGAATCCCTAACTGACACCGACCGCCGCGAAGAAATCGCCCGCATGCTGGCCGGCGAACAAGTCACCGAAGCCGCCCGCCAAGCCGCCACCAGCCTCCTCGCCGCGCGATGAGCCACCTTCCTCCCCCCGTCATTGCGAGCGAAGCGAAGCAATCCATCTTTTGGTGCCACATCCCCCCAATGCCGCGCGCACCATGACCAACACCAAATCCCACTTCACCACCCTCATGGCCCGCATCGCCGAGGCCAACGCCGCCTACCACACCCACGACGCCCCCATCATGACGGACGCCGACTACGACGCCCTGCGCCGCGAAGCCGCCGAACTTCTTGAAAAACACCCCGAATACGCGCAAGCCGCCGCCCCCCTCGAAGAAGTCGGCGCCGCCCCCGCCTCCGGCTTTAAAAAACTCCGCCACGCCACCCCCATGCTCTCCCTCGACAACACTTTTGATGCGCAAGAATTCACCGATTTCTGCGCCCGCATCCGCCGCTTCCTAGGCCTCGACGACACCCCCCTAGAATTCGTCGCCGAGCCCAAAATCGATGGCCTCTCCATCTCGCTCACCTACGAAAACCAAACTTTCGCCCACGCCGCCACCCGCGGCGACGGCACCGAAGGCGAGGACGTCACCCAGAATATCCTCACCATCAAATCCATCCCCACAACGCTGCCCAAAACCGCCCCGCAAAAAATCGAAATCCGCGGCGAAATCTACCTCACCAAACAAGATTTTTTGGCCCTCAACGACTCCCAGGAGGAGAAAAAGTTCGCCAACCCCCGCAACGCCGCCGCCGGCTCCCTCCGCCAGCTCGATGCCACCATCACCGCCACGCGCCCCCTCAAACTCTTCGCCTACGCCCAAGGCGAATCATCTTCTCCCGTCGCCAAAACCCACTGGGAATACCTGCAAACCCTCAAATCATGGGGGTTCTCCGTCAACCCTTATTCCGAACTGATCCTCGAATCCGCCGCCGAATCATTCCAAACCAAAATCGGAGAGGAACGCGGCAAGCTGCCCTACGACATCGACGGCGTCGTTTACAAACTCAACGACCTAGCCCTCCAGTCCCGCCTTGGCTTCGCCGGCCGCGCGCCGCGCTGGGCCACCGCCTGGAAATTCCCCGCCGAACGCGCCGTCACGATCCTGGAAGCCATCGACATCCAGGTCGGCCGCACCGGCGCCCTCACCCCCCGCGCCCGCCTCACGCCCGTCAACGTCGGCGGCGTCATCGTCCAGCACGCCACCCTGCACAACGAAGACGAAATTTCTCGCAAAGACATCCGCATCGGCGACACCGTGGAACTCCAGCGCGCCGGCGACGTCATCCCTCAAATCCTCCGTGTCATCAAACACGCTGATAAGGCCACGCCCTTTGTCTTCCCGCAAAACTGCCCCGTCTGCGGCAGCCTGGCCGTGCGCGACGGCGAAGATGTTGTCCGCCGCTGCACCGGCGGCCTCATCTGCGACGCGCAAATCGTCGAGCGCCTCATCCATTTCTGCTCCCGCCGCGCCTTCGACATCGAAGGTTGCGGCGACAAAACCGTGCAAGAATTTTTCTCAGCCGGCCTGCTAAAATCCGCCCCCGACATTTTCAAACTTCCGTCCCACGAAGAGGAAATCGCGCAGCGCGAAGGCTGGGGCAAACTCTCCGCCGCCAACCTCACCGCCGCCATCCGCGCCCGGCAAAAAATCCCGCTCGCCCGCTTCATCTTCGCGCTGGGCATCCGCCGCATCGGCGAAAACAACGCCAAACTGCTAGCCCGCCACTACACCACCTACCCCAACTGGCGCGAAAACATGCAAGCCGCCACTACCATCGGTTCCGAAGCGCGCGAGGAACTCGGCGCCATCAGCGGCATCGGCCCCACCATCGCCACCGACCTCGCCGCCTTTTTTTCGGAACCCCACAACCTGCAAACCCTCGACGCGCTGGAACAACATTTAACAATCCAAGACGCCGAAACCCCCACCGCCTCCAACTCGCCGTTAGCTGGCAAAACCATCGTCTTCACCGGCACCCTCACCATGGCCCGCCCCGAAGCCAAAGCCCGCGCGGAGCAACTCGGCGCCAAAGTCACAGAATCCGTCAGCAAAAAAACCGATTTCGTCGTCATCGGCGCGGACGCCGGCAGCAAAGCCGCCAAAGCCGCCGAACTAGGCCTCACCACCCTAACGGAACAACAATTCCGCGACCTGGCCGGCCTCTAACGCCCCGTCATTGCGAGCGCAGCGAAGCAATCCATCTTTCTCAAAACAAAAAGAAAGAAGTTCTTTTTTGAAAAAAAGAACCAAAAAACTTCTGATTCCCCCGGCGTTTGAGCGGCCATACTGTGGCCCCTCAACGGCCGCGGGAATCAAAAGTTTTTTGGTTACTTTTTTTCAAAAAAGTAACTACTTCTCTTCCCTCACATGCCCCGGAATCACCGGCATAACCCCCTCCCCCAACTCAAACCTCCCGCCTCCCACATCCACAAACCCACTCCGCGCAAAAACATCCCGGCACGGCGCATTATCCGCCGTCTCCACGAGCATCGCTGTCACCGCCCCGCCTCGCTTGGCCCGCATCACCATCACCGCATGCGCCACCGCATACACTTCCACCTCCATCCCCAGCACCCGGCAGCTCATCACGAACTGCAAAATCTCCCCGTCCCGGCAAAACAGCACCCCCACCAGCCCATAATCCGTAAACCTGTCCTTTACCCGCAACGCCAGCACATCCCCGCCTTCCGCCGCAAACGCCGCCACCTCCGCATGGCTCCACCGTTTCCCCGTCGTATTGAACTGATTGGTCTTATTCACCAATTCCACCACCCGCCCAAACGCCGCATCATCCGCCCCCCGCACCGCCAAAAACACCACCCGGCATTGCAACGAATCCAGAAACTGCTCTCGCGTCAGCGACTTTCGCTCCGTCTCCCTCACAATCTGCCCCCGCACCATCTCCTCCCGCGCCGCCGACTCATCCGTCAGCACCGCCACCTGAGTCTCCGGCGCCCACAACAGAATCCGCCGCGTCAGATAAGGGTTCGCCCCGATCACCCGAATATCCGGCATCGCCGCCTTCACCGCCGCCCGCTCCACCGGGTTATCATCCACAAACACCACGCTTTTCGGCCGCACATTCAACTCCCGGCAGATTTCCAAAATATTCTCCGCCTTCGTCCGCCAGTTGATTTTCACGCACACGAAATCATCCAGCGAAACAAACGCCGGCTCCACCGCCCGGCTCCACATTTTTCGGACCACCTCCTCGTCATTCTTCGAGCAAACCGCGCATAAAATGCCGCGCGCGCGCAGATGATGCACCGCCTCCCAAAGCCCGATCGGCCAGCCATCCGGCTTCGGCCACTCCGCGCCGTCCCGAAAATCCTCCGCCAACTGCCCCCGCCACAGCGTGTTATCCAGGTCAAACACCACCGCCTTCACCTGGTCCACTTGGGCGACCGTCCGCACGGTCGCCAGAATCTGGTCCCACACCGCCTGCACAAACTCCAGCCGCTTCGACTGGTAAAAATTCTCCATATCCGGAATCGCCTCGATCCGCGCCGGCCTTTCGTAACTCACCCATTCCCGAAAAAACGCCCCGTTATGCCCATAAAAATTGATCATATCGTCCAGCACATATTGCTTGCCGATACTCTCCGCGATCCCATTCACATCCGCCAAATACACATTTTTATACCGCAACAAAACCGCCGCCAGATAATCATTCAGCCGCCTTACCAGCCCGGCCAAATCCCGCGCCCCATATCGCCCAAACAAATGCGTCGTCACCGACATCTGCGGCACAATGAAGTTAGACACCAGCGTCATCAGCCCATGCGACTCCACATGCGCCAGCGCGCTCGCCAGCATCGCATCGATCACCTCGCACCCGGTGCGAAACACCTCCTCAAAAAACCCCTCCTCCCCAAACCGCCCCGCCCAAACCACCCTATCCGTCAGCACCGAGCGCAGCGGAATCTGCACATACTGCAAATCAAATTTTTGCCCCGGCGGCGCGATCTCCCCGGCATAATTGAACACCACATACTCAAACGCGGTTTCCGGCACCGCGCGCTGAAACTGCTCATGATACAAAGCCGTCATGCAGCTCCCCACCAGCCGCACGCGCTCCAACTTCACAGGAGTTACCGCCAAGTCCTTCGGAAACAAAAAATCCGCCGGGCTCAGCGCGCCCACCGGCGCCGCCACAGCCACCGGTGCCGCCGCCGGCAGCGCCGGCCCCTCCTTCAGCACAAACGCCGCGTTAGCATCCCGCGGCGTCTTCAGCCCGATGCAGAACAGAGAATCCTCCACATACCGGCTCGCCGCCACCCACATCAGCGCGCCCGAAAAGTCGAAAATCTCCAACCGCCCGTTATTCAGCGCCCAGCGCCGCTCATTCGGGTGGTCATAATTCCCAATCCCGCCATCCGCCAAAAACGTAAACCGGTCGGTTTTCGCCTCGCCCCAGCCCGGCCCAAACCGCCAATAGCAGCTCAGCAGCTTCTGCCTGAAGAGATCCTGAATCGGCGCGCCAGCCATAAAAACCCTCAGCGGCTCGTCAGGCGAAATTCAATCCGCCGGTTCTGCGCATAATCCGCTTGGCTATCACCCGCCGCGATCGGATTCGCACTCCCAAACGCCGTCGCCGCCACCCTATCCGCCGGCACGCCATCCTTCACCAGCAGATGCAGCACCGCCAGCGCCCGCGCCGCGGAAAGATCGTAATTATCCTTGAACGGCCCGCCCGTCACCGGCTGCGCATCCGCATACCCATCCACGCTCAGCACCCAGTCGATATTCGGCGGAATCTTCGCCGCGATCTTCTCGATCACCTTCGCCACGTCACCAATCTCCGCCTGGCCCGCCGGCGTCATCGTCGCCTCGTCCACCGGAAACAGCACGTCGCTCTCAAACACAAACCTGTCCCCCACCACCTTGATATTCGGCTCATTCGCCAGAATCTGCCGCAGCGTGCCAAAAAACTCGCTGCGATAGCTCTGCAACTCCTCCACCTTCCGCGCCAGCGCCTCGTTCAACTGCTTGCCCAGATCCACGATCTGCACATTGTCCTTCTTGTCCGCCGCCTGCGCCGCATCCAGCGCCTGCGCCAGCATCGCCATCTGCAATCTCAGCGCCGCCACCTGCTGGTTCAGCAAATCCACCTCATCCATCGCCTGTTGCGACAACTGTGTCTGCGCCTGCAACTTCTGCTGCGTCTCGCTCAATTCCTGCCCCACACTCGGCGCCGCATTCGCCTGCGCCTGCGCCTGCGCCGCAAGCTGCCCCTGCAGCGCCGCAATCCGCGCGCTGGCGGAAGCCGCCTGGGCCTGCGCATCCGAAAGCTGCCCCGTCAACGACCGGATATTCCCCGTATCCGCATTCTGCGCCGCATTCGCCGCCGCCAATTCCTGCGCCAACGTCGCGTTAGCCCCCTTCACATCCGCCAACTGGCTGTTCAGCGCTGCCAATTCCTGCGCCAGCGACGCATTATTGGATTGCTCCAGCGACAGCGCCGAAGACAGCTCCGCAATCTGCCCGCGCAACTGATTGATCGTACTATCGCTCCCGCTCAGCGCGGATGACAAAAACGCCTCCGCCAGCACAAACACAAGAAGCACAAAAATCGTCACCATCAGCAGCGTGGACAGCGCGTCCACGTACCCCGGCCACGCCTCCAGCCCGTTACTCCCGCGTTGCCGCCGGCTCACCTGGTCTCTTCCGAAATCGCCGCGATCGTCCGCGTCAGCATTTTGATGTCACTGCGCAATTCCGCCGTGCTTTGCGTCCGCCCCTGCTCGCTCTCCGTCAGCATCCGGTTCAGCAGCAGTTCGATATTCCGCAGATGCGCGCGCGCAATTTCGTCATTATTATTATCGCTCAAATTCGCCAGCCTGGTCAGCGCCGGCCCCATCGCCAATTGCGCCTCCGCCAGCTTCAACATCAATTGCTGGTTCGTCCGCAGCGTGTCGGAAAGTGTGCCCATCCGCTCATTCAACGACTGCATCGTCGCGTTCGCGCCCGCCCGCGCATCCTCGCTCCGGTTCAAAACCCGTTGCAGCGCCTCCATGTTCTCCGCCGTCTGCTCCAGCAGCGCCTGCACATAAACCGGCACGGAAGCCTCGCCATCCCCGCCCAGCACGCCGGAAGACAGCCGCGTCAACCCGGCCAGCCACTCCTCCAATTCGTTATAGAACCGGTTCATCGCCTGCCCGGCCGTCAAGTCCAAAAACCCCAATATCAGCGCCCCGGACAGACCAAACATCGACGACGAAAACGCCGTCCCCATCCCCGCCAGCGGCCCCGCCAGCCCGCTCTTCAGTTGCGCGAACATCCCATTCACGTCGCCGCCCGACAAATTCATCCCATTAATCACCGCCGCGACCGACGAAACCGTATGCAGCAACCCCCAAAACGTCCCCAGCAACCCAAGAAAAATCATCACCCCGGTCACATAGCGTGAAAGCTCCCGGCTCTCATCCAACCGGCTCGCGATGCCATCCAGCAGCGTCCGCATCGCCTGGCCGGAAAGCGTAATCCGCCGCTCCCCATCCGCCCGCCCTTGCAGCATCCGCGCCATCGGCGCCAGCATCTCCGGCGGCTTCGCCTGCTCCAGCGCCTGCCGGTTGCGCCGAAAATGCTCCACCCACACCACTTCCGGGTATAGCCGCTGCACCTGCCGCAAATTCCACGCGACGCCAAAAATCTCCACCAGCACGATCACCGAATTGATCAGCGGGTTCGCCATATAGAACCGCGCCAAATCCGGCGAGATGATCGCCGCCGTGCCATAGACCAGCACGCAAAACACCAGCATCCGCAACAAATAATTCGTCGGCTTGGTCAATTCTCCACCCCCCCGCCGGTCAGCGAAATTCTGGCCGTCGCCGGGTCGCCTCCGGTCGTCCCATCGGCCCGCGGAATAATTTTCGCCGCCGGCACGCCGCAGCTCGTCAGCGCGTCCTTCACCGCCAGCGCCCGGCTCAGCGATTCCCGCATCGGCCCGGATGGGTCACCCCCGCTCGGCGGCGCGAACGCGTCGATCACCACCAGGCTCGCCATCCCAGCCTGCTGGCAAATCGGCGCCAGCGCGCCCTCAGCGCCCGCCGGCAGCGTGTCATCCCCTGCGGCAAACCGCAGCACCACGGCACCTTGTGACGCCACCGGCGCCTGCGGCTTCACCACCGCCGTCGCCACATGCGGTTTCGGCGGCACCAGCAGAGAAAACACTTTTGGCAGCACCGGCGCCGCCAACACCGGCACCGCCACCACCGGCGCCGCGGCCACCACCGGCGGGGGCGCCGGCGGCGGCGGCAACACTTTTACCACCGCCGGCACCACCCGCATCACCATCCGCTTGTGGCGTACCACCGGCCGCAGCGCCACCTTCTTCACCACCGCCGCCGGCGCGGCGGCCGCGGCTCCCCCCGCCAACTGCGCCAGCGCCGCCTGATTAATAATCACCTGCGCCCACGCGCCCGCGGGCAACAGCAGCAGCACCAAAAGAACAAAAACCGGTCTCACAAACAAACCTTATCGTCATCCCCGCCCCGCCGCCAGACCATCCGCCACCACCTCCAGCAACTTCGCATGCAAGTGTGGGTTCGCCGCCACCACCGTCTCCGCCACGGTATCCTTGCCCAGCGCGTCCGTCGCATACCCGCCAGCCTCCCGCACAATCAGCATCCCCGCCGCGATGTCCCACGGCTTGATCCCCATCTCCCAATACCCGTCATACCGTCCCGCCGCCGTCCACGCCAAATCCAGCGCGGCCGAGCCAAACCGCCGCACCCCCGCAATCTGCGGCATCAGTACACTCAGCGTCCGCGCAAACGCCAGCCGATTCGCCCCGGACGTCGCCGCAAACGGCACCCCCGTCGCAAACACCGCATCCTTCAACTCCCGCCGCGCCGAAACCCTCAACCGCTTATCATTCACATAGGCCCCCACCCCCTTCTCCGCCCAAAACATCTCGCCCGCCACCGGCGCGTAAACCAGCCCCGCCGCCACCTCGCTCCCGCCATCCGCCAGCCGCTTCTCCAGCGCGATCGAAATCGCCCAATGCGGTATCCCATGCAAAAAATTCGTGGTCCCATCCAACGGATCCACCACCCACCGCCAAGCCCACTTCTCCGAGCCCGAAGCCCCACTCTCCTCCATCAACATCCCATATCCCGGCCGCGCCTTCTCCAAATCCTCCCGAATGGACGCCTCCGCCCGTATATCCGCCTGGCTCACAAAATCCCCCGGCCCCTTCACGGAAACCTGCAAATTCTCCACCTCATTAAAATCCCGCAGCAGCCGCTTGGCCGCCCGCTGCGCCGCCGCTTGCATGACGGTCATGTGGGCCGAAAGACGAGGCATCATGGTGCGGGCTCCTAGTGTTGAAGGAAGTAAGGCCAGGGGGGC
>PLFB01000275.1 GCA_003137135.1 Acetobacteraceae bacterium
TAGCCGGCTGCGCCGCCGGTTTTCTAGCCGCCGCCGCGATAGCGCGCGCGCCTTAGCACCATCGCCGCCACGTCATGCCGGCATCCACGACTCTCCATCAGCAGAAAAGCAAGCAGCGCTTTTGAAAAAAGCGNNAAAAACTTTTGATTTCCCCGGCCTTTGAGCGGCCAAAGTCTGGCCGCTGAACGGCCGGGGAAATCAAAAGTTTTTTGCTTCTTTTTTTCAAAAAAGAAGTCCTTGCTTGCGTCTCGCCCCCCTTACCTCGCCCCGCATCCAATTTGTGTCATTTCAGCAACAGGAATTGTGCAAAGCGTCATAAATTATCGTTTCGACTGGCCCGCTCACGGGATTGGCATGTAGATTGCCAATTCGTTATCGATACTTGGCGCGAACGTGAGGGAAACGCTTCACAACGGTTCGCGACTTGATCGGGGTTTAGGCATTCACGCATAGAAACTGCGTATTTAGGAGGCATATTGATGACCATGCGCCGGCAACTTCTCGGACTAGGCATTTTGGCCGCGTCCTCTCTCTTGGCCCTGCAGGCGGCCAACGCCATGAGCGGCCCGACCGCCATTCAGATCGACGGCGGCCCGCTCGGGCCCCTGCAGATCAGCGGCGGCGCCGATGGCTACCTCTATTATGTGAACCCCGTCGCCGGCGGCGAGGATACCGGCGCGGACGTCGCCAACGCCCTGATTGAACTGCAAAAAACCGACGGTGAGCTGCAATTCACCATCGAGGTCGGCTCCAACGGCGGCGCCATCGGCCTGGGCACCGGCTCCCGGCCGGGACAGACCTCGGTCACCACCTTCGACACCGGCCCGCTCTATGCCGGCTACATCACGGTGGCGCCGAGCGGCCTGCCGGTCACCATCTCGGCCGGCCAGATCGGCTCGCTCGAAGGCTACGAATCCGGCATCGACTGGAACAACCCCAGCCAGATCGTCACTGACATCTTTGAAGTTCAGAACAGCCAGAGCCGCGGCGTTTCCGCTAACTTCACGCAGGGTCCGATCAGCGCGACCGTCACCTTCGGCGATGGTTTCGACACCGGCGTCTGGAACTTCATCCAGGGCCTGCTGACCTACACCATCAACTCCACCAACACCGCCAGCCTGTATGTCGCCGGCGATCTCGGCCGCACCGGCAACGCGGCGCGCATCTATGGCGGCGGCAGCGTCGGCAGCTACGGCACGTATTATGTCAACTCCGACATGATCGGCGGCTACTACAGCTACACTTTGGGCAATTTGAGCCTGGTGCCGGAAGCGCAGTTCGTCGAAGCCAAGCCGGACGCCGCGATCGGCATCACGCACCAGACCTGGAACGCCGGCGCGGCGCTGTTCGGCGATTACAGCCTCAGCAGCACCTCGCCCTACTCGATCGGCGGCTGGGTCGAATATTTCGACTCCCATACCAGCCCGTTCGACCAGGCCAACTGGTTCGCCGGCCCGAACTCCGAGGGCGTCGGCGTCGCGGTCTCGCCAACCTGGCAGTACAAAGACCTGTTTGCCCGGGTCAACGCCGGCTACCTCTATTTGCTGCGCAACACCACGGCCGGCTTCAAATACGGCTACGGCACCTCCGGCACCGGCCGCAACACGGTGGACGCCACGCTGGAAGGCGGCCTGCTGTTCTAGCGCCTGGCCAACACCGCGCCTCACCGACGGCATGGCTGGACCCCTGGGTCCAGCCATTTTCGTAAACAAAAGCCCGCTGCCGGCTGAGGCACGCTATTTGCTTCGAAGATCATCCGCACCAATCACTCCGGGAGCATCATCATGGCCGCGACTTCAGCCCTGCAGATCGAAACCAAGGGCATCGAACAGGTAACCGCCGCCGAGTCGCACGGGCGACCGCGCGCCCTTTTCGGCCTGTGGATGGCCGCCAATATCGAATTCGCCACGCTGACCACCGGCGCGCTCGCCACCGGCGCCTTCGGCCTCTCCGGGCTGGACGCGTTCATCGCCATTCTGATCGGCAACGTCATCGGCGGCCTGATCCTCGCCGCCTTCGCCACCTACGGCGTCGAATACGGCCTGCCGCAGATGATCCAGGGCGCCAAATGGTTCGGGCCGCTCGGCAACAAACTTCCCAGCCTGCTCAACGCTTTCGGCGGCTTCTCCTGGTTCGGCGTCAACACCATCATTGGCGGCTACGCGCTCGCAACCGTCCTGGGCACGCCGCTGATCCCCAACATCATCGTGCTGTGCGCCGTGCAGGTTGCCATCGCCTTCGTCGGGCATGACCTGATCCAGGCCGCGGAGAAATACTTTTTCTACCTCCTGGTGCTGATCTTCGCGATCTTCACCATCATCGCCGTCACCCATACCGGCGCACTTCCTGCGGCGCAGCCCAAACTGCTCGCCAATGTCGGCGGCACCAGCGGCGCCTTCATCCTCACCACCTCCGTCATCCTCTCCTACGTGCTCGGCTGGATCCCCTACTCCTCGGACTACACGCGCTACATGCACGGCGAACCGGACGCGACGGGGATCAAGAAAACCGCCTTCACCGCCGTGTTCTGGGGCTCCATGGTCTCCTGCATCTGGATGGAGGTGCTTGGCGCCATCATCGGCGCCAGCGTCAACCTGGTGCACCCGTCGGACCTGTTCACCAGCTGGCTGCCCGGCTGGTTCAAAATCCCGCTGATCGTCGCCATCATCATCGGCACCATCAGCGCCAACATCCTCAACATCTACTCCGCCACGCTCTCCGCGCTCGCGGTCGGCTTCAAACTCAAACAATACCAGGCCGCCCTCGTCACCGGCGTCATCGGCACCGTCATCTCGGTGCTCGCCGCCGCCAACTTCATCAAGAACTATGAAAGCTTCCTGTTCTTCCTCGGCTACTGGACCGCACCCTGGGCCGCCCTGGTCTATCTCGGCCACACCTTCAAACGCACCTCCCGCATCCCCAGCGTCAGCGCCAGCTTCGTCGCCTGGATCATCGGCATCGCCGCCAGCGTGCCGTTCTTCAACCAGTACCCGCTCTTCGTCGGCTTCTTCGCCAACGACTACCCGCAGTTCGGCGACATCTCCTTCGCCGTCGGTGCGATCGTGGCCAGCATCGCCTACTTCGCGCTGACCACCGCCCCGTCAGCCGTCACGGCGGCGGCTGAGTAGGAGAAGCAAAAAGCGCTTTTTTGAAAAAAAGC
>PLFB01000149.1 GCA_003137135.1 Acetobacteraceae bacterium
CGGCATCTTCTTGTAGATACCGAGGGATTATTGCTTTTGGCCATTATTCATGAGGCTGATATACAGGACCGTGACGGCGGCATTTTATTGCTGATGACGCTGGTGAAGAAATTTCCACGGCTGCAGAAACTATACGCTGATGGTGGTTATCGGGGACCGAGGTTTCGGCAAGCCGTCAAGAAAATACTACGGAAAATACGAGTTGAAATTGTCAAACGATCAGATGCGGTGAAAGGCTTTGCGGTACTTCCCAAGAGATGGGTTGTGGAGCGCACCATCGGCTGGCTTAATCGCTGCCGCCGTTTAGCCAAGGATTGGGAGTGCCTGAACAAAAATGCCTTGACATTTTTGCGCTGGGCCTCCGTCCGCCTTATGCTCAGAAAGCTATGTAAAACAATAGCTTGATCTGGGACAGACACTTAGGGAATCTCTGCATAAGTTTCCGATTCCCTTCGCAATTCGATTTTTGTAAAATGCCCCTACATTTATGGGGGCGAAGTTGAAGCAGACGACATTTTCGACGGCGGGATTTGATCGCTACACGAAGACGACGAAGCGTGCGGCGTTTTTGGCGGAGATGGATCAGGTGGTTCCATGGCCTGAGCTGTGCGGATTGATTGAGCCGTTTTATCCGAAGGGCGAGACCGGCCGGCGGCCGTTCGGGGTCGAGCGAATGTTGCGGATTTACTGCTTGCAGCAGTGGTTCAACCTGTCGGACCCCGCCGCCGAAGAGGCGCTTTATGACTCGCTCTCGATGCGGCGGTTTGTCGGCATCGACCTTGGCCGCGAGCCGGTGCCCGACGAGACGACGATCTGCCGCTTCCGGCATCTGCTGGAGACGCATGATTTTGGCCGCCGGATGTTTGAGCGGGTGCATGAACATCTGGAGGCCAAAGGCTTGCGGCTTTCCAGCGGCACGATTGTGGATGCGACCATCATTCACGCGCCGAGTTCGACCAAGAACGAGGCGCAGGCCCGCGACCCGGACATGCACCAGACCAAGAAGGGCAACCAATGGTATTTCGGCATGAAGGCGCATTTCGGTGTGGATAAGCGCAGCAAGGTGATCCATGCGGTGGTGGCGACGGCGGCGAACGTGCATGACAGCGCGGTGCTGGGCGACCTGCTGCATGGCGAGGAGCGCGACGTGTGGGGCGATTCGGCGTATCAGGGCCAGAGCGAGGTCATCAAGGAGACGGCACCGAACGCACGCGACCGCACCAACCGGCGTTATCGCAACCGCGGCGTTGTGAATGAGGCTGAGCGGGCGAGGAACCGCAAAAAATCCAAGGTGCGCTCGCGCGTTGAGCATGTGATCGGGGTGATCAAGTTGAAATTTGGTTTCACCAAGGTGCGCTATCGCGGCCTGGAGAAGAACGCCAATCGGTTATTTGCCACNNATCATGCTACGCAGAGTTTCCCTTATATGGTCAGCATGCAAGGGAACAGCTAGCTTGGCCATATAGCGCGCCAGAGGGCTCTGATGAAAGCAGAGTTTGCCAGATCGAACGTTGGTCCACCCGAACCCACGGTTCACTTTGATATTGAGCCAAAATCGTAGAGCCTCGCCGGGTTGTCCACGAGGATTTGTTGGACAGCCGCCTGGCTACCGCCGGAGCCGCAAAGAAAATCCAGCAGCGCCCCGGAGGGTGGCGTCGGCGCGTGCCAGTGGCCGACATGGGGCCAGTCGCTCGCCCAAAGCAGGCGTTCCGGGGCGTCCCGGATGAGGGTGGCGGCGTAGGGGAGCAATGCGGGCCAGGGGGGCGGGCCGGCATCGGCACGGGAGGGCGCCGAGAGCTTGAGCCACACACGCCCCGAGGCGAGCATGTCCCGCAACGTCCGGAACCCAGGTTGCTCAAGGCCGGCGCCAGGCTCCCAGGCGCGGGCGGCAAAATGGTCGAGGATCAACGGGACGGGCAGGGTCCCCGCGAGGGTGGCGAGGAGCGAAAGCTCGTCGGGGGATTCGGGCCAGATAGCAAGGCTCCAGCCAAAAGGGGCGATGCGGGCCGCCAGCGACCGGATGCGTTCCGGCGTGGCCGGATGGCCAATGCTGGCCGAGAGGCGCGCGCTACGGATGCCGGCTTCATGCCATGCGGCCAGTGTCGCGTTCGAAACAGTTTCGGGAACCATGGCCGCACCCCGGGCGGCCGGGCCCAGCGCCGCAATGGCATCCAGCGTCGCCGCCATGTCGAGGCCATAGGCGGAAGGTTGGGCGATCACGACGCGCGAGAGGCCCATGACGGTCATGTACTGGCGCAGATCCGCCAGCGCCGCTTCGGGCGGCGTATAGGGGCGTTCGGCGGCGAGCGGATAACGCGAGAACGGGCCGAAAACATGCAGATGGCAGTCACAAGCCCCGGTCGGCGGCGGCGTCGCCGGCGCGGTGGGTGCGGGCGCACCCGGGCACGGCCGGGTCATGTCGCGGCGAGTCCCAAATAACTCTGGACCATACGCGGGTCCGCCGCGACCGAAGCCGCGGGGCCCTCCATGGCCAGCGTGCCGGTTTCCAGCACATAGGCATAGTCCGCAATCGCCAGCGCCGCGCGCGCATTTTGTTCGACCAGGAGGATCGCCACCCCCAAAGCGCGAAGCTCCACGATGCGGGCCAGAATTTCCTTCACCAGAACGGGCGCCAGCCCAAGGCTGGGCTCATCGAGCAACAACAGTCGCGGGCGGGACATCAGCGCCCGGCCCAGTGCGAGCATCTGCCGCTCGCCGCCCGACAAGGTGCCG
>PLFB01000186.1 GCA_003137135.1 Acetobacteraceae bacterium
AATAGTTGAGTACATAGTTGAATATATAGTTGATGTTGCATGTCATTGATTTTACGCGGTTTTTTTGAGGACGTTTTGGCCGGTTGGAAATGCGACAACCTCGCCGTCAATCGCGGCAAATTGCTCCGCGATTTCCTGCCATTTTTCCGCCCGCGCCGCCCAGGCAAGTTCATTGCGGGTGCGCGCTCGATATGTCAGCCGGGCGATGCCCACCGCCTGCACTGCGCCCATGTGGGCCAGCACGGGAACGATCTGGCGGGAGTCTGCGCGGATTCGATTTGCGGCAAGACTTCGCGCCGCGCGATCAGCAGCGGCGGCGATTGCCGCCTCGGCCGGAAGGCCGGCGGCATCGCACGGGAACATTATTTCGGCATCCGGCATGTCCGACTCCACCAGATGGCAGACGAAAAAGAGCAAACCAAGTTTTTGCAAAACTCGCAGAGCCGCCCAAAATTTCTCCCACGCCGCCTTGATATATTGCGGGCTGGAAAAATTTTTTAGGAACGGCGCTGCAAGCGGGCTGGCGGGGGATGACATGATGTTGCCAGGAGTGAATCGAAAAATGACGTACTGCCCGTATTCAAAAACCCTCTCGCGGTCGTAATTTTGCCAAAGAAATTTGCGGCTTACGCCTGATTCGTCCGCCATATTTTGTTGATCGTAAAGAGCCACAAAAAGCTCGAAAATTGCCCCATCCTGACATTGCCGAATTAACTCAACCGGCGCCGTCTCCCGGCCGGCGCCGGTTACAATTTCGTTGGGGAGCCAAATCAAATCCTGCCGCTCAACAACGTCCGGGTCCGGCGCTGGTTTAGGCCTGATGCCGATGTCAAAGTGTTTCGGGCCGTTGCGCGCAATCTCGCGCGCCAAGCCGGCCTCGATCAGGGCGTCGATGGCAGCACGTGCGCGCGGCCTTGAGATGCCGGTATATCGCTCGATGGCATTGACGCCGGCGGGCGAGGTGCGCTGGTCGGCTGCGGTGAAGCGCGCGAGCACTAAATACGCCACCGCCGGGTTCAAACCCAGCGTTATTGCCTTCTGCCAGGCTTCGCGCTCAACGCCAAAAAACCCTCTATTTTTGTCGGTCATTCCTATTCTCCACACCAGCGGCCAGCGCCGCCTCAATCTTGGTAAACAGCGCGCCGGCCCCTTCGATAAGCGGCGCGTGGCGGCCGATCAGGTCTGCCAGCGCCCGTGACAAGTTTTCGAATCCAGCCCTGTCCGCGCGAATGAGGGACGCGAGATAAGGATCCGAAACGGTTGCCAGTTTTTCGATTTTGCCCGCCGTCCCGAAGTCCGCCGCGGCCCGGTCCAGCCACCGGCCGGCGTGGCCGGGGTTTCGCTGATATGCCGTCGCCGCCGACGCCGCCGGCGGCGCCAGCGCGGCGATGCGCTCGCTCACTTTCATTCGACGCGAACCCGGCCGGCGGCGATTTCCTTAAGGTTTTTCAGGAACGCTTCGTCGTCGCCGCGCGGGATGACCGCCTTGCCGGGCTGATCCGCCGCCGCTCGTGCCTCCGCCGCCGCCCGCACCGGGTCGCGCGACGGGAGCAAGAGCCGCCGGCCGGTTTCGGCGGCCAAGTCCTGGAACGCCTCGTGTGCGCCGGGAAGTTTTGCGATTCTTGGTGGAACCACGATCACCGCGCCGCGCGTGGTGCGGGCGGTCTGGATCGCGCGGGCGATTTCGGTGCGGGCAGCGTCATGGTCGCTCATATCTCGCGCCCCCAGAAAGCACGCGCGCCATCGGCCTCGGTGGACCAAAACGCTTCCTCGGCCTCGGTCGTGGCGGCGCCGCGCGGCATCGCGGCGAGCGAAAAATGTCGCAATCCTGCATTGTGCGCCGCGGCCACCAGCGCGGCGCCCTGCCCGGCGACGCCGTTTGCTTCGGCCAGCGCTTTTTCCGCGATCTCGCGCGCCGCTGCGGCGGCCAGGCGCAACTCGCGGCCTTTGCGCAAGAGAGGTTCATGGGCGCGGATTCGTTCGATTCGAAAATTCTCTTGCTCCAATGCCAGGTTTTTCTCAAACGCATCCAAAAGTTTCACTGCAAAATCGCGCCGCTGGACTGCTTCGGCGTGGGCGGCGTGTCCGGCCATCGCGTCGCCGCCGCCAGCGATCTGCGCCACCGATTGATCCCAACTCTTTGAGACTTCGGAGTCCGCCGCCTTCACAGCGGCCTTGGCGTTTTCAACTTTCTGCCGGGCGCCATCCAGCCGGGCCTGCGCCGCGGCGATCACGTCCTTGTCGATTAGGGACTGGGGGCCAATTTCGATCATTTAAACTCCTGTTAAGTTGTTAAGGATTTCGTCAAGCGGTATCGCCGCCGCGTCTCGGCACGATTCGCAACGAAAATGCGCTGCCTGTGCTTTGCGGGTTGGAAATCGGAGAATTAACGAGTCCGGGGCGGCGCATCGCGGGCAGCGCCCCCGCCAGCACTTTGACGATTGGCGCAAGCCCAGCCGCCTCGCGAGGATTTCCGATGGATGGCCACGCCATCGCCGGTGTCCAGGCGGGCGGAATGGCGCCGGCATCTATCACGCTCCGGCACGGCGAGATAGCGGTTTTTGCGCGGCGGGCATTGGACTTTCATCGCCGGCCAGCAACCCGAATCGCCTGGCCGCGGGCGGCTTCGCCATTTCCGACTCAAGCCCATTGCGAATTGCGGCGGTGTTGCAACGGATTGTCGCGCTAATTTCGGTCAAAAGAACTTTCGTTCCAGGATCGCGGGTCGATTCCGCGATTTGGCGCAATTTCCCGCCGGCTGCGGTGAGTTTGTCGAGGGGCGTCATCGGCCGGCCCGCGGTAGATTGGCAACAAAGAGCCGAATTGACTCCGCGGTCACAACAGTTTTGCTGCCGATTTTGCGAGCGTCCAGGTCTCCAGATTTCACAAGTTCGTAAAATTTCGTAGGCCCGACGCCTATGATGTGCTGAGCCGCTTGACGGCCGTACACCAGCGGCGCCTGACTCTGAGAGTCGGGTTCGTTTGGCATGATACCCTTGCGATTTGAGGCGTTAGATCGACAAGAAAAAACCCGCCGGCATTACTGCGGGCGGGTTATTAACTGCTCATTAAGGCAGCTAACTCCGATCATGAAACAATTTATGGCATAGACCGGGGCATGTGGTCAACCGCTATTTTTCGTGCGGTCGCCGGCGAAGCGTTTACAGTGTCGTCGGGCGGCCTCGTGGGCGGCGATTGGGCGGCCGTGCTGGGCGAGGCGATGGCGGGCCGCCTGTGACGATTTCTGACGGGACCGGCCCCTAAATTCCAAAAATAATTTTTTTCTGAGACGGCGCTTGCGGGGGCACCGCGGCCCCGCAAAAAAAGGGGTCATACCCCAGGGCAATGGCCAGGCGCATCACGCGGTTCGGCGGATTGGGGTGGCGCCGGCGGTGCCGGTGGGGCGGGTGCAATGAACCGCCCATGCGTCCATCATCCGGGCGCGCTTCTCGAAGTGATCGCCTCGCAGATATGCCGCTTCAACCTTGTCTTTGTTCGTATGAGCGAGCGCCGCCTCGGCAATTTCGCGGGGAAAATTCGTGGACTCTGCTGCCCAGTCGCGGAAGGTGGAGCGGCAGCCATGCACGGTGACACCGTGCGCCACCGCCGCCAGCGCCTTGGATAGCGCCACGTCACTCAACGGCTTGCCCTTTCGGCCGCCTTGGAAGACCAAGCCGTCATCCGCATCCCTGGACGGCTTCACCGCCTCCAACACCGCCAGAGCGGCGGCGGACAAGGGAACGCGATGCTCTACCCCCGCCTTCATCCTGTCTCCCGGCACCGTCCAAACCCCAGCCGCCAGGTCAATCTCATTCCACCGCGCGCCGCGCGCCTCGCCAGATCGGGCGGCGGTCAGGATGGTGAACCGCAAGCAAAGCGCACCCATCCCGCCGCCGGCCGCCAGCTTCGTCACCACCGCCGGCATGTCTCGCCAGGCCATTGCCGCGTGATGCTCCACCTTCGCCACCTTAGCGCGGGCTGGGAGCGAATGTTCCAGATGCCCGGCCCACCGCGCCGGATTGTCGCCGGTCCGCATGTGGTGAGCGGCCGCATAGTCCAGAATGTTTTCAATCCGGCCCCGGACTCGCGAGGCGGTCTCGGTTTTCGTTTCCCATATCGGCTTGATGATTGCCTGAATATCTGCCGTGGAGACCTTGGCAACCGGCCGCTCGCCGATCACCGGATAGGCATAAGCCTTCAAGGTCGCTTCCCATTGCGCGGCGTGCTTGGGGTTGCGCCACCCCGCCCTGTGCGCCTCGATATATTCGCCGGCCACCGCCTTGAAAGTTTGCGCGGTTTCCGCCGTGCGCGCCGCCTTGGCCGCCTTCCGGGCTTCGATGGGGTCAACACCAGCCCGGAGCTGATTGCGGGCGGCCAGCGCCGCCTCGCGGGCCTCTTTCAGCCCAACATCCGAGTCCGGCCCAAGCCCCATCCAGTGGGTTTTTTTGCCGATTTTATACCGGAAGAGCCATGAGCGGCGTCCCTCGGCAATCCGCAGATACAGCCCTCCGCCGTCACCATGAAAGCCGGCCGTTTTCAGGTTCTCGAAGTGTTTTGCGCTCTTGGTCTTCTCGGCCACGGTGTATGCCCTCGATCATGCCTCGATCACTTAGGCATACACCTTAGACCCGGAAACTAGCGAAAGCAAGCGAAATGCAACGAAGGTGCTAAGTGAAAAATGGCGTTGAATATGGTGTTTTTTGGTATGCTGCGGTAGCCGGCGAAAGTGAGTTAGGCGGACACCCTCTCCGCCACTTCAGTCCCTGAGTGGGCACTGAATTTACGCCAT
>PLFB01000010.1 GCA_003137135.1 Acetobacteraceae bacterium
GAGACGGGCAAACCGGCCACGGAACCGCCCGCCGCGCCGGCGCCGGAGATTGACCACGAAGGCGCGCGAGCGGCCGGCGCCGCGGCGATGGCCGGGGGACGCAAGATTACCGAAAACCCCTACCCCTTCGGCGACGCCCGCCGCGCTTCGTGGGATGAAGGTTTCTGCGCCGAGGCTGGCAGCGATGGCATGGAAATTCCCGACGCCTGGCGCCGCAAGGCCAAAAAGCCGGAACAGCCCGGTAAAGCCGAATGAGCCGCTACNNTCGCTGGACTATGCGCGCGAGACAGACCGGCGCGACCCGATGGCTGGCCTGCGCGCGTATTTCGGCCAAGGCTACGAGATAATGGCGCCGGGCGATGCCGAGGAGCCGATACTGGCGCCGAATGTGCGCGTGGCGCTGTTTGCGTGGCTGGCGGAAATCCGGGCGGCGGACGAGCTGAAAGCCGTAGGTTTGAAACCGCGGAGCACGGCACTGTTTTATGGGCCGCCAGGATGCGGAAAAACCACGATGGCGCACCATCTGGCGGCGCGGCTTGGGCTGCCGCTGCTGGTTGTCGGTTCCGAAAATATCATATCGTCTGGCTGGGGCGAGGCGGAGCAAGCCCTTACCAAATTGTTCGCCAAACTAAAGGCGGCGCCGTCGCCGGTTGTGGCGTTCATCGATGAGATCGAAGGCATCGGCGGATCGCGCGACAAGAACACTCATGGCGGTGCGGACAATGCGCGGACCAGTCTGCTTGGCGTCATGCTGCGCAAGATCGAAACCTATGAAGGCTTTTTTATCGGCGCCACCAACAGGCCCGACGATATTGACCAGGCGTTGTGGCGCCGGTTCCATCTGCAGGTTTCGATTGACCTGCCGGGCGGCGAGGAGCGTTTTGCCATTATCCGCCGGTACGGCCTGCCGTTCCAGTTTACCGATGACGACGTGGACCTGCTGACGGACCTGACGGAAGGCGCCAGCCCGGCGCTCCTGCGCGGCNNGTGAAACCGCCGCCGGAGATCGAGAATCCGCCGCTATGGCATAGCGCCGAGGCCGTGTGTGCGCTGTCCTGGCCGCCGGCGCGCGAGGCGGCTTGATGGCGGACATTATCAGCATCGTGACACGCGAATTGATCGCGCCGCACGCCGCGGTGCCATCGGGCCAGATTGGCGAGTTCGCGCGCCGCAGGGACCAGATGATTTTCGAGTTCCGCGCCTGGCTGCGGGAGAATCCGAGCGAGGACCAGGTTGGCGCGCAGTTGCAGGACATGATGACCAGCCTGCACGAAATCACGATGCAGCATTTTTGCCATGGAGGCGTGCGGTGAGAACTGAGGTGATCGGAGATTGCACGCTTTACTTGGGGGATTGCGTGGAGGCGCTGACCGCCGGCGTAGGAATGTTCGGTTGCGTGCTCACGGACCCGCCGTATGGCGTCTGTTATTCGTCTGGACACGCAACGGAATCGCTGTGGGTAGGCGGCAATACTATTGTTGGCGACACCTCTACTGTGGCCCGCGACTTAGCTTTGTCGCTCGCGCTAGGCGATGCGAAACGCTCGCTTCCGGCGCTGGTATTTGGGAGTCGGAAATTGCCGCCTCCGGCGAACACCCGATCTGTGCTAATTTGGGACAAGGGGCCGGCGCTAGGAATGGGCGCTTTGGATATACCTTGGAAGCCATCATGGGAGGAAATCTATGTGCTGGGCCACGGTTGGACCGGCGCGCGCGATGAGGGCGCCGTGCTGTATTGCCCGCCGGTACAGAGTATGGCGAAGAATGGGCGCCTCCACCCCACGGAAAAGCCGGTACAACTTCTGGAACGGCTGTTGAAGAAATGCCCGGATGGCACTGTGCTTGACCCTTTTATGGGGTCAGGCAGCACAGGCGAAGCCGCGATAAGACAGGGCCGCGCGTTCATCGGAATTGAGATCGAACCACGCTATTTCGACATCGCCTGCCGCCGCATCGAAGCCGCTTACAAACAGCCGGATTTCTTTGTGCAGTCAGCGCTCCTCGCAAAACAGGAGTCGATGCTATGATCTTCATGCTCTCGATCCTCCCCGAATCCCGCCGCGCTGATGCGCCTGTCAAATGCCCCGGTGGCGCGCTGGCGCGGACGGTGGAGTGCGCAATGACCGTCGAGGGCGTGCAGGCGCATGTGGCGGCGCTGTGGGGGCGATTCCGGGATGGCTGCCCGGACGTTCCGGCGTTCATGCAGATGGACATTTTGGAAAACCGCAAGCCGGCCGGATTCAAAGACCATGACCGCGCCGGCACGCTGGGCGAAAATGTGGTCGTTACGCGGAAGGTGCGGGTGACGGCGTGATTTTTGGTTCGATTTGCAGCGGCATCGAGCGGATTCTGATGGTGGAGGGAATTCTGAATGGCCGGTGACGCGCCCGATATGGCGGCGAACGATCCGCGCCCTGATCCGATGGTGCCGGAGGAGTGCGATTTGCGCGGGATGCCGTACATGCCGCTTGACCTGGTGACGCTGTTCGATTCGGACCTGTACGCGCTGAGCACCGGCGACGAGTTCAAGGCGGCGCTGACACTGTGGGGGAAAAGTTTTTATCAGATTCCGGCGGGCAGCCTGCCAGCCGATGATAAACTGTTGGAGCATCTTTCCGGCGCGAAGAAATGGCGCGCGGTGCAGGCGATGGCGCTGCGCGGATGGGTGGAGTGCCGCGACGGCCGAATGTACCATGCCAAGGTGGCCGAGAAAGTGGTTGGGGCGTGGGCGAGCCGGCTTGGCAACCGGGCGCGCACCGAGGCGGCGCGGGCGGCGCGGGCGGCGCGGGCGGCCAAAAGGCCGACTGTTGAAACTTTTAATAAGGCCGACGACTTATTAAAGGAATTGCCACCTGTTGTCACAGCGGTTGCGGCAGAAGCAGTGACAGGTGCCAAGGCGAAGGCGCCTGAATTGGACTTGGTGGCGCCAGAGCCGCCGGCGAAACCTGACGCCGAGTTCGAGGTGTGGTGGAAGGCGTTTCCCGGCCGGACGGGAGCGGACGGGAAGCCCGGCAAAACCGGCAAGACAGCGTGCCGAAAACTATGGCCTGGCGCGGTGAAAAAGGCGGGATATGAACGGTTGATGCAGGCAGCGGCTGCCTACGCCAAGCGCACGGACCCGCAATTCGTGGTGGACCCGGCGCGCTGGCTGAAACGCGAAAAATGGACGGATGAGGTTGCGGCGACCGGGCCGCGCGAATTGCCGCGGGCGGATAATTTCTAATGGCGGATACCGAAACTCTGCCGGGCCTGCTGAGCGATGCCGGGATCAAGATGAAATCCTGGCGGCCGGGCGCGAATGAAAAATTGATCTGCCCTAAATGCGGCGGCGGGCGCACGCGCGAGCTTTCGCTGAGCGTGACGATAGACGCGGATGGGCACGGCTACACCGGAAAATGCCATCGCGGAACCTGCGGCGAGGTGTTTGGCGCGCGGGTGCATGATGCGCGCGCGGCGCCCCGGCGCGAGGCGGTGAAGTATGAGCCGGCCCGGAAGATCGAACCCGCGCGCGTGAAATATGACGACCGGCTGTACGAGTTTTTCAGTAAGCGCGGCATTTCGCAAGAGACGGTTGAAAAGTTCGGGTGCCATCTGCTTCTGGCGCATAAATTCCCCGGCGAAATGGGAACGCATGACGCCGTGGTGTTTCCGTATCGCTTCAACGGTGAGGTGGTGAACCGCAAATACCGCGCTTGGCACGCCAAGGAAATCACCGGGTCCGATTGGCACGCGCTGCCAACGCTGTTCAACGTCGATGCGGTGCAAAGTTTTGATGAGGTGCTGTGGGCCGAGGGCGAGCCGGACGTAATGGCGCTGGATGAGTGCGGCTATCCGCAGGCGGTTTCGCTGAAAGATGGTGCCGACAAAAAGTTACGCGATGAGGACGATCCGCGGCGTGAGACAGACAAGCGGTTTGCCGCGCTGGGGACGCACGCTGATTTGTTGGGCGACGTGAAGAAGTTCATTCTGGCCGGCGATATGGACGCGCCAGGCTTGGTGCTGCGCGAGGAATTGGCGCGGCGCCTGGGCCGGAATCGCTGCTGGCTGGTGACTTGGCCGGACGGCTGTAACGATGCCAATGCGACTCTTATGAAGCACGGCGCCGAGGCGGTACAGGCCGCGATTGCGGCGGCCGAACCGTACCCGATTGAGGGCGTGCATCAGGTGAGCGGGGAAATGCTGGACCGCTATTTGGAATTGCCGCCGCCGCTGACGATGACGACCGGGCTGCCGGAGACGGATGAGATTTTTCAGATTCCGGGAGAGGGCCGGCTGATTATCGTTACGGGATTTCCGAACGGCGGCAAATCTCCATACGTTATGAACATCATGGTTCATACAATCAGGAAATACAAACGAAAATGGCTGGTGTTTTCGCCTGAAATGCAGCCGATGGAGGAGTTTTTAGCCCGCGTGGCGCAAATACTTGTTGGCAAGCCTGCGCGCCCGGCGCGCAACGGATATGGCATGGCGCCGATGACGCGCGAGGAACGGCGGCGGGCTGGAGATTGGTTGCGTCCGCGGATGCTGTTTTTGTCGAACGATGCTGAGGACAACCCGCCGACTTTGGATATGGTGCTGGAGAAGGCGGCGGATTGCGTGCTGCGCTACGGCGTGACGGATACGCTGATCGATCCGTTCAATGAGTTGCGCCAAGTGCGCGGGCGCGAGACCACCAAGACGGATTTTATCGGCGAGGTGCTTTCCCGCGCGGTGGCGTTCACGCAGCGGCACGGCTGCAACGTGTGGATCATCGCGCATCCGGCGAAACCTCAGCCGTTGCAAAAAGGTGAAGCGCCGAAAATTCCAACCGGCTACGACATCAGCGATTCCGCCAACTGGTTCAACAAAGCGGTGCTGGGGCTGACTGTGCATCGCACCGAGGACAATACCATCATTCACGTTTGGAAGGCGAAATTTGATCGTCTTGGAGTGAAGGGAAAACAAGCCATGATTGAATATGATTTACCGACCAGCCGCTACGTGTCGCCGGGCGCGCCGCGATGAGCGTCATCGACGAGATCGGCGCCGCTGCCTGGCATGTGATCGCCCGGCAGGTGTTTTGCCATCAGACGCGGCGGAATCTATGGCACTACGATATTTCGCTGGCGGATTGGGCGGAAATTGATCGCGCGGTGCAGGCAGGAACGATGCTAAAATGCCAGCGCCGGCACGCGGACGGGCATTTTGAATTGGTCGTGAAGCAGCGGCGCAAGCGGCCGGCATTTCGGATTTTGCAAGGAGGTAAAAATGCTTCGACAGGACGAGGATAAGATTGACGCGGCGTTTGTGATCGCCAGCCTGGAGGACGCGGCGATGACCGCGCTTGCGCTGCCGGCGGGGTTCTCAACCCGCATGGCGCAGAGCCAGCCCGACGTGGTGCAGGACATTACGGAAGCCTATGGCTATTCCGACGCACGCATCCGGCGCGCGATTCCAGGTGCCAACAAAATCACGGCGATGGACCTGATTTTTTCGTGGTTGCCGCTGATCAAGAACCGGGCGAAGCGGCGCATTGTTTGCCTGCGCGCTATCACGCATTTCGGATCGGGTAAACCGAAGAGCTGGCGGAGCATCGCGGACCTGGTTGGGGCCGACCCCAAATCGGTGCAGGGCTGGCACGCCGAGGCAATCGCGCAGATTGTCGCCGCGCTGGGCCGCGATGCGCGGGCGGTTCTTCCGCAATTGGAGCGTTGATTTAATGCAAGCGGTCGCGCGTCACGAGGCGGTTAGTCCGCCGCCTCGTCCGTCCGGCTTGATGCCTCGCGCGTGCGCCAGTCGGGCGGCGGGTTGGCGCGCAGGTAGCCGGCCACGCCGCGCAACCATTCCAGCAGCCCCGCGGGCGGCTTCTGGCCCGACTGGCGGTTGCCGTGCGCGTCTTCGGTGTATTCCGCCCATGCGCGCGCGGTGCGGTTGTTGACGCCTACATGATCGCCGAGGTCGCCCATGCGCCAGCCGATTTCGCGGCAGAGGTCGCCGATTTCGGTATCTTCGTTCATCGGTCAGTATCCCGCGCCAGCGTAGCGCCACGCCTCACCGGCGGCCGATATGACCGAATAGCCGTAATTATCGCGGAAATGGCGGAAGTAAAACCGGAATCTGGTGATTTTTTTCAGCATAGTGGTCTCCTGTGTTGATTTAATGGAAGCGAGGTCGCGTCACGGAACGGCGCGCGCGCCGTGGGGCGGCCAGGGCGAGGGCGTGACCGCCAAGCCGGCGATGGTGATAGTGGCGCCTTCCTGGCCGGCCAGGTTGTTGACCTGGGGACCGGAGACCGCGACGCGCGTGCCGGTATTGCCGGAGAAGGAAATCTGCAACGTGCCGTCCTCGGCCACGTCGATGTTCAAAAAACCCTCGTCGAATGTGACGCACAAGCCTTGACTGGCGCGTGAACGGCGGACGCTGAATCTCATGGCTGACTCCTACTTGGTTGATTTATTGCACCTCGCGCGCGTAGCGAGGCGCGCAGGCGTTTCCGCTCTGCGATGGCGGCCAGGGCAGCCGCCTCACATTCGCGGGCGTGCGCGTGTTCTGACAGGGCTGTGAGGCGTGCCGCGTCATAGGCGGCTTGGCAGCCTTCGGGCGAGGCGCCGGCGGCCGTGGCGCGGCGCCAGGCGGCTTGCGCGTAGGGGCGGGCGTAGGACTCGCGGGCCGCTTCCTGCGCTTGCTGGCGGGTGAGCGGGACGGCCGTCATGCCGGCTAGGAACGGCGCAGGGTGCGTCATGGCGTCACCTCCGCGCTGGCGCGCATCGCATCTAGCGCCGGCGCCAGCCAGCCGGCTGCGGCGCCAGCCCGCGCCGCGGCCACCAATAGCGGGCCGCATACACAATGCGAGAGTGTGCGCACGATTTCCGCGTCTGACACGTCAACCGCAGATTCCGCCACCATACGGCCGCAGATTGCCGCCTCCCATTGGTCGTAATATCGGATAGGGGGCGCCGCGCCATGATGGGGCGCCAAAGGGAGCGTTGCCAACCATGCTACAGCCTGCCTCGCATCCATCGCGCGCACCTCGCGGCCGGTGGCGGCGTTGAAGACCATGTGAGCGGAAGAATCGCTGGAGATTTTACGATGGCTAAAACCATGTTCGGCAAGCAAGTCTGAAATCGATTTATCGGCCATCATACGGACTCCTTGTGTTGATTTATTGCAACCGCCTCGCGTAACGGGCGGGAAACCGGGCTGACTCGCATAGCGATAACCTCGCGGAATGCCTCATAGGCGTTCACAGTCTCAAAATGCCCGATGGGCTGACCATCCCTAAACGTAGTGACGCGCCAGCCGTCCGGCGGGTTAACGAGATCGCGGCTGACAAGGTAAACCATATCGCCTTCATCTTGCCGGAAAGCCACGGGGCGGCCGGCGTCGGCGTAGGCGCGCGCGTCACGCC
>PLFB01000205.1:0-194 GCA_003137135.1 Acetobacteraceae bacterium
CCCCTGGCCTTGCTTGCCTTACTTGACGCTCCACCCCAGCCCTAGTCGAGCAGGCTGTGGCCGGTCATGGCGGCGGGCTGGGGCAGGGCCAGGAGGGCGAGGAGGGTGGGGGCGAGGTCGGCGAGGATTCCGTTGTGCAGGGTGGTGTGGGGTGGGGCGCCGGTGAGCAGGACGGGGACGGGGTTGGTGGTGTG
>PLFB01000205.1:254-10864 GCA_003137135.1 Acetobacteraceae bacterium
ACCATGTCGGGGTTGGCGAAGTTGAGGATGATGAGGTCGTATTTTTGGGTGTTGATGGCTTCGACGGCCTTTTGGGCGAGTTCGGGGGCGGACATTTCGGGTTGCAGGTCGTAGGTGGCGACTTTGGGGGAAGGGACCATGAGGCGGTCTTCGCCTGGGTAGGGGGCTTCGCGGCCGCCGTTGAGGAAGTAGGTGACGTGCGGGTATTTTTCGGTTTCGGCCATGCGGAGCTGGGTTTTGCCGGCTTTCGAGACGACTTCGCCGAGGAGGTCGTGCATGGGTATGGGCGGGAACAGGGTTGTCATGAAGGGGGCGAGGGCGTCGCTGTAGGCGGTCATGCCGATGGCCGTGCTGAAAGCCGTGGTTTTGGTGCGGGGGAAGCCGTCGAACGTGGGGTCGAGCAGGGCGGTGAGGATTTCGCGGACGCGGTCGGCGCGGAAATTGAAGCAGAGGAGCGCGTCGCCGTTTTCGGTGCCGTGGTAGTCGCCGATGACGCTGGCGGGAGCGAATTCGTCGGTGATGGTTTCGGCGTAGCTCGTGGTTATGGCTGCTGCGGCGGTGGCGAAGGGTTTGCCGTCGGCCTGGGTGATGAGGTCGTAGGCTTTTTGTACGCGCTCCCAGCGTTTGTCGCGGTCCATGGCGTAGTAGCGGCCGATGAGGGTGGCGATTTTGGCACCTTCGGGCAGGGCGGATTCGAAAGGTGCCAGATATTCCTTTGCGCTTTGCGGGGGCGTGTCGCGGCCATCGAGGCAGGCGTGGATGGCGACTTTGAGGTTTTGCGCGGTCAGGATTTTGGCGAGCGCTATGGCCTGGTCCTGTTGGGCGTGGACGCCGCCGGGGGAAACCAGGCCGAGCAGGTGGCAGGTTTTGCCTGAGGTTTTTAGCTTGGTGATGAGGGCCTGCAGGTCTGGGTTTTTGGCCAGCGAGCCGTCCTCGATGGCGGCGTCGATGCGGGGGAGTTCCTGCATGACGATGCGGCCGGCGCCGATGTTCAGGTGGCCGACTTCGGAATTGCCCATCTGGCCTTTCGGCAGGCCGACTTCGTTGCCGCAGGTGGTGAGAAAGGCTCTCGGCGATTCCGCCCACAGCTTGTCGAAATTCGGCTTCTTCGCCTGCGCGACGGCGTTATCGGCGGTCTCCTCGCGCCAGCCGAAGCCGTCGAGGATCATGAGCATCACGGGTTTTTTGGCGGTCATAAAACGTTCCTTATCATGGCCGGCCGGCGCGGTGGTATGGGTGGCCGAGATTGATCATCTGGGCGCGATAGATTTGTTCCGCCAGCATCGGGCGGACGAGCATGTGGGGCCAGGTGAGGGGGCCGAGCGAAAGTTTGGCGTCGGCGCGGGTGGTGATCGCGGCGTCCAGGCCCTCCGCGCCGCCGATGACGAAGGTGAGGCGGCGGGCGGTTTCGGTCCATTGTTTGAGCGCTTTGGCGAGGCCGGGGCTGTCGAGTCCGGTGCCGGCGGTGTCGAGGGCGATGACGAAGTCGGATTTGTCGATGGCGGCGAGGAGGGAGGCGGCTTCGCGGCGCTTGATTTCGATGGGGGCGCCGTGGCCGTCTTCGAATTCGAGAAGTTCGAGTGTGGGCTTGATGCGTTTGGCGTAGCGGGCGAAAATTTCGGATTCGGGCCCGCCTCTCGCGCGGCCGATGGCAAGGAGACGCATTCAGGGGACGGGGCGCGTAAAGATGGATTGCCAGGCCGCTGCGCGGCTCGCAATGACATGGATGGGCCGGCGGCCCGCCACGTCGATATGCCCGAAGGTTAGCACCAGCACTGACGTCAAGGAATCAAAAGTTTTTTGGTTACTTTTTTTCAAAAAAGTAACCGCTTTCTTTCTTACTCCTCAACCGGCTCATCCAGATCAGCGCTCCACATTTTTTCCAGGCCGTAGAGGATTCGGGCGTCGGGTTTGAAGAGGTGGACGATGATGTCGCCGGCGTCGATCAGGACCCAGTCGGTGCCGTTCGCACCTTCCATGCGGGTTTTTTTGAAGCCGGATTCGACGAGTTTTTCGTTCAGATGCGTCGCCATGGCGGAGATCTGGCGGTCGGCGAGGCCGGTCGCGATCACCATACGGTCGGCAAAACTGGCGCGGCCGGCGAGGTCGATGGCGACGACGTCTTCGGCCTTGTCGTCCTCCAGGCTCGCCACGATCACCGACTGCATGCGGTCCAGTTCCGGCGGCGTGGTTTTCGGCTCGGCTTTTTTGCGTCTTGGACCGGCAATGGCGGCTTTTTTGCGCGGCGTGCCGGGCATGGCCGGCAATTTCTCCGCCGGAGCGGTTTTTGGCGCGCGCTTGCGGGGTGTGGCGCGGGTGGCGCCGGTGCGGGCGGGGGGTCGGGCTATGGCAAAACTCTCCTACCAGAATTTCAGTTTTGCTTGCCGCCGCCGCAGGGCCGTGGCGGAGGAAGGGTTTTCCTTCACCGGCAGCAGGATCCAGGCGGGCGGGCAAGCCTGCGCGAGACATACACCGGCGCGCGCCGGAAGGCGATAACGCCGCAGCCGCGCCGCCGCCTGGCCGGAAAGTGCCCGGCGCGTTGCCTGCGGCCGCGGCAGCACCAGGATCGGCATGGCGTGCGCGATGCGCAGCCAGCGGTCCCATCGCGGCAGTTGCGCGAGGTTATCCGCCCCCATCAGCCAGACGAATTCTTGGCCCGGAAAGCGTTTTTTCAGTGCCGCCATCGTGTCGGCCGTGAACCGCGTCCCCAGACGCTGTTCAATATCAGTCGCCACGATGCGCCGGCCGTCCGCCAGGCGTTGCGCGGAAAAAAGCCGTTCCGCGAACGGCGCCATGCCGTGCTGCGGTTTCAGCGGGTTGCCGGGCGAGACCATCAGCCAGAGCTGATCCAGCCTGGCATGTACCATCGCCTGGCGCGCGATGTGCAAATGCCCCTCATGCGCCGGATTGAACGAACCGCCCAGGATTCCGATGCGCCGCCGCCCAGGCAGGTTTTTTAGGATCAGGGCCGGACCTGGCCGTGGCCGCGCACCACGTAGCGGAAGGTGGTCAGTTGCTCGAGCCCCACCGGCCCGCGCGCGTGCAGCCGGCCGGTGGCGATGCCGATTTCTCCGCCGAACCCGAATTCCCCGCCGTCGCAGAACTGGGTGGAGGCGTTCCAAAGCCCGACGGCGCTGGCGATGCGCGCCAAAAAAATCTCCGCCGCCGCCGCGTCGTTGGTGATGATGGCGTCGGTGTGCTCGCTGCCATGCGCCGCGATATGCGCCAGCGCCTCGTCCAGATTTTTGACCAGCTTGATGCTGAGCATGGCGTCCAGCCATTCGGTGTCAAAATCTTGTGGTCCCGCCGCCGGCAGCGACGGCAGAATTTTGACCGCGCCCGCATCGGCGCGGAAGGCGCAGCCGAGCGCGGCGAGGTCCGCGACGATGGCGGGCAGAAATTTTTCCGCGATGGCTTCGTCGAGCAGCAGCACCTCGGTGGCGCCGCACACGCTGGTCCGCCGCATCTTGGCATTCGCGACGATTTTTCGCGCCATCTCAAAATCCGCCGCCGCGTGAATGTAGGTGTGGTTCAGCCCCTCGCCGTGCGCCAGCACCGGCACGCGCGCCTCGCGTTGCACGCGCTCCACCAGCGCCTTGCCGCCACGTGGGATCAGCAGGTCGATCAGCCCGGTCGCGTTCAGCATGGCGGCGACGTATGCGCGATCGGTGGTGGGCGCGGTCTGCACACAGGTTTTTGGCAACCCGGCCGCCGCGAGGCCGGCGGCGATGCATGCCGCAATCGCCTGGGACGAGTAAAAAGATTCCGAGCCGCCGCGCAGCAGCAGCGCATTACCGGATTTCAGCGCCAGCGCCGCGGCGTCCGCGCCGACATTCGGCCGGCTCTCAAAAATCATCCCGATCACGCCGATCGGCTGCGCCACCCGCGAAATCTTTAGCCCGTTCGGCCGGGTCCATTCCGCCAGCACGCGGCCTAGCGGGTCCGGCAGCGCCGCCACCTCCCGCAGCCCTGCCGCCATCGCCGCAATCCGCGCCGGCGTCAGCCGCAGCCGGTCCTGAAACGCCGAGGTCCCGGTGGCGGCGGCCAAATCACGCTCATTGGCGGCGAGAATCTCCGCCGCGCCATCGGCCAGCGCATCAGCCCCCGCCAGCAGCGCTGCGTTGCGCGTGGCGGCCGAAGAATTCGCCAGAATCCGAGCCGCCGCGCGCGCCGCCGCCGCGGCCTGCGCAAAAATCTCGGCGTGGTGTTGCGGGTCCGCGTTCATGGCGAAACATCGTTGCCAAGTCCTGGCGGGAAGATCAACAGCGCGCTATCGAAGACTACCCATGCACGACCTGTTCGATTCGCTCTCCCATGTTCAGCCGGCACCCGATCGCGTGCCGGCCGGGCCGATCCTGCGCACCGCCCGCCTGGTCTTGCGCCCGCTGCGCGCGGCGGACGCGGAAGCCTTTCACCGCCTGATCAACGACTGGGATATCTGCCGGCGGCTGCCGGACGCGCCGTTCCCCTACCCGGCGGCGTTGGCAGTGGAATGGATCGAAGCCGCGGCACAGGACGCCGCCGCCGGCAAGGCGCACCATTTCGCCCTGGAATTTCTAGGCGCCCTGGTCGGCTGCGCCGGTCTGCGGCTCTCGCGCGACAAAAAATCCGCCGAACTCGGCTATTGGCTGGGAAAAGCCTTCTGGGGCCAGAAATTCGCCAAGGAAGTCGCCGCCCGGCTCGCAAGCTGGGGCTTTGCCGCTCTCTCGGTACAAAAAATCACGGCGACGGTGGCGGCGGACCACGACGCCTCCGCCGCCGTGCTCACCGCCGCCGGCTTCGCCCAGGCGGGCAAGGGCACCCAGGCCTTCCAATGCCGCCCCGGCGCCAAATTGCCGGTGCTGCACTTCGCGCTGGCCCGCGACGAAAAAGTCACAAGCGACACCGGCAAATCCATGCTGCTGGTCGCCGCCGCCGCGCTGATCGACGGCGAAGGCCGCGTGCTGCTGGCGCGCCGGCCGGAAGGCAAAAAAATGGCCGGCCTCTGGGAATTCCCCGGCGGCAAGCTCAACCCCGGCGAACTGCCCGAAGCCGCCCTGGCGCGCGAATTGAAAGAGGAACTTGGGATAACCGTCCGTGAAAAAGACCTTGCCCCCTTCGTCTTCGCCAGCCACGCCTACGAAAACTTTCACCTGCTCATGCCCGTGTTCCTCTGCCGCAAATGGCTCGGCACGCCAAAACCGCGCGAAGGGCAGGCGCTGGCCTGGGTGGCGCCGGAGCGCCTGGTGGAGTACCCGATGCCGGCGGCGGACCGCCCGCTGATCCCCATGCTGCGCGATTTCCTGTGAGGTTTTGGCCATGAGCAACCCGACCGCCGCCATCCTGATCATCGGCAACGAAATCCTGTCCGGCCGCACGCAGGACACCAACGTGAATTTTCTGGCGAAACGCCTGGCCGCCCGCGGCATCGAACTCGCCGAAGTGCGCGTGGTGCCGGACGTGCCGCACCGGATCATCACCGCGGTCGTGCAACTGCGCGCCTCCTACAGCATGCTGTTCACCACCGGCGGCATCGGCCCCACGCATGACGATATTACGAGCGAGTGTATTGCCGCCGCCTTCGGCGTGCCGTGGGAAATCCACGAGGAAACCTTTGCCGCGATGGAAGCCTATATGGGCAAGGAACATTTCAACGCCGCCCGCCAGCGCATGGCGACGATGCCGCGCGGCGCCAAGCCGATCAACAACAAAATCTCGATGGCTCCGGGCTTCACCATCGGCAATGTCCATGTCATGGCCGGCGTGCCGAAAATCATGCAGGCGATGTACGACGCGCTGGAACCAACGCTCCCCACCGGCACGCCCATCACCATGCGCGCGGTGTACGGCATGGGCATCCTGGAAGGCGCCATCGCCGCCGGCCTTTCCGCGATCCAGGACCGCTTCGCGGACGTTGACCTCGGCAGCTACCCTTTCCGGCGCGACGGCGCCGGCGGTGTCGCCATCGTCGCCAAAGGCACGGACCCAAAACTGCTCGAATCCGCCATCGCCGAAGTCAGCCAACTCCTCGCCGCGCAAGGTTTTGACCCAATCCAAGGCGAGCCGGAATAAGCCAGCAGCGCTTTTTGAAAAAAGGCTCCCTGCCTGGGGCGCGCAAAAACTTTTGCGAGCTGTGGGCGTTGGCGCGGGCGGTGCCTTCAATCGCTTCCGCCTCAGGCCGTTGACGGCACTGCCGCCACCGCCCCGTCATGCCCGCGCATGCGGGCATCCACGCCTAGCCAACCGCGCAATCCCCAAAACCCAGAAACTTCCGCAGGAATTTGCAAATGCCCATCGCCTACAAGATCCTGACCTCCGAACAAGCCGACGCCCTGCGCCACAACAATTTCGCCGGCGCCCCGGCCGACATCCGCGACGGCTACATCCACCTCTCCACCGCCGCGCAGGTGACAGAGACGCTCGAAAAACATTTCGCCGGCCAAACCGGCCTATGGCTGGCCGCTATCGATCTGGAAAAATGCGGCGCCGCGCTCCGTTGGGAGGTTTCGCGCGGCGAACAAATATTCCCGCATTTTTACGGCGTGCTGACGATGGCGCAGGTTCCAGCGCTGGCGCCGATGGAACGCGCGGCGGATGGCAGTTTGGTTTTGCCGATCAGCCTTTGATCAGCCGCTTCCCAAGCGCGATGCCTGGCCGCTCGATGGCGACGTGCGTGATGGTGGCAACCATAATCAGCACAACGGCGCCGGCGAGCAGCACGCACCAATAGGCAAGCGGTGACTGCAACGCGAAGGTTTCGATGCCGGGGATGTCAAAGACTCCACGCAGAACCAGGCCCTGGAGCAAATACGTACCGTAGCTGATGTCGCCAAGCCTGATGGCGCCGCGGCTCGTGAGCAGACCAAACAGCGCCCCGCCGGAAACCACCAGATAAAAGCACAATCCCATCAGCAGCACCGGAACGGTTAGGAAGGCGGTGGCAAACTCACGAAAGTCGATGGTGAGGAGCAGCAGGATCGCCAGCGAATCAAGCCAGCCGGGCCAGCTCGGCAGCAGGCCATTTTGTTCGAGCGAGGCAGTCGCCATGCCGCACAGGAACGACCCGATGGCGAGACGCGTGATCGGATCGATCGGCAGAAAGCATAACGCCAAAAACGCCAGAACCACCGCCCCAAGATGCGCGGATTTGAGCCGCGCCAAAAAACTTGTCGCCATCAGGCTGATATAAAACCACCATTCGTATTGCAGGCTCCAGGCCACCGCGGCGATGATCGTGCCGGTCAATGGGTAGGCGTTCACGTCCGGTCCGTTGCCGAAAAACCCAAGCGCGAGCCACCGGCCGATTTGGCCGAGCAACACCCCGCGCGGGACGCGCATCACCAGCCCGGTATGGTGAAAGACCACGCCTAGCATGATGACAATCGAAAGCAGATAGAGCGGCCCGATACGGAACAGCCGGCCGATATAGAGGCTGAAAAAATTGCGCCGCCCGCCGGCGCGCAGCAGCCGCGCCCAAAACAGATAACCGGTGATCATGAAAAAAAACGCCACACCCGACTGGCCGAGCTGTGTGTAAAAACGCGACGGCGGAACTGCCCACACGCGATGCAGCAGCCAGTTGTGATACACAGCGCCATGATGAAAAAATACCGCCAGCGCCAAAAACCCGCGCAGCCCGTCGATGCATGAGGCGCGGGCGGCAGCCGCGCTCGGCGGCGAGCCGGCCAGTCTCAGCAGCGGTGACGCGGCGACAGCCAGAATGACCGTCATGCCGGCAAAATACCATACGATACTGTAATAACCCGTCATCCCGCCATGGCCTTCACCCTCCGGCCGGCCAGCGCAGGCCCTTACCCCAGCGCCTTTTGCATCGTCACCACATCCAGCCAGCGGTCGAATTTGTACCCCACCTTGCGCATCGTCCCCACCGGCACAAACCCCAAACTCGCATGCACGCCGATGGAGCCGACATTGTCGCTGTCGCCGATCACCGCCAGCATCTGGGTAAAGCCTTTATCCGTCGCGTGTTCCAGCAGCGCCGCCACGATCGCCTTGCCGACGCCTTGGCCGCGCACGGTGTCACGCACATACACGCTGTCCTCGGCGCAGAAACGGTAGGCGGAGCGGGCGCGGAACTGCGCGTAATAGCCAAACCCCAGAACGTGAAAATCGTCCTTCGCGACCACGAACGCCCACCCGGCGTCGCGGATCGCGGCGAAGCGGCCGGAAAAATCCTCCAGCGAAGGTGGGATTTCCTCAAAGGTGCCGGTGCCGTGCAGCACGTGGTGGGCGTAGATCGCCTGGGCGTCCTCCATATCGGCGTCTTCCGCCGCCACAATTCTCATGCCAAACCCCTTCGCGCTTAACCGGGAATTTACACACAAAACCGCGCCTGAACAGCGGCGCTGCCAGCGTCCCACCCACACGCTCAAGCTGCAATTTTTACCGTTTTTCGGCAAATCTTACAATTTTAGGCACAACCACGTCCCGCCGCCCGTCATTCCGGTTGTCATGGCGGCGCGGTTTAAGGCATAAGGCAGCGCGCCGGCCATAACCGGCCAGACAACGCCGCACGAGAGATATAGAACAGGACCGCCGCCGGATGAACGACGTCCCACCCCCTGGCCCCACCGATTCCGGCGAGGATTTCGCGGCGCTGAACGCCGCCGCCATTGGTGGAGGCGCCGGCCCGTTGCAGGCGCGCATCGCCGCGGCCATGGCGGTCGCCCGTTACCACGGCGTGGACATGGACCTGGAGGCGCTGAAAATAAAGCCGGACGAGGAAGCGCCGGCGCCGCCGATGCTGGTCGATTGGCTGCGCGAGGCCGGCCTGTGGGCCCGCGGCGCCCACCTCACCTTCCGCCAATTGCTCAAAATCGACGACCCCGCGCCCATCATCCTGCTGCTGAACGACGGCGGCGCCGCCCTTCTCGTGGGCCACAATACCGACCAGGCGGTGCTGTTCTTAAAGGACCCGCGCGGCGGGCCGGCGGACCAGGCGGTACCGGTTGATGAACTGCGGCTCAAACAGGTCTGGTCGGGCGCGGTGCTGCTGGTGCGCGCCGCGCGGGAGCTGAACGAGGAGGAACAGCCGTTCAACCTCTCCATGCTGTGGCGCATGGTGTGGCGCGAAAAGCTCATCCTCCGGGACATCTCCATCGCTTCCGTCACCATCACGGTCCTGTCGATCCTGCCGATCCTGATGATTATGACCACGCTGAATACGGTCGTGCAGTATCACAGCCTCAACACCCTGGAACTGGTGGTCACCGTCGTGATCATCGCACTGATCTTCGAGATGATGCTGACCTTCAGCCGCAAGCTCATGACCATCATCATGGCGGCGAAACTGGACGCGCGGCTGAACCTGCTGGTCTTCGACCGCCTGCTCTCTTTGCCCATCGAATTTTTTGAGAAAAATCAGGCCGGCGAACTGGCCTACAAGATCGCGCAGATCCAGCAGGTGCGCGAGTTCCTCACCGGCAAGCTGATGAACACGTTTATCGACATGTTCATGGTGGCATTGCTCCTGCCCATCCTGTTCTACATGAACGCGGGCCTGGCCTGGACGGTGCTGATCGCCGCCGCCTGCATCGCGCTCATCATCGGCGCCTTCCTGGGCCCCCTGGCGGCGATGACCGGCAAGATCGTCCAGGCGGAGTCGGCCAAAGGCTCGGTGCTGGTGGAAAGCGTCTATGGCATCCGCACCGTCAAGGCACTCGCAATCGAGCCGATGCGCGCCGCCGAATGGGACCGCCGCGTCGCCGAAACTGCGCAACTGCACATCGAAGCCAGTGAACTGGCGAACTGGCCGGCGGTGCTGGTGATGCCGTTCCAGCGCTACACCCAGGTCGGCGTGCTGGCGCTCGGTGCGTATCTGGCCATCGTCTCCAACAACCCGGTCGAAATCGGCAGCCTGTTCGGGTTCATGATGCTGGGTGGCCGCGTCGCCGGCCCGCTGGTCTCGCTCGCCTCCATCATGGAAGACCTTCAGCGCGCCCGCGTGTCCATTGGGCAGGTGGGGTCGGTGCTGAACCGGCCGACGGAGAAACGCGCCCTCACCCACGGCCTGCGCCCCAAATTCGCCGGCGCCATCGAATTTGACGACGTCACCTTCAAATACGAAGGCACCAAAAGCCCGGCGCTGGAGCATATGTCGTTCACCATCCCCGCCGGCACCATGCTGGGCCTGGTCGGCCGCTCCGGGTCCGGCAAATCCACCGTCACGCGCCTGTTGCAAGGCATCAACCGCGACTATTCCGGGTCCATAAAGATCGACGGCACGGACATGCGCGAAATCAATTTGCGGCATTTGCGCAAAAACTTCGGCATGGTCCTGCAGGACAATTTCCTGTTCCGCGGTTCCGTGCGCGACAACATCCTCGCCGGCCGCCCCGGCCTCTCCTTCGAAGACGCGGTGCAGGCCGCGCGCATGGCCGGGGCGGAGGAATTCATCGAGCGCCTGCCGCACGGCTATGACACGTTTATTCAAGAGGGCTCCCCGAACCTCTCGGGCGGCCAGAAGCAGCGCCTGGCGATCGCCCGCGCCGTCGTCTCCGACCCGCGCGTATTAATCCTCGATGAGGCCACTTCGGCGCTCGACCCGGAATCCGAAGCGCTGGTCAACGCCAATTTGCTGCGGATTGCCAAGGGCCGCACCATGGTCATCG
>PLFB01000239.1 GCA_003137135.1 Acetobacteraceae bacterium
CGCTGGATGTGCCGGCCTGGGTGAACCGGTTCCTCGATCACTGGCGGCCCGATGCGGCGTGTTTCCTGGAAAGCGAGCTGTGGCCGAACACGCTGGCGGCGTGCGCGGCCAGGCGGGGGTGGCGGATTGATGTGCTGGATGCGATGCTGTTTTTGTGGCCGGCGTTTTGCCCGATTGTGTTCATGCGGACGGGGGTGTTGTTGACGCCGGTGGTGGTGGCGGTGGCGGGGCTAAGGGTGTTTTGGCGGGGGCGGGGCGGTGTGGTAACCGGCGGCTGAGGTTTGGAGTTTGTTTGATGGCGAAGAGTGGGTTTCTGGCCGAGGCGCGGGCGCGGGGGTTTGTGTTTCAGTGCACCGATGAGGAGGCGCTGGATGCGGCGCTGCTGGCGGGAAAGGTGGCGGGGTATATCGGGTTTGATCCGACCGCGGATTCTTTGCATGTGGGCAGCCTGACGCAGATTATGCTGCTGCGGCTTTTGCAGAAGCACGGGCATAAGCCGATTGCGCTGATCGGCGGGGGGACGGGGCGGATCGGCGATCCGTCGTTCCGGGAGGAAGCGCGTCAGTTGATGACCGATGAGGTGCTGGCGCGGCACATGGCGGGCATCAGGCGGGTGCTAAAAGTGTTTTTCAGGTTTGGAGAGGGTGCGGCGGATGCGTTGATGGTGAATAATGCGGAGTGGCTGGATGCGCTCGGCTATGTGGAGTTGCTGCGGGATGTGGGGGTGCATTTTTCGATCAACCGGATGCTGGCGTTTGATTCGGTAAAATCGCGGCTGGAGCGGGAGCAGGGGCTGACGTTTTTGGAATTCAATTATTCCATACTGCAGAGCTATGATTTTCGGGAATTGAACAGGCGGTTTGGGGTGACGCTGCAGATGGGCGGGTCTGACCAGTGGGGCAATATCGTCTCGGGGATCGATCTGATTCGGCGGACCGAGCAAAAAACGGTGTTTGGGCTGACGACGCCGCTGATCGCGACGTCGTCTGGGGCGAAGATGGGGAAGAGTGCGTCGGGGGCGGTATGGCTGACGGCGGATAAGTTGCCGGCGTTTCAGTATTGGCAGTTCTGGCGGAATACCGAGGATGGGGATGTCGGGCGGTTTTTAAAACTTTTTACGGACTTGCCTCTGGCGGAGATTCTTAGGCTGGAGGCGCTGAGCGGGGCCGAGATTAATGCGGCGAAAATTGTGCTGGCGACGGAGGCGACGGCGCTGGCGCATGGGCGGGACGCGGCGGCGGCGGCGGCGGAGACGGCCCGAAAAACGTTTGAGGAGGGGGCGGCGGCTGAGGGGCTGCCGACGGTGGAAATTCCGGTGGCGGAGGCGGCGGCGGGGATGCCGGCGTTTGCGTTGTTTGTGCGGGCGGGGCTGGCGGGGAGTAATGGAGAGGCCAGGCGGCTGATACGGGGCGGCGGAGCGCGGTTGGATGATGTGGTGGTGGAGGATGAGGGGGCGGTGATTGTGGTTGAGGGGACAAGAAAATTGTCGGCCGGGAAGAAGAACCATGTGTTGTTGACGGCGAGGGGGTAGGTTCGTCCGGCACGTGGGTCGCGAGACAAGCGGTGGGTTACACCCGACGGGTCCGGGCTGGAATGCTGATATTGCATTGCAAAAACGGAAGTGGCGTGCTGATTGAAAATGTTCCCGAAGTTTTAGGAAAATTCTATGTCGATCCACGCCGCGATTACGCATCGGACTTCTTACAAATATGACCGGCCGGTGTCGCTGGGGCCGCAGACGATACGGCTGCGGCCGGCGCCGCATGCGCGGACGCCGATTGTGTCTTACGCGCTGAAGGTGACGCCGGAGGCGCATTTTTTGAACTGGCAGCAGGACCCGCAGGGCAATTTTCTGGCGCGCGTGGTGTTTCCGGAACGCGTGACGCATTTTGATGTGACGGTGGATCTGGTCGCGGATATGGCGACGATCAATCCGTTTGACTTTTTTCTGGAGCCGTCGGCGGAGACGTATCCGTTTGAGTATGACGAGATTCTGGGGGAGGAACTGGCGCCGTTCAGGGTGCTGCGGCAGCCGGGGAAGAAGCTGCGGAGTCTGATTAATGCGGTGTCGAGCGCGATCGGTGAGAGCGATGTGCGCATGGTGGATATGCTGGTGATGGTGAACCGGCTGATCGCGGAGCGCATTGCGTATGTGGTGCGGCTGGAGCCGGGGGTGTGGTCGCCGGAAAAGACTCTGACGGAGGCAAAAGGGTCTTGCCGGGATTCGGCGTGGCTGCTGGTGAATCTTTTGCGGCATCTGGGTTTTGCCGCGCGGTTTGTGAGCGGGTATCTGATTCAGCTGGTGGCGGACCAGAAGCCGGTGGGGGATGCGCCGGCGGGGCCGGAGCACGATTTTACGGACCTTCATGCCTGGGCGGAGGTTTATCTGCCGGGGGCGGGGTGGATCGGGCTGGATGCGACGTCCGGGCTGATGGCCGGGGAGGGGCATATTCCGCTGGCGGCGACACCTTCGCCGTCTTCGGCGGCGGCGATTTCGGGCGTGGTGAATGGCGAGGTTGAGACCGAGTTTGATTTTGCGATGACGGTGACGCGGGTGAAGGAAACCCCGCGGGTCACAAAACCTTATACGGGCAAGCAGTGGCAGGATATTTTGCAGCGTGGGCAGGCGGTGGACCTGGCGCTGCGCGAGCATGATGTAAGGCTGACGATGGGGGGGGAGCCGACATTTGTCGCGGCGAGCGATTTTGAGGCGGCGGAGTGGAATATTGATGCGATGGGGCCGACCAAACGGAAATTCGCCGGCAAGCTGATCCGGAAATTGATGCCGCTATGGGCGCCGGGGGCGGCGCTGACGTATAATATGGGCAAGCATTATCCGGGCGAGCAACTGCCGCGCTGGGCGATCCACGCGCATTGGCGGGCGGATGGGGAGGCGGTGTGGCGCGAGCCGGAGCTGCTGGCGAGCGATGATGACAAGGATGATGCGGAGGCGAAACATGCGGCGGCGTTCGCCGGGGCGCTGGCGGAAAGATTGCAGGTGGATCCGGGGCTGGTGAATCCGGCTTATGAGGATATTCACTACTATCTTTGGCGGGAGCATCGGCTGCCGGCGAATGTGGTGGTGGAGGAGTCGCGGTTGCGGGATGAGTTGGAGCGCAAGCGGCTGGCGAAAGTGTTTGGGCAGGGGCTTTCATCCACGGTGGGGAGTGTGTTGCCGCTGCGGCGGGTGGTGCAGGATGGGAGCCGGCGGTGGCAGAGCGGGAAATGGTTTTTCCGGGGCGAGCATATGTTTCTGGTGCCGGGGGATTCGCCGATTGGGTTGCGGCTGCCGCTGGAAAGTTTGCCTTGGGCGGACCCGGAGAAGGGTGAGACCGAGTTTGAGGTTGATCCGCTGGCGCCCAGGGAGACATTGCCGGAGCGGGCGGATTTTCGGCGGATGCGGGAGGTGCCGGGCTTGGGCGGTATCGAAGGTTTTCGGCCGGTGCAGCAGGAATTGCCGGTGGTGGGGCGAGAGGAGCCGGGGGTGGTGCGGACCGCGCTGACGGTGGAGTCTCGGGATGGCATTTTACACGTGTTTTATCCGCCGCTTTATGCGGTGGAGGATTGGCTGGAATTGACGGCCGCGGTGGAGGATACGGCGCAGGAGTTTGGCCGAAAAGTGGTGCTGGAGGGGTATCTGCCGCCGGAAGATCCGCGGGTTTTGAATTTTTCTGTGACGCCGGACCCGGGGGTGCTGGAGGTGAATATTCATCCGGCGAAATCCTGGGCCGAAAGTGTCGAGCGGACGACGCAGCTTTACGAGGTGGCGCGCGAGGTGGGGCTGGCGACGGAAAAATTCATGCTGGATGGGCGGCATGTGGGGACCGGGGGTGGGAACCATGTGGTCATGGGCGGCGAGAGCGCGGCGGATTCGCCGTTTTTAAGGCGTCCGGATTTGTTGAAATCCATGCTGGGGTTTTGGCATAATCATCCGTCGTTGTCGTTTCTGTTTTCCGGGTTGTTTATTGGGCCTTCGAGTCAGCATCCGCGGATTGATGAGGCGCGGGAGGATTCGCTGAATGAGCTGGAGATCGCGTTTCAGCAGGTGGGGCGCCAAAAAACGACGCCGCCTTGGCTCGTGGACCGGCTTTTCAGAAATATTCTGACCGATATGACCGGCAACGGGCATCGGACGGAGTTTTGTATTGATAAGATGTATGATCCGAATTCTTCGTCCGGACGAAGGGGGTTGGTGGAGTTTCGGGCGTTTGAGATGCCGCCGCATGCGGAAATGTCGGCGGCGCAGGTGTTGCTGATGCGATCCGCGGTGGCGGCGTTTTGGGAGAAACCTTATGAGCGGCGCCTGGTGCGGTGGGGGACCAGGCTGCATGACGAGTTTTTGCTGCCGCATTACAACGTGGCAGATTTCAAGGATGCGCTGGAGGAGCTTGGCGCGTTCGGGTTTCCGCTGGATGCGGAATGGTTCGCGCCGCATATCGAATTCCGGTTTCCGCAGGTTGGCGAGATGACAATTCGGGATATGCACGTGGAGTTGCGGCATGCGCTGGAACCGTGGCACGTGCTGGGGGAGGAGCAGGTGACGGGCGGGACGGCGCGGTATGTGGATTCTTCCGCCGAGCGGCTGCAGGCGAAAGTGTCGGGCTGGGTCGATGAGAGGTATGTTTTGAGCTGCAACGGCGCCGCGCTGCCGCTGCAGCGAACGGAAACGCAGGGGGAATATGTGGCGGGGGTGAGGTTCAAGGCTTGGAACCCATACTCGGCGCTGCACCCGACGATTAAGGCGCAGGTGCCGCTGGTGTTTGATGTTTATGATAAGTGGTCGGGGCGTTCAATTGGCGGGATGACGCATCATGTGGTGCATCCGGGCGGGCGGGCATATGATGATTTTCCGGTGAATGCGAATTCGGCGGAGGCCAGGCGGCGGTCGCGGTTTTTTGCGATCGGGCATACCCCGGGGCCAGCACCTGAGCCGATGGCGGTGCTGGGGCCGGAGTATCCTAGGACGCTGGATTTGAGAAGGTATGCTTAAGGAAGAAGCGCTTTTTTGAAAAAAAGCGCGCAAAAGTTTTTTTGGTTACTTTTTTTTCAAAAAAAGTAACTGCTTTCCCGTGCCTAGCTTTCGCCTTACTGGTCTTGATCTGCCGCTGGATCATTCCGCTTTTGCGTTGCGCGAGGCGGTGTTAGCGCGGCTTCGCGTACGCGATGGCGATTTGGAGTCCTTTACCATTTTCCGGCGGGCTTTTGATGCGCGGAAAAAAAGCGATATCCGGCTGGTTTATACGGTTGATGCGGTGGTCGCGACGGGGGTTGCTGTTGGGGCTGAAAAAACGCCTGATTTTGCCTACAAGTTTGTGGCGAGGGCTGCGGTGGGGGTGGAGCGGCCGGTGGTGGTGGGGACGGGGCCTTGCGGGATTTTTGCGGCGCTGACGCTGGCGCAAATGGGATTCCGGCCGATTGTTCTGGAGCGGGGGAAGGTGGTTAGGGAGCGGACTAAGGATACTTGGGGGTTTTGGCGAAAGGGCGTGTTGAATGCGGAGTCTAACGTGCAGTTTGGCGAGGGTGGGGCGGGGACGTTTTCGGATGGAAAGCTCTATTCGCAGATCAAGGATAAGCGGTTTTTGGGCAGGAAGGTGCTGGAGGAGTTTGTGAAGGCGGGGGCGCCGGAGGAGATTCTTTATGTCGCGAAGCCGCATATCGGGACGTTCCGGCTGGTCGGGATGGTGGAGGCGATCCGGCGCACGATTGAGGATTTGGGCGGGGAATACCGGTTTGGCGCGAAGGTGGTGGATTTGGAGATTGATGAGTCCCGATGCGTGCGGGGCGTGCATCTGGAAACCGGTGAGTTTTTGGCGGCGCGGCAGGTGGTGCTGGCGGTGGGACATTCCGCGCGCGATATGTTTGCGATGCTGCGGCGCCGGCACGTTTTTATGGAGGCAAAGCCATTTTCGGTGGGGTTTCGTATCGAGCACCCGCAGTCCATGATTGATCGGCACATGTTCGGCGGATTTGCGGGGCACAAGCTGCTGGGCGCGGCGGATTACAAGCTGGTGCATCATGCGAAAAATGGGCGCTCCGTCTATAGTTTTTGCATGTGCCCGGGCGGGACGGTGGTCGCGGCGGCGAGTGAGGCGGGGGGCGTGGTGACGAACGGGATGAGCCAGTATTCGCGCAATGAGCGCAATGCGAATGCGGGGATCGTGGTGGGGGTGACACCGCAGGATTTTTTTTCGGGGGATGTGCTGGCGGGCGTGGAATTCCAGCGGCGGTGGGAGGCGGCGGCGTTTCTGGCGGGCGGTGAAAGCTATGCCGCGCCGGCGCAAATGGTGGGAGATTTTTTGGCGGCGCGGGCGTCGGTGGCGCTGGGGGACGTGGTGCCTTCCTATAAACCCTATGTGAATCCTGGAGATTTGGCGGGCACGCTGCCTGGTTACGCGATCGAAGCGATCCGCGAGGCGCTGCCGGCGTTTGGCCGGCAGATCAAGGGTTTTGACCGGGCGGATGCGGTGCTGACGGGGGTGGAAACGCGGACATCCTCGCCGGTGCGGATCACGCGGGGGAAGAATTTTCAGAGCCTGAATACGAGCGGGCTGTATCCGGCGGGTGAGGGTGCTGGATATGCCGGCGGTATTTTGTCGGCTGGGGTTGATGGGATCAAGGTGGCGGAGGCGGTGGCGCTGGGGGCTGTGGGGAAGCAAGCGTGACGACCGATTGGCTGGGTTTTTCTTGAACCGTCCCAGGACTCAAAGGACGGCGGGAAAGATTTTGGTCAGGCCTGACGCCGGCCGGTATAATGTATCTAACACTATTTTATTAGTCGGGTATTGCGAAAAACGCGTGACACGACATCGGGCTCGACATGAAGAGTTCCGTTTTTTTGACAAGTTTTATTTTTTTAATTTCCCATTTATCACTTTTTTCTAGGAAAATATTGGTGCATTTTGTAACGTCAGAGCGCTTTCGAGAATTGAAATTAAGAACTGGGAGAGATTGATGCCGGATTCCATCACCACGGTCGCGGTTACGCTGAGCACGGCGACGCCGGACGTTATTCTCAACGGCACGATCGATGCCTATGGCGCGGCCGGCGTTTACGATGGTTATACCTTCAGCGCCGCGGTGTTTGGGCCGGCGGATGGCACGTTTCATGTGCATAACCGGGGCGAGATCGAGAGTGTCGGCAGCACGAATACCGATCTGGGCATTTTGCTGGGAGCACCTGGGCATGTGGTCAATGCGGGGAATATTCTCGCCGCCAGCGGGATCGCGGTGTTCGGCACCGCCGGCGGTGGGGAGATTTTCAATGACGGCAAAATCCATGCGACGCTGGGAATTGGGGCGTACCTGCAAGGCGTTGGCACGGCGGAGAATAGCGGCAATCTGAAGGGGTTTCAGGACGGCATTGTGATGGCCGGCGGCGGCTATGCGCTCAATTCGGGGACGGTGAGCGGGGCGGCCGGGATTCTGCTGGGCGGCGGGGCGGGCAGCTATGTGTATAATTCCGGGTTCGTGAAGGCCACCAAGCGCGACGGCATTTCGATGGGCGCCTTCGGCTATGTCAACAATACCGGGGTGATCAAGGCGGAACATGCTGGCGTTGTGCTGGCCGGCGGCGGCGAGGTTTACAATTACGGAAAAATTCAGGCCGGCAAGGTTGGCGTCTTTTTGGCCGGCGGGTCGGTTTATAATGACGCGGGGGGCAAGATTACCGCCGGGATCTATGGCGTGGAACTGAGCGCCGCCGGGTTCGTCTATAATGCCGGGAACATCATCGGCGGCGGGAATAATACGGGTTCGCTGGGCGCTGGGGTGGATCTGGCGGGCGGCGGGTTGCTTTATAACGCGGCCAGCGGGCTCGTGACCGGGCTTTCCGGTGTGGTGGCGGCGGGCGGCGCGCTGACGCTGGTCAACGAGGGCGTGATCTACGCCAGCGGCAGCCCGAACGACACGATGGCCGCCGGTATCTATGCGATGGCGGGCGGCACCGTGCTCAACGCCGGCCTGATTGCCGGGGCTTCGGGCTTTGAGCCGAGCGTGGGGGGTATCGTCATCGAGGGCGGCGCCGGGAAGGTGACGAATGCCGGGGTGATGAGCGGATATTTCAATTTTGACGCGATCGTGCTGGGCGACGGCGGCAAGGTGGTGAACACCGGCACCATCAACGAGCTTGGCGTCAGCACCGGAATTTACCTGCAAAACGGCGGCTCGGTCTTCAACAGCGGCTATATCGACGCGTCCGAAGCTGTGGCGGTGGATGCCGGGGGGAAGGTGACGAATACCGGTTTGATCCGCGGCGGCGTGTATTTGGGTGGTGGCTCGGTGCTGGATAATTTGGGTACCATAATCGGTGACGTTACTGGCAGCGGCACGGTGGTCGATTCCGGGATAATCGACGCCCGGTCTGGCGGCATCTTTTTCCAGCCCGGTTCCGCCAACGAACTGATCCTGAAACCGGGCGCCGAGGTCTATGGGTTTGTCGGGGGCGGCGGCGGCACCCTGGACCTGGCGCGCGCGACGGCCGCGGGCAGCATCGACTTCAACGGCAGATTCTATAATTTTTCAGATCTCGTGGTCGATCGGAATGCGGAGTGGGAGTTTGGCGGGGGCAGTTCGCTTGCCGGCACGATGGCGGTGGATAATGACGGCACGATCCTGGCGCTGGGTGACGCGGGCTTGACCATCGGCGGCCCGCTGTTCGGCAAGGGGACGGTGGATTCCGGCATGGGCAACCTGACGCTGGACGGCAGGGTGGGCAAGAACGAGAGTGTCATTCTGGGGGCTCCGGGCGAAACGTTGTCGCTTGGCGCCGCTTCGGCGTTCGCCGGCACAATCGAGGGTTTCGCCAAGGGCGACGCGATCGACCTGACCGGGGTGGCGGCGAGCCTGGTGACCGGGATTTCGTTCAGCGACGGGGTGCTGACGGTGAGCGAATCGGCGGCGAGCTACACGTTCACGTTCGCCAATCCGGGCAGTTTCGCGCATGATCGGTTCTACTTCTTCCGGGATCATGGCGATGCCGGAATCACGCTGGCATCGCGCGGGCAGATGTCGTTTTTGTCGCCGCCCGCGGCGACGGTGGATGCCGCCGCGGTGCAGGTGCCGGCGGTGAGCTATGCGCCGCGCGCGGCGGCGGTGGTGCCGAGTTCGACGGGGCATGCGGGGTGGATGGATAGCGTGCTGCAGCATAATTTTGCCGCGCTGGCGCCGGTGGTGACGTTGCAGGGGTAGCAGCACTTTTTAGACAAAGGCTTGCCGCCCGGGCGCGCAAAAGTTTTTTGGTTACTTTTTTTCAAAAAAGTAACTGCTTTCTTCCTGCTTTGCGTGGCGGAGCCCAAAATGTCCCATGCTGTGACGGTGGCAGTGACGCTGAGCGCGCAGCATCCGGATGTGAAGCCGGCCGGGACCATCGATGCCGATGGGCTGGGCGGGGTTGATGAAGCGCACCCCACCCGACGGGTTGCCTTATTGCTGCGGCGGCGGGGGAGCGGTAAGCATGTTGCCTTCTTTTTGGAAGGCGCCGTTGACCATTCTGCCGAAATCACCGGGTTGCACGCCGGCGGGGCAGGCGCCGATCCATTTGGAATCGCCGGTCATGTTGCTGGACATCTGCATGCCGCCCATGTTGCCGCTGGAGGTTTCCACCATGTGCATGCCGGTGTCGCCCTGCATGGTGATGGTGCCGGTGCCCGTGAGGATGCCGGGCTGGCCGCCGATGTTCTTGCAGTTGGTGGTGACGGTGTAGGTGCCGCCGCCGCCCTCGAGGTCGAAGGTGCAGCCGGGGACGGCGCCGGCCATGCGCTGCATCTCGGCGGCCATGGAGGCGGCGGTTTGGCAGTTGTAGGTGATCATCGGGGTGTTGTCGGTATCCGGCGGCTGGCCGGACATGTTCATGTGCATGTACATCGTGCCCTGCCAGAAGCCGGGCCGCATGGGCGGGAAGGTGGTGTTGGCGCGCGCCGGCGCGGCGGTGGCGGTGAGGAGGAGTGCGGCGCCGGCCGCGCGAAAAATATGTCCCGTATGACGCATGAAAACCCCGCTTTGTTGGTTGCGCGCAACATGACGGAGGGCGCGGCGGCTGGCAACCGGCGGAGCGGGGGCGGTTTTGATAAGCCTATGGGAAAACTGGACTTTTGGATGAAGTTTCTCTAAAGCGAATCACGGCGCCAGAAAAAATTTCTCCCGCCTTGCCGCGAAAGGGTAAAAAACCGTGTTGTCACAAAAGTGTAAGTACGCCCTGCAGGCGCTGCTGGTGCTGGCGAGGGAGACGAATGACGAGTTGCTGCTGGTGAGCGATATCGCGGAGAAGGAGAATTTGCCGAAGAAATTTTTAGAGGCGATTCTGCTGGAGCTGAACCGCAATGGGCTGGTGCGCAGCCGGCGGGGGCGGGGCGGGGGGTATGCGCTGGCGAAGGCGCCGGAGGCGATTACGTTTGGGCAGGTGGTCAGGATAATGGATGGGCCGCTGGCGCCGCTTTCGTGCGTGAGCGTGAATTATTATCGGCGGTGTGATGATTGTAGGGATGAGCAGAGCTGCGCGATCCGGAAGGTGATGCGAAGGGTGCGGGACGCGATTGCGCATGAGCTGGATGGGACGACGCTGGCGGATGCGGTGCGGGCTGGGGGGGTGGAGACTGTGCTGGCGGCTTGAGGGGGTTGATTGACCGGAGTGGCGCGGCGCGGCAAGGTGCATTGTCAAAACGGTTGCATGGTGATCGATGGCGGAAAGCTCACAGCATCAAGTCCTAAGCAAGGATGAAAATGTGGAAGCGCGTTTGGCGGTTCTCGAGCAGATTGCCGTGTCCACAAAGGAAATTTTGATTGAAATGAAGGCCGATATTCGTGAGCTTCGGCAGGATCAAAAGAGCGATTTCAGGATTACTTTCGGTGCGCTGATCACCGTGGCGATCGGTTTGGCTGGATTGATGGCGCACGGGTTTAAATGGCTTTAAATCGCCGGTGCCTTCGAAAAGATGGATGGCTTCGCAAGCGCTCGCCATGACGTGGATGGGTGAGCGTTAGGGCGTTTGGCGTCAGGGTGGTGAGACGGTTTCCAATTCGCCGGATTGGACGTTGAAGTGCAGGCCGGCGAGGGTGAGGGTGCCGGCGGCGACGCGGCTGGCGATCCAGGGGAAGGTTTCTAGGTTGGCGAGTGAGACGCGGATGGATTCGCGTTCGCATTGGGCGCATTTGGCTTCGAAGGTTTTTGGGGCGTCTGGCGAGTCGCAGACGCGGGCGCGGGCGGGGTGGGCGATGGCCATCCAGGATTCGATGAAGTCGCCGTGGTCGCCGGCGGGGCCGGCGACGAGGGCGCGGATGCCGCCGCACTGGCTGTGGCCGAGGATGACGATGGTGCGGACGTTGAGCGCGGTGACGGCGAATTCCAGGGCCGCCGAAGTGCCGTGATTGCCGGTGTCCGGCGCGTAGGTGGGAACCAGGTTGGCGACGTTGCGGACGACGAAGATTTCGCCGGGGGCGGTGTCGAAAATGACTTCGGGGGAGACGCGGGAATCGGCGCAGGCGATGACCATGGCGGGGGGTCGCTGGCCGTGCACGGAAAGGTCCTCGAAGACGTGCTTGTGGGTTTGGAAATAGCCGGTTTTGAAGCGGGCGTGGCCGGCGAGGAGGGTGTTCATAGGCCGAGTTCCTTGGCTTGGGTCCAGAGTGATTCCATGTCTTCGAGGCTGGCTTGCGCGGCGGTGCGGCCGGTGGCGGCGAGCGTGGCTTCGATGTGGGAGAAGCGGCGGGTGAATTTTTCGTTCGCGGATTTGAGGCAGGATTCGGCGTTGAGGCCGAGTTTGCGGGCGAGGTTGGCGAGGACAAAAAGCATGTCGCCGAGTTCGTCGCTGAGACGGGCGGGGTCGGCGGATTCGAGTTCTTCACGGAGTTCTGTGGTTTCTTCGGCGAGTTTGTCGAGGACGGCCTGCGGGTTGGGCCAGTCGAAGCCGGTGCGGGCGGCGCGGGCGGTTAGTTTTTGGGCTTTTTGCAGGGCGGGCAGGGTTTTTGCGATGCCGGCCAAAATGCCGGTTTCGTGGCGGGCGGCGCGCTCCGCGGATTTTTGGGCTTCCCAGGCGGTGGTTTGCGCGGCGCTGTCTCGCGCGTTGGCGTTGCCGAAAACGTGGGGGTGGCGAGAGATCATTTTGGCGGTGATGGTTTGCGCGACGTCGTCGAAGGTGAACCAGGATTTTTCTTCCGCCAGGCGGGAATGATAGACGACCTGGAACAAAAGGTCGCCGAGTTCGTCCTTGAGTTGCGCGGGGTCGCCCGATTCGATGGCGGACTGGACTTCGTAGGCTTCCTCAATGGTGTAGGGGGCGATGGTGGCAAAATTTTGGTCGCGGTCCCAGGGGCAGCCGGTTTCGGGGTGGCGCAGGGATGCCATGACTGTGATGAGGGATTGCATGGCGGAGGGGGGGTTGCTCATGTAATCTTTTGTAAGGGAATTTTTGGGAGGCGCAAAATGGCCGTGGCTTATGATTTTGAGTTTCGCACGCTGAAGGGGGAGGCGTATCCGCTGGGCGCGCTGCGGGGGCGGCCGCTGGTGGTGGTGAATACGGCGAGCAAGTGCGGGTTTACGCCGCAGTACAAGGCGCTGGAGGCGCTGTGGCGGATGCATAAGGAGTCTGGGCTGGTGGTGATCGGCGTGCCGTCGAACCAGTTTGGCGGGCAGGAGCCGGGGAGTGCCGACGAGATTTCGAGTTTTTGCGAACTGAATTATGGCGTGGATTTTCCGATGATGGAGAAGGTGGATGTGAAAGGGCCGGCGGCGCACCCGTTTTTCAAATGGGCGGCGGGCGAGGGCGGGTTTTTGGCGGCGCCGAAATGGAATTTTTTCAAGTATCTGGTGCGCAAGGATGGCGGGCTGGGGACGTGGTTTTCGAGTCTCACGGCGCCGGATTCGGGGAAATTTTTGAAGGCGGTGGAGAAGATTGTCTGATGCCGGCCTGGCCCAGGTGATCCTGGGCGTGCATTTCGTGATTATCGCGTTCAATGTTTTGGCGCTGGTGGTGATCCCGGTGGGAGCAAAGGCGGGGTGGCGGCTGGTGCGGTGGGCGTGGCTGCGCTTGCTGCATTTGGGGATTATGGCGGTGGTGGCGGGGCAGGCGCTGGCTGGAAAAGCGTGTTTTTTGACGATCTGGGAAAATGAATTGACGGGGAACCGGACGGCGCCGGAGCCGATGATCGCGCATTGGGTTGATGGGCTGATCTACTGGAATGTGCCGATTTGGGGGTTTGCGATATTTTACAGCGTGTTGTTTTTGTACGTGGTGGGGCTGACGGTGTTGGTGCCGTTTGGGCGGCGCTTCCGTGATAACCAAATGTTAGTATGATGGTCGTTTAGCAGGCCTGCTGGCAGGGTTTCGCCGCGGGCAGATTTTGATTGACAAAAAATGCGGTAAAAGTCCTAATTCTCAAGGGAAACTTTTGCCACAAGGTGAATGGTGGAAACAATCCAGGAGCGGAAAATGGCCGGGGCGAAACGCGTATGTGTGATCGGGGCGGGGCCGGCCGGGATCGCGGCGGGGAAGAATTGCGCGCTGGCGGGACTGGCGTTTGTGGTGTTCGAGAAGAACGACAAGGTCGGCGGGAACTGGGTTTTCAATGCCAAGACGGGGCATTCCAGCGTGTATGAAAACACCCATATCATCAGTTCGAAGACCTGGTCGGAATATGAGGATTTTCCGATGCCGGCGGATTATCCTGATTATCCGAATCATCGGCAATTGCAGGCTTATTTCGAATCCTACGCCCGGCATTTTGGCGTGTATGATCGAATCCGGTTCAATACGGTGGTGACGTCGGCGGTGAAAAATGGCGACGGTGGCTGGGATATTGCGTGGGTCGATGCGGAAGGCCGGGAAACGACCGAGGCGTTTGACGTGCTGATGGTGGCCAATGGGCATCACTGGAATCCGAAATTTCCTGAATATGAAGGGAAGTTTGATGGCAAGTATATTCACTCGCATGATTTCAAGGGCGTGAATGAGGAATGGCGGGGGAAAAACGTGCTGGTCATCGGCGCCGGGAATTCCGCTTGCGACGTCGCGGTGGAAACGGCGCGGATCGCGGGAAAGGTCTGCGTCTCGATGCGCAGCCCGCAATGGTTCGTGCCGAAATATATTTTTGGCAAGCCTTCAGATGTGTTCGCGGCGCAGACGAAATGGCTGCCGCGGCCGATCAAGCAATGGTCGTTCGCGAAAATTCTGAAATTGCTGCAGGGGAATTACAAAAACTACGGGCTGCCGGAGAATACGGCGTTGCCGCTCAGCCATCATCCGACGCTGAATTCGGATTTTATTGATTTTGTCAGGCATGGCCGCATTGGGCCGCGGCCGGGGGTCAAGCGGCTGCTCGGCGATCGGGTGGAATTTACCGACGGGCGCGTGGAGGCGTTTGACATCATTTGCGCGTGCACCGGGTTCTGGATCAGTTTTCCGTTCTTTGATCCGAAATTCATCAACTTTCAGCATGCGGCGCGGGTGCCGTTGTTCCGGCGGATGATGCATGCGGAGCATAAGACGCTGTACTTCATCGGGTTGTTCCAACCGCTGGGCTGCATCTGGCCGCTGGCGGATTATCAGGCGCGGCTGGCCTGCGCGGAGATTTTGGGGGATTATGCGCGGCCGGCCGATATGGCGGCGGCGATCCAGCATGAGATCGAGCATCCGCATTTCAAGTTCAGCGCCGGGCTGCGGCACTCGACGCAGGTGGATTATCACGCATTTCGCAATGAGCTGAAGGCGGAGTTGAAGAAGGCGGGTATTGATATTGGAGCGGCGCCGGCGGGGGTGGCGTCGAAATACAAGAAGACGCCGGCGGTTGGCGGTGCGGGTTCGGCGTCTGGGCAGCGGCTGCAGTCGGCTTAGGCGGCGATACTGTGGCCGGTCAAACGCCGGAGTCATAAAAGTTTTTTGCGGAGCTTTTTTTCAAAAAAGCGACCGCTTGCTTTGACATCGATGACGAGGGGGGGTGTGTTCATGGCGCGGCCAGCAAGGCGCGGCCAGCAAGGCGTGGATGGCCGGGTCAAGCCCGGCCATGACGTGGCCCGGCCATGACGTGGCCCGGCCATGACGTGGAAAGGGTGGTGGGCCGGGATCAAAGTGCGCTGGTTAGAAGGCCGCTTCGGCGAAGTGCATCATGGTTTCGGAGCCGGATTGGATGGCGGAGAGGAGGGCGGCGGTTTGGGGGAGGAGGCGCTGCATGAAGAATTTGGCCGTGCCGATTTTGGCGGTGTAGAAGGCGCTGTCTTCGGCTTTGGGGAGCGCGATTTTCGCCATGCGGGCCCACATGAAGCCGAGCGCGACCAGGCCGAACAGGCGGAGATAGTCCACCGAGGCGGCGCCGATTTCGTCGTGATTCGACATGCCGGCTTCCATGATGTGGCCGGTGGCGATTTGCAGGTGTTCGAGCGCGGTTTGCAGCGGGGCGATGAAGGGGTCCATGCCGTCAACGGCGGCGTTGGCTTCCAGAAATTCCATCACCGGGTCGAGGAAGCGGGTGAGCAGGCGGCCGCCGTCCTGCGGGAGTTTGCGGCCGACGAGGTCGAGCGCCTGGACGCCGTTGGCGCCTTCGTAGATCTGCGAGATGCGGACGTCGCGGACGTATTGCTCCATGCCGTGGTCGCGGACGTAGCCGTGGCCGCCGTAAACCTGCATGGCGGAGGAGCAGATTTCGAAGCCCAGATCCGTAAACATGGCTTTGACCACCGGCGTGAGGAGGGCGGTAAAATCGTCGGCGATGGTTTTCGCGTCTTCGTCGGTGGAGCGGTGCAAAATGTCGATTTCGCGGGCGACCCAGCCGGAGAGGGCGCGGCAGCCTTCGATGTAGGCGCGCATGGTGAGCAGCATGCGGCGCACGTCCGGGTGGACGATGATGGGGTCGGCGGCTTTGTCGGGGGCTTTGGCGCCGGTGAGGGAGCGGCCCTGGATGCGTTCACGCGCGTAGGTGACGGCGTTCTGGTAGGCGACTTCGGCGACGCCGAGGCCCTGGATGCCGACGGAGAGGCGTTCGGTGTTCATCATGGTGAACATGGCGCGCAGGCCCTTGTGGGCTTCGCCGACCAGCCAGCCTTTGGCGTCGTCGAAGGAGAGCGCGCAGGTGGCGGAGCCCTTGATGCCCATTTTGTGCTCGATGGAGGTGCAGGTGACGCCGTTGCGGGCGCCGACCGAACCGTCTTGCTTCACCAGGAATTTGGGGACGACGAAGAGGGAGATGCCTCTGACGCCGGAGGGCGCGTCCGGCAGGCGGGCGAGGACGAGGTGGATGATGTTTTCGGTCAGGTCGTGCTCGCCGGCGGAGATGAAAATTTTGCTGCCGGTGAGGGTGTAGGAGCCGTCATCGTTGGGGACGGCCTTGGTGCGGAGCAGGCCGAGATCGGTGCCGCAATGCGCTTCGGTGAGGCACATGGTGCCGGACCATTTGCCGGCGACCATGTTGGGCAGAAAAGTTTTTTTCTGCTCTTCGCTGCCGTGGTGGTAGAGGGCGAGGTAGGCGCCGTGGCTGAGGCCGGGGTAGAGGCTGAAGGCGACGTTGGCGGAACAGATCATTTCCTCGACCAGGATGCTGGCGGAGACGGGCATGCCCTGGCCGCCATATTCGGGGGATGAGGCCATGGCGGTCCAGCCGCCTTCGCGGAAGGCGTTGTAGGCTTGCTTGAAGCCGGTGGGGGTGCGGACGACGCCGTTTTCGTAGGTGCAGCCTTCCAGGTCGCCGGTCTGGTTGGTGGGGAACAAAACTTCCTCCGCGAGCTTGGCGGCTTCTTCGAGGACGGAGTCCATGAGTTCGGGCGAGAAATCCTCGCAGCCGGGCAGGTGCTGGGTGGACTGGCTGTCGTGGAGTTCGTGCAGGACGAAACGCATGTCGGCGAGTGGGGCTTTGTAGGTTGGCATGATCGGCTCCCTGGTTTGAGTTTAGTAAGAAGTTACTTTTTTTGAAAAAAAAGTAACCAAAAAAACTTTTGATTTCTCCGGATTTTGAGTGGCCAAACTTTGGCCGCTCAAAGGCCGTGGGGAATAGAAGTTTTTTGGTTACCCCGGGCGGGGCTGACGTGGATGAGTTTTAGTTACGAAGCGGCTTGCCGGTGTCGATGATGTGTTTGATGCGGGCCTGGCTTTCCTTGGTGCGGATGAGGGACATAAAAGCCTGGCGCTCCAGGTCCATGAGTTGGGTTTCTGAAACTTCGTCCAAAATGTCGGTGTCGCCGCCGGTGAGGACGTCCGCCAGGTGGCTGGAGACGGTGACGTCGTGCGGGGTGGCGATGCCGCGGCGGGCAAAGCCTTCAACGACGGTTTTGAGGCCGACTTTGCCGCCGGGGCCGGGGAGTTTGACGGTGACCGGCTCCGGCGGGGTGTAGTTGGCGGCGAGCGCCAGGGCTTTGGCTTTGGCGTCCGCCAGCAGGCGGTAGCGGTTCATGGTGATGCCGTCATCCGGGCGCATGAAGAGGAGTTCTTTGGCCTCGGCGGCGGAGCGGGCGACGGTGGCGGTGGAGATGGTCTCAAAAACTTTGGCGACGGCGGGCATGGGGCCTTTGGGCGTGTCCTTGGCGTGCTGCCAGCGGCCGAGCATGGTGGCGCAGCCGCCCCAGCCGGGGATGAGGCCGACACCGACTTCGACCAGGCCGCAATAGGTTTCGGCGTAGGCCTGCACGGCGTCCGAATGGAGCAGGAGTTCGCAGCCGCCGCCAAGCGCGAGGCCGACGGGGGCGGAGACGACGGGGAAGGGGGCGTAGCGCAGGCCGAGATAGGCGGCCTGGCCGTGCTTGATGTTTTTCTCGATGGTGCCCCACATGCGGATGGTGACGGCCAGCATCGCGAGGCCGATATTCGCACCCTGGGAGAAATTCACTTTTTGCGGCTGCTCGGCGAGGATGTCGTTATAGATGACCAGCGCTTTGTAGGATTTTTGCACGAGGGCGGTGGTTTTTTCGAGCAGGCCGATGATGTCGCCGTCCAGCATGTTGCGCATGACGCCGCGGACTTCGGCGTGGATTTCGAAACAGAGTACGCCGTCGCCGAGGTCCCAGACGGAGGCGTGTTTGTTGGAGAGCACCGGTTTGGAAACGCGCTTGATGTCTTCCAGGAGCAGCACGCCTGGCGGGCGGGGGATGGGGATGTAATGGCCTTCCGGCGCGTAGTGCAGGAGTTTTTCGCCGTCGGATTTGTAGAATTTTTGGCCGCCGATTTTGGCGAGCAAAGGCGGGACGGGGATTTCGAGCTGGGTCAGGTTTTTGGCGACCCATTCGGCGCCGAGCATGTCGACGAGTTCGAACGGGCCGTATTTCCAGGTGTAGCCGAGGCGCATGGCTTCATCGATGTCGTGGATGGAGCTGGAGATTTCGGGAACCAGGGAGGCGGCGTAGGCGAGCGTGCGGCCGACCACGCCCCAGGCGTATTTGCCGGCAGTTGTGTTGGCGCCGAGGAGTTTTTTGAGGTCTTTTCTGGCGTCTTTCACTTCCGAAATTTCGGGTTTTTGCGCCGGGCGCCATTCAAGGCGGCCTTCGGCGGCGGCTTTCAGGCTGAGGGCGTTTTTGACGCGCTTGCCGTCCTGGCCTTTGGATTTGGTATAAAAACCGCCTTTGCCTTTGTTGCCGGTAAAACCTTCGGCGATGAGCTTGTCGATCATCGCGGTATCGCGGTTCATGGCGTGGAAGGCGTCGGTTTTGGGCAGCAGGCGGGCGAGGGAGGCGTTGACGTGCGGGCCGAGGTCGATGCCGACGAGGTCCATGAGGCCAAAAATGCCGGTGGAGGGGAAACCGAGGGGTTTACCCATGATGTAATCAGCTTCCTCGATTTCCAGGCCCATTTCGAGGGCGAGGACCATGGCAGACTGGATCCAGTAGGTGCCGATGCGGTTGGCGATGAAGCCGGGGGTGTCGTTGCAGAGGACGACGGATTTGCCGAGGGCGACGTCCGCGAATTCGCTGATGGCGGCGAGGGTTTCGGGTGTGGTGTGCGGGCCGCCGACGATTTCCAGCAGGCGCATGTAGCGCGGCGGGTTGAAGAAATGTGTGATGCAGAAGTTTTGCAGCAGCGATTCCGGGAGGCCGGCGGTTAGTTCCTTGAGCGGAATGGTGGAGGTGTTGGAGGAGACGATGGCACCGGGCTTGCGGTGTTTTTCGAGCTTTTCGTAGAGCGATTGCTTGATGTCGAGGCGCTCGATGACGGCTTCGACGATCCAGTCCACGCCGGAGAGTTTTTCCAGGTCGTCTTCGATGTTGCCGGGGGTGATGAGGCGGACGGCCTTGCTGCCCATCAGCGGGGCGGGGTCCATTTTTTTGAGTTTCGCGATCGCGCCTTCGGCGATTTCGTTGCGGTTGTTGGCGCCGGGCTTGACGATGTCCAGGAGCATTACCTTGACGCCGGCGTTGGCGACGTGGGCGGCGATGGAGGCGCCCATGACGCCGGCGCCGATGACGGCAACGGATTTGATTTTTTGGTCCATGATCAGATGGCCTCCAGCACCGTGGCGATGCCCTGGCCGCCGCCGATGCATTGCGTGGCCAGCGCGTATTTGCCGCCTTCGCGCTGCAGGACCGCGGCCGCCTTGCCGGTGATGCGGGCGCCGGTGGCGCCGAGCGGGTGGCCAAGGGCGATGGCGCCGCCGTCAAAATTCACGATGGCGGGGTCGAGTTCGAGGTCTCTGATGCAGGCCAGGGCCTGGCTTGAAAAAGCTTCGTTGAGTTCGACGACCGAGAGGTCTTTGGAAGAAATGCCGGCGCGGGCAAGGGCTTTCCGAGAAGCGCCGATCGGGCCGATGCCCATGATGTCCGGCGCGCAGCCGGCGACCGCGATGGACTTTATCCGCGCCAGCATTTTGAGGCCGTGTTTGACGGCGTAGTCCTCGGAACAGACCAATACGGCCGAGGCGCCGTCGGTGAGCGGGGAGGACGTGCCGGCGGTGACGGAACCGTTCTGGTCGAAGGCGGGTTTTAGCGCGGCCAGGCCTTCGAGCGAGGCGTCGGCGCGGATGCATTCGTCCTGTTCCACGACCATCTTGCCGTTGTTGATGGGGACGATCTCGTCTTTCAAGCGGCCGTCTTTTTGCGCGGCGGCGGCTTTCTGGTGGCTTTTCAATGCAAATTCCTCCTGCGCGGCGCGGGTGATTTGCCATTTCTGCGCGACGTTCTCCGCGGTGTCGCCCATGCCGATATAGGCGTCCGGATGGACGGCATAAAGTTTTGGGGACGGAATGGGGTTGTAGCCGCCCATGGGGACGCGGGTCATGCTCTCCACGCCCACGCATACAAAAACCTCGCCGGCGTTCATCTGGATGGCGCCGGCGGCGATGTGAATGGAGGACATCGAGGAGCCGCAAAAGCGGTTGACGGTTTGGCCGGCGGCGGAAATGGGCAGGTCCGCCAGCAGGGAGATCATGCGGGCGACGTTCAGGCCCTGCTCGGCCTCCGGAAAGGCGCAGCCGACGATGACGTCCTCAATGTCCTCCGGCTTCACGCCGGTGCGGGTGATGAGGGCGCGCACGACGTCCGCCGCCATTTCATCGGGCCGGACGCGGGCGAGATTGCCGCGCTTGGCGGGGGCGAAAGGTGAGCGGGCGTAGCCGGCGATGACGACGTTGGTCATGGTGTTTCCCTTAGAAAGTTAGGAAGAAAGAACTTCTTTTTTGAAAAAAAGAAGCAAAAAACTTTTACTCCGCTTCGCGCGGATTTGGCCCGAGGACGGCTCAGGGCCGCCCGAAGGGGAGCAAAAGTTTTTTGGTTCTTTTTTTCAAAAAAGAACTTCTTAGACGTTACCAGGTGGTTCTTGATGCAATTTCATAGCTGGTGCCTTTGAAAAGATGGATTGCTTCGCAAGAGCTCGCAATGACGGGGAGGGGTCGTGGGCAGGGCGGATAGGTGTTAGGCTACGCGGCTGGCTAGGACTTCCTCGCATTGGCGTTCTATTTCGGTTAGTTCCTTCATGCTTTCCTCGATCGCCGCCAGTTGTTCGCGGAGCTTGGACATGCGCTTGCGCACGCCGCCGAGGAGTTTGTGGACCTGCAAATGATGCGTCGGGTCCACGTCATAAAGATCAAGAAACTCTTTTATTTCGCGCAGGGAAAAGCCGAGGCGCTTGCCGCGCAGGATGAGCATGAGGCGGGCGCGGTCGCGGTGGGTATAGACCCGCGTGGTGCCGGCGCGCTGCGGGGCGATGAGTTGCTTGTCCTCGTAAAACCGGATGGTGCGGGCGGTAACGCCGAGCTGGCGCGCCAGCTGGCTGACCGAAAACAGGGAAATGCCGGATTGGCCCGCGGCGGCGGCGGCCGGTGGCTCGGCTAAATTCGTCACGTCAGAGTTCATGTGTACCGGTTCCACTCGCAAAAGCTGAAATTGACCCGGGATGAACATGAACGCTTCCGCTTGTTAACGCAAAGAGCAACTGTATAACGTATAGGGAATGCCGCCGCCTTTGTCATCCCCTCGCGCAAGAAATTTTTTAGGCGGCGTCCTGTTTGGGGGCGGTTTTGGCGGCTTCCTCGGCCACCAGTTCCTTTTTGGAGAGTTTGCCGACCAGGGTTTTGGGCAGGGTGGCGCGGATCTCGACTTCTTTCGGGATTTCGATCTTGTTGAGATGTTCGGCGAGGAAGGTTTTGATTTCGGCGGTTGTGGTTTCCGTTTCCGGGCGCAGGGTGACGAAGAGTTTGGGCGCCTGGCCGCGATAGGAATCGGGGACGGCGATGGCGATGGCGTCCTGTACCGCGGGGTGGAGGTAGGCGGCTTCCTCGATGATGCGGGGGTACACGTTGTAGCCGCCGCACAGGATGAGGTCTTTGATGCGATCGACGATGGTGAGGTAGCCGTGCGGGTCCAGAACGCCGATGTCGCCGGTGCGCAGGGCGCCGTCGATGAACACGGCTTGGGTTTCGGCGGGGCGGTTGTAGTAGCCGCGCATGACCTGCGGGCCGCGGATGCAGATTTCGCCGCGTTCGCCCTGGGCCAGGATTCTTTCGGGATTTTCGGGGTCGCGGATTTCAATGGTGGTTTGCGGCAAAGCGCGGCCGACGGCGCCGCGTTTGACTTCGCCGGGCGGGGTGGCGGTGAC
>PLFB01000025.1:0-2368 GCA_003137135.1 Acetobacteraceae bacterium
GGATCGAGCCCGATCTGCACCGCGTAATCGCGAAGGAGTTTCGCGCCAATCGCGTGGAATGTACCGGCCCAGGTTATGCCCTCAGCGAGGATGCCGGCTTTGTCGCCCAGCGCCTCGGTGCAGATGCGTTCGACCCGTCGGGTCATCTCGGAGGCGGCCCGCCTTGAGAATGTCATCAGCAAGATACGGCGCGGATCGGCGCCGTTGATGATGAGATGGGCGACGCGATGGGCGAGCGTGTTGGTCTTGCCGGACCCGGCGCCGGCAATGACAAGCAGCGGCCCAGCTTTCGCCCCCTGCCCCACGCCATGCTCGGCCGCGCGACGCTGCTCGGGATTGAGTTTNNGGTTTCTCGTTTTGTTCGCAAGGGTTTCGGAGCTGGAATTCACCTTGCATGACAGCTTCCGAGTCGGCCGGGGCCGATTCGCTGCTTGACTCTTTTTTGAGTCTATAGAACAAAACTGGAACACAGCAACCGAAATTTTTGAGGATACCAGGCAAAGTGGGGTCATCGCCCGCCATCGATCTTTTGCGAGAAAAAATCCGCCGGCTGGAGGCAGGAGAACGCCGCCTGGCCGGGGTTCTGCCGTTTGGGCTGGCAGAGATTGATGCGCGGCTACCTGGCGGCGGGCTGGCGCTGGGGGCTTTGCATGAGGTCGCCGGCGCCGGCAATGGCGTGCTGGATGGCGCCGCGGCGGCTTTGTTCACGGCCGGCATCATGGCGCGCACCAAGGGCCAGATTCTCTGGTGCGTTCGGAACCAGGATTTGTTCGCGCCGGGCCTGGCGGCGGCCGGGCTATCGGCGGATCGGGTGATCTATGTCGAAGCCGGTGACGAGGAATCGGCTCTGGCCTGCTTCGAGGAGGGGCTGCGCCATGGGGGGCTGGCCGGTGTCGTGGCGGAGATTGGCCGCTTGCCGATGACCAGCTCCCGCCGGCTGCAACTCGCCGCCGAGAGTTCCGGCACGCTGGGCATCGCGATCCGCAGATGGCGGCGCCAGCGCGACGCCGCGGATTTCGGTCAGCCGACCGCGGCGGCGACGAAGTGGCGGGTGTCGGTGCTGCCATCGGCGCCAATGGCGGCGCCAGGGATCGGGCGTACGCGCTGGTTAGTGGAATTGATGCGCTGCCGCGCGGGGGAGAGTGCGGATTTTGAGGTGGAAGGCTGTGATCATGAGGGTCGTCTCGCTGTTCCTGCCGAACTGGCCGATCGACCGGCTGCGGCGCGGCCTGCAGAGGCCCGACTTGGCGCGGCCGGGCCTGGCCGAGCCCAGCCTGCCCAGGCAGACACAAGACGACGCGCATGAGGACAACGCCGAGGAAACCTCTCCAGACGCCCAGCTCATTCTGGTCCATCGGATCGGCAATCGCCGCCTGATCTACGCAGCAGATGAAGCCGCGCGCGCAGCCGGACTCAAACCCGGCATGGCCGTGGCGCAGGCGCAGGCTCTGGTGCCGGAGCTGGACATCCGGGAAGCTGAGATCGAAGCGGACGCAGCGGCACTGGAGAAACTCGGTCTGTGGGCGCTGCGGCTCTATTCGCCTCTGGTTGCGATCGACGCGCCGGATGGCCTGGTCATCGATGCGACCGGGGCAGCGCATTTGCATGGCGGTGAGAACGCCATGCTTTGTGACATGATGGCGCGCCTCGCGGCGTCCGGCATCCAGGCGCGCGTGGCCATGGCGGATAGCTGGGGGGCGGCGCACGCTTTTGCGCGCGCCTCTTCCAAATCTGTCATTGTCGTGCCGCCCGGCGAGAGCTCTGCCCTGCTTCAGCGTCTACCGCTCGCCTTCCTCCGCCTGCCGCGTGACATGGTGGACCAATTGCGCCGGCTCGGCTTCGACCGGGTGGCGGATATCGCCAACCAGCCGCGGGCGCCGCTGGCGCAGCGTTTTGGATCCGTGCTGCACCGCCGGCTGGATCAGGCGCTGGGACGGTTACGCGAGCCGATTGAACCGATCCGCGCTCCGGAACTGATCGAGGCACGGCGGCAATTTGCTGAACCGATCGGGGCCGCGGAGACATTGGCGCGATACACCGGAAAGCTAGTGGTCACCTTATGCGAACTGCTCGTGGCGAAAGGCGTCGGCGCGCGCCGGCTCGATCTGCTGTTCCATCGTGTGGATAGCGACGTGCAAGCCATCCGCATAGGCACCGCCAAGCCCAACCGCGATGTAAAACGTCTGACGCGGCTGCTTTGCGACAAGCTGGAGACCATCGATCCCGGGTTCGGCGTCGAGGCGATGATCCTGTGCGCCACGCTGGCCGAGCCGTTCGAGGCAAAGCAGGTCCGCACCTCGCTGTTGGACGAAGGCCCGGATGCCGACGTGTCGAGCCTGGTCGACATTCTCGCCAATCGCGTCGGCGG
>PLFB01000025.1:2467-3025 GCA_003137135.1 Acetobacteraceae bacterium
CAAGGCGAACGTTTCTGGATTTTCCGGGCCGGCGATGGCGAGCACCCTGAAACCGGCGCGCAATCCTGGTATCTGCATGGGATTTTCGGATGAGCCCGGCCGGGTTAGGTGCGGCTGGTTCAGGCAACGCCGGCCCAGGCGAAATAACCCAACCGCGGTCGCGCTATGCCGAGCTGCAGGTGACCTCGCATTTCTCATTTCTGCGCGGGGCCAGTTCCTGCGAGGAGCTGTTCGCGCAGGCGGCGTATCTGGGCATCGAGGCGTTGGCGATTACCGATCGCAATTCGCTCGCCGGCATCATCCGCGCATATGAGGCGGCCAAAGCGTCGGGCATCCGTCTCATCGTCGGCTGCCGGCTGGATTTGACGGACGGTGTTTCGTTGCTCGTCTACCCGACCGATCGGCCAGCCTATGCGCGGCTCTGCCGACTGCTGTCCTTGGGCAAGAAGCGCGCGGGCAAGGCGCAATGCCATCTCGGCTGGCAGGATGTCGTGGCCCATGGCGATGGAATGATCGCCGTGTTGCTGCCCGATGAGGCGGATGAGAATTGCGCGTTTT
>PLFB01000103.1:0-13032 GCA_003137135.1 Acetobacteraceae bacterium
ATACTGTGGCCGCTCAAACGCCGCGGTAAATAAAAGTTTTTTGCGGAGCTTTTTTTCAAAAAAGCGACCGCTTGCTTTCTCGCCTACGCCGCCAACACCAGTTGTACCGGTAACTTGGCTTTTTTCCTGGTCCGGTACGGCTCCTGCGACCACATCAGGTCCATCACCAGCCAGTGTTTTGGCGCATCCGCGCCCATCACGATGGTCTCGCAGCCCAGCCGCACCGCTTCCGCATTGATCCGTTTCGCGGCATTGCGCGTCCCCGCCACGCCGCCTTCGGCGCGCAGCCCGGCGCGGCGGATCGCGGCGACCGCGTCGGCCACCTGGTCGCGCTGCTGCGCCCATTCGCGGCGCGAAGGCAGCAGCCAGGGATTGGGAAAGCCCAAGGCCACGCCATAGACGCGGGCGATGGAGAACACGTGCACCGAGCCGCCCGGCCCGGCCATTTCAACCGCTTTCGCAATGACCTCCGGGGCGAATTTGCGGCCCTCGGAGGCCAGCAGAATTTTAGTCACCCGCCACGACCTTGCCGGTGGAGAGTTTCGCATCCCGCGGATTTTCGACATAGGTGCGGTACCAGTAGAACGGCAGGTAGGCGAACAGCACGACCCAGCCGAGAATGTAGTAAAGCTGCGCGCCGCCGATGACGGAGTAGATGTATCCGCCATAGGACCAGATGATGAAATAGAACGCCGCCATTGCGAGTGCCACGTACTTCATGAACTCCGGCAGCTTGAACGGCCGCGGCGTGTTCGGCTGGTCCTGCCGCAGCAGAAAATAGCCGATGAGGACGGGAATGAACGACGCGGTGTAGCCGACGTTGGAAAAGGTATAGATTTGCACGGCACCGCCCATGAACACGACGATCAGCGAGCAGAACACGTTGAACGCCATCGCATTCGCCGGCACGCCGTGCTTGTTGAGCTTTTGGAAGAATTTTGGAAATTCGCCGTCCAGCGCCATCTGGTAGAGCGCGCGCCCGGACCCCATGATGGCGTTGAGCGCGGAGAGCGCGAGCGCGATGATCAGCATGCCGGCGATGATCCAGTCCAGCGCGCCGCCGAAGCCGGGGAACAATTTGCCGGCGAAGGTGACGAAAATCGCCTTCGGGTCCGCCAGCGCGGAGTTGGACAGGGCTTTGGCGCCGAGCACCACGACGAAGGCGATCGGGATCAGCGTATAAATGAACACGCCGTAGCCGCCCTCGAGGTTGAGCGCGATTTTGGCATCGCGTTCCGGATCGGAGCATTCGCCGATATAGCACGCCGCGGCTTCCATCGCGATGACGTTCCAGGTCAAAAGAAACGAATACGCAATATAAACCGTGAGCCAGTTGTAGCCGCTCATCGGCGAAAAGAAGCTGGTGCCGTCGAGATGTTTGAAACCCCAGAGCTCGTTCATGTGGACGACGCCGGGGGCGAAGATCCAGGCGACGGCGATGAAGGTGAGCGGCGCCATGGACAGCACGGCGAGGATTTTGGCGAAGCCGGCGCCGAAGCGGATGCCAAGATAGGCGGGGATGAAAAACAGCAGCATCCCGACGATGGAAATCGCCAGCGTCCAGTAAGCGATCGGCGTGCCCAGCGGGTTGATGCCGGCGGTGGTGTTGAGGCCGAACAGGGCGGCGAGGTAGAACGAGGCCAGAATCATATTGAGCGGGCCTACCGGAAACCAGCCCAGCCAGTACATCCACGCGGTCACGCCATTAATATGTTTCGCCAGGCGGGGCCAGCGGTTTTTGAAAGCGGGGTAGGCGTAGGAGGGGGCGCCGCCGGTGCGGTCCGGCATCATGGCGGCGAGTTCGGCCAGGAACAGGCAAAGCAGCCAGCCGGTGCAGGTGATCACCACGGTGACCGGTACGCTGGCCGCACCTAGCGTGGTGACCATGACCGGCGCGATGCCGGTGACCAGAATGGTGCCGGCGAGGCCGATGACGAAGGCGCCGAGCCAGTTGGTTTCCCGCTTCATTTCATGCGCGGCGAATGCCCGTTCATCGCTGCCGTAATTCGGGACGTTCTCGACCCCTGGATTTTCTATTGTCATGCACCCTCGCCCTTCATCCCTGATGACCCAGCCGCCCGGACGTACCCTATCGTGCCCGTCCGTATTCCTAGGATGAAATAACTTTTCTTTTTAAGCAAGGAAAAATTAGGCAGAACCCCGGCCGAACTTCGCCTCGCGCGACACGATGTGTGAAATTAAAGGCGTTTTCTGCCTTATCTCACGGCAGAGAGACGTCTGACGAAGCCTGCTGACCAGGCAGCCAGAGCACATCGCCCGCGCGCGGCGCGTTGATCGCCAACAGCGTGCCATCCGGCCGAATCTCGTAGCCCGCGTACCCAATGCTCATCAGGTCCCGCCACAACCCTGCAAGCGAGCCGCCGGCGCGCCGCAAAAACCCTTCATCCATTTCCAAGTACACCGCCGGACGGTGGTTTTGCAGCGTCTCGGCCGCGCCCTTGATCAGCTCCGCCTCAAAACCTTCAATGTCGGCCTTGATAAAATCAACCCGCGTCAGTGCCAGCGCCGCCACCAGCGAATCCAGCGTCAGCATGGCCACCGGCTCGGCCACGCTATGGGCGCCGCCATCCACCATGTTCGCCAGCCCATACCCCATATCGCCGCGCCGCTTGATCGGCGTGCGGATGACCGCCGCGCCGGCGGTGGCACCCAGGGCCGCGGCCACCACCACCACATTGCGGCAGGCTCGCAGCCACAGCGCCAGCCGCAGCACCGCGCGCGCATAGCCGCTCGGCTCGACCGCCACCACAAAACCGTCGCGCGCGATGCCCGCCAGCAGCCGTGTGACCTGCCCGCCATGCGCCCCCACATCGATCGCCACCCCATCCGCCGGCAGGTATTTTGACACCGCCGCGCGCAGGTTCTTGTGGTCCTGCCGGGTGACGGACTTCCAGACATGGGTGACGAACCCCGAGGACAAGCAAAACCGATAGAATTCCTCCATCGTTTTAAGCCGGCAAAAAAATTTTTGTTACGCGCGGCTCACTCGTCATCGCGCTCCCGCCGCACCAGCACCTCCCGCTTGCCGACATGGTTCGCCACGCTGACCACGCCTTCCTTCTCCATCTGCTCGATCAGCTTCGCCGCCTTGTTGTAACCGATGTTCAAATGCCGCTGAATGAATGAGGTGCTGGCCTTGCCCTCGCGCGCCACCACCGCGACCGCCTGGTCATATAGCGAGGCTTCCGCATTCGTATTCCCGCCGAGCAGGCCAAACCCGTCCTGCCCCGGCACCGCGGACTCATCTAGCGGTTCCGTCACCTCGTCCAGGTAATCCGGCTCGCCCTGCTCGCGCAGAAACGCCACCACGTCCTCAACCTCTCTGTCCGATACAAACGGCCCGTGCACGCGCGTAATGCGGCCGCCGCCGGCCATGTATAAAAGGTCGCCCTGGCCCAAAAGCTGTTCCGCACCCTGCTCGCCCAGGATCGTGCGGCTGTCGAATTTGGAAATCACCTGAAACGATATTCTGGTCGGAAAATTCGCCTTGATGGTGCCGGTGATCACGTCCACCGAGGGCCGCTGTGTTGCCATGATGACGTGGATGCCGGCGGCGCGCGCCATCTGCGCCAGGCGCTGCACCGCGATTTCGATTTCCTTGCCCGCGACCATCATCAGATCCGCCATCTCGTCGATGAACACGACGATGAAGGGCAGCGGCTCCAGCGCCAGCTTCTGGTCCTCGAACACCGGCCGGCCGGTCTCGGCGTCAAAACCGGTCTGCACGCGCCTGGTCACCACCTCGCCGCGGGCGCGGGCTTCGTTCACGCGGTCGTTGTAGCCGCCGATGTTGCGCACCGAAAGCTGGCTCATCGAGCGGTAGCGCCGTTCCATCTCCCGCACCACCCACTTTAGCGCCGCCACCGCTTTCGCCGGTTCCGTCACCACCGGCGCCATCAAATGCGGAATGCCGTCATAAACCGAAAGTTCCAGCATTTTTGGGTCGATCAGGATCAGCCGGCAGTCTTCCGGCGCGTGGCGGAACAGCAGGCTCATGATCATGGCGTTCACGCCGACGGATTTGCCGGAGCCGGTGGTCCCCGCGATCAGCAGATGCGGCATGCGCGCCAGATCGGCAAATACCGGCGCGCCGGAAATGTCCTTGCCCAGCGCCAGCGTCAGCTTGCCGCCCTGCGCCTCCCACTCCGCCCCGGCCAGCAGTTCCGACAAGAAAACGGTTTCGCGCCTGGCGTTGGGCACTTCGATGCCGATGACGTTGCGCCCGGTGACGGTGGCGATGCGCACCGCCACTACCGAGAGGCTGCGTGCGATGTCATCGGCGAGGCCGATGACGCGCGAAGAGCGGATGCCGGGCGCCGGCTCCAGCTCATACAAAGTCACCACCGGGCCGGGGCGGATTTCCACGATCTTGCCCTGCACGCCGTAATCGCCGAGCACGGTTTCCAATAACCGCGCGTTATTCTGCAGCGCTTCGGCGGAGGGGCCGACGGCGGCGCGCGCCGGCGGCGGGCGCAGCAGCGAAACGCTGGGGAAATTCCAGCCCGGTTCTAGCAGCGGCAAGAATTCCTGCTTCGGCGGCGCCTTTTTCACCGCGGCCGGCGGCTTGATTTTGGGGCCGGCGCCTTTCAATTTCAGCACCGGCGCGTCTTCCGGCTCGGGCGGCGGCGTCCAACTGCGCGCCGGCGGCGGGGACGTATGCGTCAGCAGCGGGGTGATCCAGGAACTCACCATTTCCGCGCCAAGCCTGCCGCCGGTGGCGGAAACCGCGGCGGCCTTGCCCACCTGCCGGCCGGCGCGCCGCCACTCGCTCGGCGTGATGCCCAGCGCAAAGCCCAAGGCCGCCAGCGCGCCGGCGCCAAACACGATGAGCGCCAAAGCGTCCCCGGCGCGGCCCAGGGCGGAATGCGCGGCGCCCACCACGCCGCCGCCCATCAGCAGCCCGGCGGCGCCGCCGATGCCGGCCGGCACCGGCCAGGCGATGCTGAGCCGCGCCACCGCGGCGCCCATGGCCAGCGCCGCCGCCGCCAGCGGCATCGACGCCGCACCCAGCACCACGCGCCAGCGCAGCCGCCCGATGCCGCCGCGCGTGCCCAGCCGGTAGGCCCAGGCCAGGAGCAGAAAAACCGGCACGAAGCCGGCGACGCCAAAACCCTGCAGCAGAATATCCGCGATGCCGGCGCCGGCCGGCCCCGCCAGGTTCAGCACCCGCGCCGCCCCCGAAGCGGGGCCGCTGGCGCTATCGAACGAGGCATCCAGCGGATGGTAGCTGACCAGCGCCACCGCCAGCGTCAGCCCGCAAAACACCAGCCCCAGCCCGCAAATTTCCGCCACCCGCCGCGCCAGTTGCGCGCGCAATTTCGGCGACATGAATTTTTGCGCTTCCAGAGAGACGGCCATGAATTTAACGATACCCCCGAACCCCCTGATTCGTAAACAATCATCGCGACCATGAACGAGCTTGTTCAGGCGCTAAGAGCCGCGGAGCTGGAGGTCCCTGAAGGTGAGAATCCGCATGGGCGCGTTATCCCGCAGCGCCAACAGGTCCTGATCGCCGGTGACCAACGCATCTGCCCCCGCCGCCAGCGCCAGGTGCAAAAACAGGTCATCGTCAACATCGCGGCAAGCGACGGGTAAGGCCGGCAGCGGCACCGGCAGAACCACGATCTCACCAAACGGCAAATAATCCTGCAGCAGCGCATCACGCGACGGCGCGCTCAGCTTGAGTTTTGGATACGACATCACCTCGAGCAGTTCCAAAACGGTTTCCTGGCAAATCACCGGTGTGAGCTTGCCGCTCGCCCAGGCGCCCCGCAGCCGCGCCACAACGCCCCCAAAGACCAGCGCCGAAACGACAATATTGGTATCAAAAACCGCTCTCAGCGGCGCCGTTTCCGGGCCCATGCCACGGCGTCGGCGACGTCGGCTTCCGTGATCCCCAGCGCCTGCAGCTTGCGCCGCACGGCATCCGCCGCGCCTAGCCGCTCCGGCGTCAGCACGATCCGGCCATCCTCCACCTCCACCCGGAAGTGCGAGGCCGTGCCGACAGCCTCGAGCGCCTGCTTGGGCAGGGTCAACTGGTTCTTCGATGTCAACTTGGCGAGCATGCGGCGGATTGTAAGGAAACAAGGAAACAATGCAAGAGTTTTAATCCGTCACGCCGTCCCGCCCCTCTATGGCCATCAGCGTCGCCGTCAGCATCGCCACCAGGCGCTCGGCGCCGTTGGTGAGTGCAAAAACCTCCGCCCGCGCCAGCGTCAGCGTCCGCCCGGCTTTGACCACCCGGCCGCGCGCCACGATCACGTCGCCCACCGCCGGCGCCACCAGGTTGATCTTGAATTCCGCCGTCAGCACGCCGCGGCCGGGCGGCATCAGGGTCAGGGCCGCATACCCCGCGGCGGTGTCCGCGATGGCGGCCACCGCGCCGGCGTGCACGAAGCCGTGCTGCTGCGTGACGCCGGGCGCCGGGCTTAACGAAATCTCGACCGCGCCGGGTGCCACCTCGCCCAGCGCCGCCCCCAGCGTGAGCATTAGCCCCTGCTTGCCAAAACTCGCCGCGACGCGCGCCCGCATGGCCGCGCCGTCCGGCTCGCCCGTCGAAGCCGGCCCCGTCACGTCACCAGCCCGCTCGCCATCGCCACCGCCCGGCTTCGCGCGATCGCCTCGGTCACCGCCAGTGCGGCCGCCAGGGCGCGGCTGCCGGCTTGCGCGTCCACCGCCACCGGGGCGCCGTCCAGGACGGAGGCCACGAACGCCGCGTGTTCGGCGGCCAGCGCGTCGTGGTCCTCCCAGCCGGCCTGCTCGACGCCGAATTCCTCGAAGCCGGGTAGTTTCATCCCGATGTCGCGGCCGATCAGGGTCAGTTTGCGGGCGGCGAAATCCACCGTCAGATAGCCGGTTTGCGAAAAAATCCGCATTTTGCGCTCGGTTTTCAGCGAAATCCGGCTCGCGGTGATCGTCGCCACCGCGCCGTTGCCAAAGCGTATCCGGGCGTTGGCGATGTCCTCATGCGCGGAGGCAACCGAGGCGCCGACCGCGTCCACATGGTCAATCGGCGCGTCGATCAGCGCCAAAATCAGGTCCAGATCGTGGATCATCAGGTCCAGAATGACGGAGACGTCAGTACCCCGCGGCTTGAAGGGCGCGATCCGCACCGCCTCGATATAGAGCGGCTTGCCCATGCGGCTCGTCACCGCCCCATGCGCCGCGGAAAACCGTTCCAGATGCCCCACCTGCAGCACCAGACCCTTGGCCCGCGAAAGTTCCGCCAATTGCGCCGCCTGGTCCAGGGTCGCCGCGATCGGCTTTTCCACCAGCACGTGCTTGCCGGCCCGAAGCGCCGCGCCCGCCAGCTCAAAATGAAAATCCGCCGGCGCGGCGATGATGACCGCATCGCTCGCCGCCAGCAGCGCCGCCTGGGAGAGCACCTGCGTGCCCGCCTCCCACGCCACGGCCTGCGCGCGCTCGGTGTTCGGGTCGCAAATGCCCGCCAGCTTCGCCCGGCCGGACGCGGCCACCTTCAGCGCGTGAAACCGCCCGAAATGCCCGGCGCCTAGAAGACCGATTGCCAGCTCAGCCATGAACGACTCCCTAAGGGAAGGAAGAAGTTACTTTTTTGAAAAAAAGTAACCAAAAAACTTTTGATTCCCCCGGCTCTTCAGAGCCGGGGCAATCAAAAGTTTTTTGCGGAGCTTTTTTTCAAAAAAGCGACCGCTTGCTTGCTCTAAATCCGCGCGGGGTTGCGCGCAACTTGCCCCCCGGCCATACGGCATCCGTTAACGCCCCAAGGACGCCCAGGAGCCGCCCGCCTATCATGCTTTACTTCACCCGCGCCAAAACGCTCGGCATCGCCGCCCTCTGCGCGCTCGGAATCCTGCTCAGCCTGCCCAATCTGGCGCCGCGGCCGGGTTTTTGGCCCGGCTTTCTGCCGTGGAACCAGGTGCATCTCGGTCTCGATCTGCGCGGCGGCAGCTATCTGCTGCTGCAGATCGATTTTTCCGCGGTCGAAAAGCAGGATCTCGCCAGCGTCCTGGACCAGGCCCGCCAGGCGATGCGCGGCGCCACGCTGGGCTATACCGGCCTGCACGCCGACCCGGACCAGAACGCCGTTACCCTGCATCTGCTCAGCCCCGCGGACGCGCCCGCCGCGCAGGCCGCGCTGCAAAAACTCATCACCTACGGCCAGGGCAATGCCGGCCCCAACCTCGCCCTCAACGTGGCTTCGGACGGCACCGTTACCCTCACCATACCCAACCAGGCGCTGATCGCGCGGCGCAGCCAGGCGATCGACCAGTCCATCACCATCATCCAGCGCCGCATCGACGGTTCCGGCGTGTTGAACCCCCAAATCGCGCGCCAGGGCACCGACCAGATCGTGGTGCAACTGCCGGGCGTCTCTGATCCGGAAAGAATCAAAACCCTGATCGGCACCACCGCCCACATGACCTTTCAGATGGTGGACGAAACCGCGACGCCCGGGCCGGTGCCGCCTTTGGGCGATGAAATTTTGCCGATGGCGGACGAACCCGGGGAGAAAATGATCGTCAATTCGGACGTCGCGGTCGATGGCGCGGACCTGACCAACGCGCAGGCCAGCACCGACCCGCAGACCGGCCAGTGGGAAGTGGTGTTTTCGCTGAACTCCCTCGGCGCGCGCGAATTCGCCGACGTCACCACCGCCAATGTCGGCAAGCTGTTCGCCATCATCCTGGACGGCAAGATCATCGAGGCGCCGGTGATCCGTGAGCCCATCACCGGCGGCTCAGGCTCCATCACCGGCGGTTTTTCGCCGCAGCGCGCCACCGATCTGGCTTTGCTGCTGCGCGCCGGCGCGCTGCCGGCGCCTTTGAACATCGTCGAGGAACAGACCGTTGGCCCGGAACTCGGCGCCGACGCGATCAAGGCCGGCGCCTATTCGTTGGCGCTGGGCTTCGTGCTGGTGCTGGTGTTCATGGCCACGTTCTACGGCCTGTTCGGCTGGTTCGCGAACGTGGCGCTGGTGATGAATTTGTTCATCATGCTCGCCATCCTCTCCGTCATGGGCGCCACGCTGACGCTGCCCGGCATGGCCGGCATTTTGCTGACATTGGGCATGGCGGTGGACGCCAACGTGCTGATCAACGAGCGCGTGCGCGAGGAGGTGAAGGCCGGCCGCAAACCGCTGGCAGCACTTGAGGCGGGGTACAAGCGCGCCTACGGCACCATCATCGACTCCAACGTGACCACGCTGCTGGCGCACGTCACGCTGTTCATCTTCGGCTCCCCGCCGGTGCGCGGCTTCGCCGTCACCATCTGTGTCGGCATCATCACCACGCTGTTCACCGCCACGGTGCTGGTGCGGCTGATCACCAGCAAATGGTACGTCGCCCGCCGCCCCGCCGCCTTGCCCGTCTGAGGGATTCCTGAAAAATGTTCATGCGACCGATGTTCCGCTTCGTGCCGGACGGCACCAAAATCCGCTTCATGAACGGCCGCTTCGCCGGCCTCATCGTCTCGGCGATTCTCTCCACCGCCTCGCTCATCCTGTTTTTCTACCCCGGCCTCAATCTAGGCCTGGATTTCAAGGGCGGCGTCGTGCTGCAAATCCAGACCCAGCAGCCGGCGGATTTCTCCGCCCTGCGCGCGGCCCTCGGCAAAGCCGGCCTGCCGGACGCGGCGCTGCAGAGTTTTGGCACCGGCGCCGCGGCGCAGAACGGCGTCCTGATCAGCCTGGAATCGCGCGACAACGCCAACGCCACCCAGACCGCCATCTCGGAAGTCGTCACCGCGCTCAACACCGCCGCCCCCGGCGCAAAGATCCTCTCGACGCAGGCGATCGGCGCCTCCGTCAGCCACGACCTGTTCACCCAGGGCCTCGAAGCGCTCGGCCTCAGCTTCGTCATGATCCTGGCCTATATCTGGTTCCGGTTCGAATGGCAGTTCGCCGCCGGCGCCGTCTCCACGCTGCTGCTGGATACCACCAAGACCATCGGCTTCATGGTCGTCACGCGCATTCCCTTTGACCTCGTCACCATCGCCGCCATCCTCACCATCATCGGCTACTCCACCAACGACAAGGTCGTGGTCTATGACCGGGTGCGGGAAAACCTGCGCAAATACAAAACCATGAAACTGCGGGACCTGATCGATCTTTCCATCAACGAAACGCTCAACCGCACCCTCGGCACCTCCGGCACCGTGTTCCTCGCCGCCCTGCCGCTCGCCCTCTTCGGCGGTACCGCACTCTCCGGTTTTGCGTGGATCATGCTGTTCGGCATCGTCGTCGGCACCTCCTCCTCGATCTTCATCGCCGCCCCCATCCTGCTGTTTCTGGGCGAACGCGGCCTGCGCCGCGCCAGCGCCGCCCCGGCCGGCGCGAAGCCCGCGCGCTAAGAAAAGCAGCGTTTTTTTAGAAATTAACTACGTGCTTCCGGACTGTGCCGCAGGCGTACCATTTCCGTTCGCCAACGAAAACCGGGTGCACACAACCTGGAATCATGTCAATGCGTCTGTCCCATCGCGGTTATCGTCTAAAAAGACTCGTATCGCCACGCAACGATTCGAAGAGATTTTATTTTGATACGCAATGCTTTCAAGAAACACAGAATTTTATCGCGCCGACTCTTTCAATGCTCTAAACAGTCAGCAACTAAATGGCGCGGAAGGCGTTCGGATTTTATTTGGATGGATAGAAAAATTCTGGCGATCACCGGTCCGGAATGGCAAGCCGCTCTCCGCGAGGCCAATGGAGCCTCGCAGCCCGCCCAACTCATCGAACACCAGCAGCCGCGCGACGCCGTCATCACGCTCGCCACCAGGCCGATCGAGTTTTTCGCCGTCGCGGTCGAGGAACCGGCCGCCGGCGCCTGGTTCGACACGCTGCTGGACCTGACGCTGGGCGATACCGACAAGCCGATCCCGCTGCTGATGCTGGGCCAGCCGGCGGCGCAAAACCGGCTCACCGGCACGCCCATCCTCAGCCTGCCGGTCACCTTCCCGCAGTTGCAGCGCGGCCTGAAACAGGCCGCCATCAACGCCGCGCAGCACGTCGCCCCCAAACTGCCGGAGACTTTTAACGACTCGCAGGCCATCCGGCTGCGCTACCAGCCCATCATCCGCTTGAGCGATAGCCGCCCTACCAGCGTCGAAATGCTGGCGCGCGTACAAACCGAAACCGGCGCCTTGGTCGGCCCGCAGGCCATCATCGCCGCCATGATCAATGGCGACCACGCCATCGCGCTCAGCCGCCTGATCGTGCAGCGGGCGCTGCGCGACCGCATCGAAGGCGAATTCGACGCGCTTGGCCTGGCGTTCGCCTTCAACCTGCCGCTGGACGCGATGCTGCACAAAAACCTGATGCCGGTGCTGCAAAGATTGCAAAAGGCCACGGCGATCACGCCGCAATTCCTGCGCTTCGAACTGACCGAAACCCAGCCCGTGACGGACCTGCCGGCCATCGCCCGCGTGCTGGAAACCCTGCGCGACGCCGGCTACAGCGTCGCGCTGGACGATATCACCCCCTTCACGCCCAACCTCGACGCGCTGCTCACGCTGCCCTTCAAGGCCGTCAAACTCGACCGCAGCATCGTACTCGGCGCGCTGAGCCAGAAAGCCCCCACCGCCCAGCGCAACCGCCATTTCATTGAAAAAATAACGACCCACGCGCAAAAAACCCAGAGCGCGGTGATCGCCGAAGGCATCGAAACCACCGAGGCCCGCAGCCTCATGCAATCCCTCGGCACCACCCACGGCCAAGGCTACCTGTTCGCGCGCCCCCTGCCCGCCAACGCCCTGCGGCCGTGGTACACCCATTGGCTGATGGAGCCTGGGGGGAAGTAAGGCCAAGGGGGCTTTGCCCCCCTGGACCNNGCAGCGCCCCCTGGCCTTACTTACCTCTCGGTATCATCAGCCTCGGGTTGCACGTCGATGTCGGCGTCGATGACGTCGGCGTCGTCTTCGAGGTCGTCGGCGTCCTCGAGGATATCTTCGTCGGCGTCGTCTTCGGCGACTTCGACGTCCACGTCATCGGGGTCCACGGGGACGGGTTTGACGACTTTCTTGATCTCGTCGGGCAGCGGGGCCTGGCGTTTCAGGCGCGGCTGTTCCTGCGGCTGTTCGGTGGCGCATTTGGGGCAGGTGGCGGGGGTTTTGCCCAGGTCGAAGAATCGGGTTCCGCAGGAGACGCAGGTATGTTTGTCACCGAGTTCCGGCTTGGGCATTGTGACCTCGCAAATGGCGGCGCGCATGGCAGGGCGCGGGAGGGCGGCGCGATGCCACGCCCTTCGCCCTATGTCAAACATCCGCGCGCGTGCTAATCGCCTGGGGCATGGAGTCTTCCGTTTTAAGGCCGCTGGCGGCCGTTCGTCCGATGGCGCCGCTGGCCGGCGAGGTGAGTGTTCCCGGTGACAAATCGATCAGCCATCGCGCGCTGATGTTCGGCGCGCTGGCGGTGGGGGTGACGCGGATTTCCGGGTTGCTGGAGGGCGAGGACGTGCTGCGCACCGCGGCGGCGATGCGCGCGCTGGGTGCCGAGATTCTTCGGGAGGGCGCGGACTGGCTGGTGGCGGGGCGCGGGCTGGGCGGGCTGACGGCGCCGGAGGACGTGCTGGATATGGGCAATTCCGGCACCGCGGCCAGGCTGCTGGCGGGTATTTTGGCGAGCCACGATTTTTTTTCGGTGATGACGGGGGATGCGTCGCTGCGGCGGCGGCCGATGCGGCGGGTGATTGAGCCGCTGCGGGCTTGCGGCGCGGTGTTTTCAGCGCGGCCCGGGGAGCGGCTGCCGATGTCGATTCAGGGCGCGCGGGATGCGCTGCCGCTGACGTATCGTCTTCCCGTCGCCTCTGCGCAGGTAAAATCCGCGTTGCTGCTGGCGGGGTTGAACGCGCGCGGCGTTACAGTGGTCGAGGAGCCGGAGGCGACGCGCGACCATTCCGAAAACATGCTGCGGCATTTCGGTGCGGCGGTGACGGTGGAGCGGCAGGGTTCTGGGCGCCTGATCCGGCTGGTGGGGCAGCCGGAATTGCGGGGCGCGGACGTGGCGGTGCCGGGCGATCCGTCCTCCGCGGCGTTTCC
>PLFB01000103.1:13068-13416 GCA_003137135.1 Acetobacteraceae bacterium
TCGCGCGCGGTGTGTCGCGGCTGCGCGGCCTGGCGGAACTGCGGGTCAAGGAGAGCGACCGGCTGGCCGCGACCGCGGCGATGCTGCGCGCGGGCGGCGTGCATGTGGACATCGATGATGACGATTTGATCATCCATGGCGGCCGGCCGGCCGGCGGGGGGCTGGTGATGACGCAGATGGACCATAGGCTGGCGATGAGCGCGCTGGTGTTTGGCCTGGCGACGGACGACAAAATGCGGATCGACGATGCGCGGTTTATTGATACCAGTTTTCCGGGTTTTGTGACCCTGATGCGCCGGCTGGGCGCGGACTTCGCGGCGCCGTGATCATCGCCATCGACGGCCCGGC
>PLFB01000224.1 GCA_003137135.1 Acetobacteraceae bacterium
GAGCGGCGGCGCGTCGAGATCGCCCGGGCGTTGGCTTCCGATCCGGCGTTCATGCTGCTCGACGAGCCGTTCGCCGGCATCGACCCGATGGCCATCGCCGACATCAAGCAGGTGATCAACTATCTCAAGGGCCGGGGCATCGGCGTCCTGATCACCGACCACAACGTCCGCGAAACCTTAGAGATCATCGACCGCGCCTACATCCTGCACGACGGCCAGGTCCTCATGGAAGGCATCCCCGACGAAGTCGTGGCCCACCAAGACGTCCGCCGCGTGTACCTAGGCGAAAAATTCAGCCTCTAAAAACGCCCCGACCCCGTAGGGCGGGTTGCGCGCAGCGCACCCCGCCACCTTTCCATCAAGAGGCAAGAATGTTCTTTTTTTGAAAAAAAAGAACCAAAAAAACTTTTGCTCCTGGGGGAGTGAGGACCGGGATTGCCGTTAAGCGCCGCCAGCGGAGGCGCTTAACGGCAATCCCGGTCCCCACTCCCCCAGGAGCAAAAGTTTTTTGCGCGCTTTTTTTCAAAAAAGCGCTGCTTTCTTTTACTTAACCTTATGATTTACTTCACCTTTTCATTACTTCTACAAAACATCCAAAAAATCAACAAATTAATTTCCGAACATATGCATTTTCCGGGCCAAAAGCCGCTTCCCTTGCCGGAATTTTCAGTTACCAGTTATGCATGTCTCTCGGTCCCCGTCTCGACCTGCGTCAGTCGCAGTCTCTGGTGATGACGCCGCAGCTGCGGCAGGCGATCCAGCTTTTGCAATTCTCCAACCTCGAGGCCACCCAGTTCATCGAAGAGGAGCTGATCAAAAATCCCCTCCTCACCCACCCCGACAGCGTCGCCGAATTCTCCCCGCAGCCCGAAACCATCGAAATCGCCGCCCTCCCGCCGGAAGCCCCGGACGCCGCGGTGTTCGCCGCCTCCGGCCAGCTTCCCGCCGCCGGCGACGCGCCGCTCGATATCGACAACACCAACAGCTACGACGCCGGCACCGTCGCCGATGGCGGCCATTATGCGCAGCATTCCGGCGGCGAGGACGACGACTATTCCTTCATCGACTCAATCTCCGACCGCAAGCCCAATCTGCGCGAGCACCTCGAGCAGCAGGCCCGCCTCGCCTTTTCCCGCCGCCTGGAACTGGCGATCGCCGCCGCCCTGATCGCCGCCCTCGACGAAGCCGGCCGCCTGGCGGACCCGCCGGAGCTGATCGCCGCCACGATCGGCGCCACCGCGGCCGAGGTTGAGGCGGTGCGCGCCCGCATGATGCGTTTCGACCCCACCGGCCTGTTCGCCCGCGATTTGCGCGAATGCCTGGAAGTCCAGCTCGTTGAAAAAAACCGTTTCGACCCCGCGATGGCCGCCCTGCTCGCTAATCTCGACCTGCTCGCCCGCCGCGACCTGCGCGCCCTGCAAGACATCTGCGGCGTGGACGCCGCCGACCTGCAGGACATGATTCTGGAAATCAAGCGCCTCAACCCCAAACCAGGTGCGGCCTACGACATCGAACCCCTGCAAACCCTGATCCCGGACGTGCTGATGCGGCCGATGCCCATCACCGCCACCGGGCTGTCCGACTGGCTCCTGGAAATCAACCCCGAAACCATGCCCCGNNCACCTGCAAGGCGCCACCTGGCTGGTCAAAGCACTGGAATCCCGCGCCCAGACCATTTTGCGCGTTTCCGCCGAAATCGTCCGCCGCCAGGACGCGTTTTTCCGCCACGGCATCAGCCACCTGCGCCCGCTCACGTTGCGCGACATCGCCGCCGAAGTGGAACTGCATGAGAGCACCGTCAGCCGCGTCACCAGCAACAAATCCATCGCCACCCCCCGCGGCATTTTTGAATTAAAGTTCTTCTTCACCACCGCGCTCACCGGCGCCAACGGCGAGACCCACAGCGCCGAGGCCGTCCGCCACCGCGTGCAATCTCTGATCACCAACGAGAGCGTGCGGGACATTCTCTCCGACGACGCCGTCGCCCAAATATTACAAAGAGAAGGCATAGACATTGCGCGCCGGACGGTAGCAAAATACCGTGAAGCGTTGCGCATCCCCGGCTCCGCGCAGCGCAAGCGGGAAAAGGCCTCGGCGGCGTAACGCCAAATTAACGTTGCGCCGCCAGTCTTCGCAAAATGATCACGCCGGAAGGCTGAGTAAATAATCTTAACAAGGGGAAGCCGCGATGCAGCTCACCGTCTCAGGCAAACAGGTCAATCTATCGGACGCCCTGCACGTCCACGTCGAAACCCATCTGGAAACCATCACCGCAAAATATTTCGACCAGGCGCTCGAAGCCCATGTCACCTTCAGCAAGGCCCGCAGCTTTTTCACCTGCGACATCAACGTGCACGCCGGCCGCGGCGTCACCGTCCGCGGCGAGGGTGAGGCCGCCGACGCCCACGCCGCCTTCGACGACGCCGCCGAGCACATCGCCAAGCGCCTGCGCCGCTACCGCCAGCGCGTCAACGACCACAGCCGGGACGTTTCCACCCACGAAAAACCCCAAAAAGGCCGCCACTACATTCTGCAGAACGAAGACTTTTCGCCCGAACCTCCCCCCGCCGCCAACGGCCACGCCCCGGCCGGAGCGCCGGAGCCAGAAGCCGCCAGCGCCACCATCATCGCCGAATCAGACACGGTCATCGAAACCCTCTCGGTGCGCGACGCCGTCATGCGGATGGACCTCGCCTACCAGCCCGTCATGATGTTCCGCAACAAAGCTAACAACCACCTCAACGTCATCTACCGCCGCCCCGACGGCCATATCGGCTGGATCGACCCCGCCCCGTAAAACACCCAAAGCCGTCTGGGGGAACGCCGTAGGGCGGGATGCGCGCTTGCGCACCCCGGGCGCGCAAAACCTTTTTATTTCCCCCGGCTTTTGAGCGGCCACAGTTTGGCCGCTCAAAAGCCGGGGGAAACAAAAGTTTTTTGGTTACTTTTTTTTAAAAAAGTAACTTCTTCCTTCCTTTACCTCTCAAACCATCACCTCCCTCCGTCCTCCCACCCTGGCAATCCCCAGCGACATCACCGCCGCCCCCAACGCCAGCCCACCCGCCAGCACGAATGCCGGCAAATAAGCCCCCTCCACCTGCCGTATCACCCCGGCAAACAGCGCCGCACTCGCCGCCCCCGCCTGGTGTCCCGCCGCGATCCACCCAAACACGATCGGCGCCTGCCCGTCCCCAAACACCTTATTCGTCAGTTTCAGCGTCGGCGGAATCGTCGCGATCCAGTCCAGCCCATAAAACACCGAAAACACCGACAGGCTCACCAGCGAAAAATCCGAATACGGCAAATAAATCAGCGAGAGTCCCCGCAGCCCATAATAAACGAACAACAATTTCCGCGCATCGAACCTGTCCGTCAGCCAGCCCGAAGCTGTCGTCCCCACCAGATCAAACGCCCCCATCACCGCCAGCAGACCTGCGGCCCGCACCTCGCCAATCCCATGGTCCCCGCACAGCGCGATCAGATGCGTCCCCACCAGCCCATTGGTGGTCAGCCCGCACACAAAAAACGTCCCAAACAGCAGCCAAAAATCCCGCACGCCGGCGGCCCGCGCCAGCGTCCCCAACGCATTCCCAAGCGGATTTTTTGGCGCCGCCTGCACCCGCGCCGCGGCCCCCGCCGCGGTCCCATACGGCACCAAGCCGGCATCCTCCGGAAACTCCGGCAACAGCCAAACCACCAGCGGTATCAGCGCGGCGGAACACCCCGCGATCGTCAGCACCACCGCCCGCCACCCCGCATGCTGCGCGATCACCGCCAAGAGCGGCAAAAACGCCAGCGTCCCGGTGGACGTGCTGGCGCTCAGTATCCCCATCACCAGCCCGCGATGGCTCACGAACCACCGGTTTACGATCGTCGCCCCCAGCGTCATCGCGATGCACCCGCTCGCCAGCCCGGAACACAGCCCCCAACTCACAATCAGTTCCCAAGGCGAGACCATGAAATAGCTCAACCCGGTCGCAGCACTCATCACCGCCAGCGCCGTCACCAGCACCCGCCTAACCCCAAAACTCAGCATCAGCGCCGCCGCGAACGGCCCCATCAGTCCGAACAGCAAAATCCCGATCGCCGCCGCCAGCGACACCACCCCCCGGCTCCACCCCAAATCCTGCGTCCACGGCAGCAGCAGCACCCCCGGCGCCGAGCGCAACCCGGCCGCCGCCAGCAGGCACGTAAACACCAGCCCCACGACCACGAACGCATATTTCTGGCCAAACCGCCGCGTCCGCACCCGCGTCTCCACCGTCCTCATAGGCCTGCCCTCCATCCCGCCTTGCGCGGCGGCAAGCAAACCTACCGGCGCCGCGCCCGCCGCATCAACCAGGCCCCGGCACCTATCACCCCTCTAAAAACGCCGTAACATCTCAGCCAAAAGCGTCTCGAAGCTGTTTCAGCGCCACGTCCTGCGGTGTCGCATACAAATAATAATCGGTGGTCGAAAGTTCCCCCGTCGTCTGCACCCGGCGCCGCGTGAGCGGCGATGTTCGATCGACCCAAGCCAGATCGGTACCCAAATTATGTTCCGAATACTGGGCCTCCGCACCAGGCGTGGAAAACCAATTCGTCTGATTATACCCTCCCACCACCAATCCGTTCTTAATCACGCAGGCATGGCCAGCCTGGGCAAGATTGGTCGCCATGAAAACGATGACCGAGCCGGCAGGCAATTTCACATTCCCCGTCTCCACATTCGGTTGAACGATCCGGGATCCCGCCAGACCAATATTTTTCAACAGAATGGTCAGCCCGCCTTTCACCGACGCAAAACTATTCGCCGTCGGTTTCATGCTCAAATCCAGCATCATCCAGTACGTCACGGCCATGAAGCACGAGGTCGTAATCCCGTTCCAAGTTTTTGCTGGCGGGACGGTAAATGCCTGGACATGGTTCTGCAGCATGGTCTCGCCTCCTTTGGGCAGCCCAAACCGTAAGTCCAGGCGTTCTCCCCACACAACCCTGTTCCCGCAAAACCTTTCATTAAATTTAAAGCCGCGTCACTTGCGCCCCGCTTCAGTCAAATTCCCCGCGCCGTCCCCCCACCTGTATCTCCATACAGAGTCAGGAGCCTCTCATGTCCGACATCCTCCCGCCCATCCGCTACACCCCGTCCATCGAAACCATCGCCGTGGACGAAGCCGCCACCACCGCGGAAATCGTCGCCACCATGCGCAAAATCGCCGAGACGACTCACGCCAGCGCCCATTCCGGCCCGCAGCTGCGCAGCGTCCACGCCAAATCCCACGGCCTCATCACCGCCACTCTTACCATCCCCAGCCTACCACAAACCCTCGCCCAAGGCCTGTTCGCCACCCCCGGCACCTTCGAGGCCATCATCCGCCTCTCCACCACCCCCGGCGACATCCTGGAAGACAGCATCTCCACCCCCCGCGGCCTCGCCCTCAAAATCCTGGGCATCACCGGCGCGCGCCTCGAAGGCAGCGAAACCAGCACCAGCCAGGATTTTGTCATGGTCAACGCCCCGGCCTTCGCCGCTCCGGACCCGAAAACCTTCCTCGCCACCCTCAAACGCCTCGAACCCCTCACCGACAATTCCGAGCACCTTAAAAAACTCACCTCCGCCATCGCCCGCGGCGCCGAGGCCATCGTCGAACTCACCGGCAACAAAAGCGGCACGCTCACCACCCTTGGCGGCGAACCGCAGCACAACATCCTGGGCGAAACTTTTTATACCCAGACCGCCTTCCTGCACGGCCCCTACATCGCCAAATACGCCCTGGTCCCGGTCTCCGCATCGCTCACCGGCCTCACCCGCCAAGCCCTGATGAACAACGGCGAACCCAACATGATCCGCAACGCGGTCGTCGACTTCTTTCTGCAAAACACCGCCACCTGGGAGCTTCGGGTGCAGTTCTGCACCGACCTGTCCAAAATGCCGGTCGAAGACGCCGCCGTCGCCTGGTCCGAGGAAGCAAGCCCCTACCAGACCATCGCCACCCTCACCGCCGCCGCGCAGGATCCTTGGACCATCGAAAAAATCGAGGCTTTTGACCAATCCCTGTCCTTCTCCCCCTGGAACGGCCTCGCCGCCCACCGCCCTTTGGGCGCCATCAACCGCGCCCGCCGCCCCGCCTACCCGATGTCCGCCGCCCTGCGCGCCGCTTCCCCAAATCCCGTCACGCCGTAGGGCGGAATGCGCCCTTGCGCACCGCGCCATTCCTGCCCCCCAATCCCACGATCACGCCGCAACCCTTGCCTTCGCGGAAAGATACTCCCGCTTTAACCGCGCCACCAATTCCGCCGCCGGCACCACCGCCTTCACCGCCCCAATCCCCTGCCCGGACCCCCAGATATCCTTCCACGCCTTCGTCGCCCCCTCGTGAAAATTCATCGTCTTCACATTCCCCGCCGCCAGATTATCCGGGTCCAGCCCCGCCGCGCGCACACTCGGCTTCAAATAATTCCCATGCACGCCGCTGAACAAATCCGAATAAACAATGTCATCCGCAGATCCATCCACAATCGCCTGCTTATACTCAGCCTTCGCATTCGCCTCGTCCGTCGCGATAAACGCCGAGCCGATATAAGCCAGATCCGCCCCCATCGCCTGCGCCGCCAGCACCGCCCCGCCATTCGCGATCGCCCCGGAAAGCACCAGCGGCCCGTCAAACCATTCCCGTATCTCCTGCACCAGCGCGAACGGCGAAATCACCCCCGCATGTCCCCCCGCCCCCGCCGCCACCGCGATCAACCCATCTGCCCCCTTCTCGATCGCCTTACGGGCAAATCGGTCATTGAT
>PLFB01000069.1 GCA_003137135.1 Acetobacteraceae bacterium
CCAGGAGCAAAAGTTTTTTTGGGCACTTTTTTTTTAAAAAGGTACCTGCTTATTTCTCTGCCTTTTCGCCGTCATGACCCGCGACGTCCTGGCCGGCCTGGCGGTCGCCGGGCTGCTGCTGCCCTCCGCCATCGCCTACGCCGCCATCGCCGGCCTGGCGCCGGAGCACGCCATCGTCGCGACCATTCTCGGCCTCACCATCTACGCCGGCCTCGGCCGCAGCCGCTTCGCGATGGTGGCGCCCACCTCCTCCTCGGCAGCCATTCTGGCGGCCATCGTCATGTCCATGCACGGCGCCATCCCCGGCCCGGCGCTGGCCAACGCCGCCATCCTGGCGGCCGGCGGCTGCTTCCTGGCGGCGGCGGCGCTGCGCGCCGGCGCGCTCGCCAGCTTCATCTCCCGGCCGGTGCTGCGCGGTTTCAGCTTCGGCATCGCGCTCACCATTACCATCCGGCAACTCCCTGCCATGACCGGCGTTTCGATCTCTAGTGCAGGTGCCGGCGTGTTGCCTCTGGCCTGGCGCCTCGCCGCCGCCGCCGCGGCTTTCCGCCCGGGCCCGATCGTGCTCGCGGCTGCGTCTCTGGCCGCCCTCATCGCGTTCCGCCGCTGGCCGGCCCTGCCAGGCTCCGCCCTCGTCCTGGCGGCCGGCATCCTGCTCTCCGCGTTGGTGAACCTCCCGGCCTGGCATATCGCCCTCGTCGGCACACTCACCCTCTCGGCGCCCTCTCCAGCGATCCCGATCTTCCCAGTGCATGACTGGCTGAGAATCATGCAGGTGTCAGTGCCGCTGTTCCTCATCCTGTTCGCCGAATCCTGGGGTTCCATTCGCGGCCTGGCGCTCCTGCACGGTGACAAGGTGGCCACCGGCCGCGAACTGTTGGCGCTCGGCTGCGCCAACGCCGCCGCCGGGCTGTTTCAGGGCATGCCGGTCGGCGCCGGCTTCTCGGCCTCCTCCGCCGCGGAATCCGCCGGCGCGCAGTCTCGCCTCGCCGGCCTGGCCGCCATGGCCGTTCTCGCCCTCATGAGCCTGGCCGGAAGCGGTCTCGTCGCCCTTATCCCCACCCCCGTGCTCGCCGCGGTGGTCGTGGCCTCGCTGTTCCACGCCCTCAATCCCGCCCCCCTTACCCGGCTCTGGCGCATCCGGCGCGACGAACTGGTCGCAACCGCCGCCGCCGCCGCGGTCCTGGCGCTCGGCGTGCTGTACGGCATGTTCTTTGCCATCGGCTTCTCACTGCTCGCCCTCCTCAGCCGCCTCTCCGCCGCCCGCCTCGCCCAGCTCGGCCAGGTCGCTGGCACACACGACTTCGTGGACACGCAGCGCAACCAGGCGGTGCTCATCGACCCCGCCATCCTCATCCTGCGCCCCATGGAGCCGCTGTTCTTCGCCAACGCCGAGCGCGTGCTCGAAGCCGTCACCACCCAGGCGGCCGATCCATTGGTGAAAACCGTCATCCTCTCGCTGGAAGAAAGCGCCAACCTGGACAGTACCGCGCTCGACGCCCTGCTCGAATGCCAGGCCGCCCTCTCCCTCGCCGGCAAGCGACTTCTGCTGGCGCGCGTGAAGGAAGATATTTTTGACCTGCTAACGGCGGTCAAATCAAACCTAGCCGGCGCCGAATACAGCTTTTTGAGCGTGGCGGACGCGTATGAGGCAGCCAAGCAAAAGTAAACCGTTACTTCTTTTGAAAAAATCGCTTCTTGCTTACTTCCCGTCCAAAAACGCCGCAAAAGCCTCCAGCGTCGCCTCCGAAGCATAATGCTCCATCCCCTCCGCGTCCGCTTCCGCCGCCTCGCGCGGCACGCCCACGGAGAGCAGCAATTCCACGATCAGCCGGTGCCGCGCCCGCACCCGGTGCGCCAGTTCCTGCCCGGCCGGCGTCAGAAAAATTCCGCGATAAGGTTTCGCCGTCGCCAGGCCTTCGCGCTTCAGCCGCGCAATCGTTTTAATCGCGCTCGGATGCGTCACCCCCAGCCGGCGCGCCACGTCGGTGGAGCGCGCCTCGCCCTGCGTGGTGAGCAGGTCGTCGATCAACTCGACATAGTCCTCCACCTGCGTCGCGGACCGGGCGGAGCGGGCGCGCCCGAAGCGTTGCGCCTGCGTCGGCTCGGCCGGCATGCCGGCCGGCTGCGTCAAAGAGTCGGACAAAGGCGGTTCCTTCATGCGCGTTGTAGCCTGTTAACTATAGTACAGCCCGGCATGCAACTTGTTGTCGCTTGACTTAAGTGTAGCCAAGGCTACATTCCAGAGGCCAAACGGGACAAAGGAGCGATTTGATTGCTGGCCTGGCTATGAAGGACGATGTGCTGCACGCGGCGCCGTCCCTGGGCGCCACCCGCGAAGACATTTTGCGCGCGCAAGACCGGCTGAAAGTCAGGCGGATCAGGCGCGAGGGCAACTGGATGCGCCTGGTCTGGCTGCTCGCCGGCCCCGGCGTGCTGGTCATGCTCGGCGAAAACGACGGCCCCAGCATGGTCTCCTACGCCACCACCGGCGCCACCTACGGCGTCGGTTTTTTTGTGCCCTTCATCCTGCTCACCTTCGGCATGGCCTTCGTCGTGCAGGAAATGGCGGTGCGCGTCGGCGTGGCGACGCAGCATGGCCACGCCGAGCTGATNNGTGCTGCTCGGTCTCGCCGCGGCCAATCTGCTGTTCATCCCCGCCGCCCTGTTCGCGCATCCCAGCGCCGGCAACCTGCTGCACGCGCTGGCCACCTGGGGCCCGCTGCCGCGCCACGCCGGCGCCGCCTTCCTCACCCTCATCCTCGCCAATATCGGCGCCACCGTCACCCCCTGGATGATCTTCTTCCAGCAGAGCGCCGTGGTGGACAAGGGCCTCACCCGCCACGATCTCCCGCAAGGCCGAATCGACACCGCCATCGGCGCCGCCGTCGCCGCGATGGCCGGCATCGCCGCCCTGGTCGCCGCGGCACCCCTGTACCGCGCGCACATAGACGTCTCCGCCTTCCTCAGCGGCGCGGACTTCGCCACCGCCCTAAAACCGCTCATCGGCTCCACCGGCGCCAGCCTGTTCGCGCTCGGCATCATCGAAGCCGGCCTGCTCGCCGCCATGACCATCTCCACCTCATCCTCCTACGCTTTGGCGGAAACCGTCTCGGCCAAGCACAGCCTGAACCTGGATTTTTCCTCCGGCTGGGTTTTTTACACCGCCGCGATGGGCTCGGCCCTGTTCGCCGCCGCGGTCGTCCTCATCCCCGGCGCCCCACTGCTGGCCATGACGCTGACGGTGAACGTGGTCGCGACGCTGCTGATGGCCCCGGCGCTGCTGCTGCTTCTCCTGCTCGCCAACGACCGCGACATCATGGGCGACCTCGCCAACGGCCGCCTCGCCAACGCCGCCGGCGGCACCATCGTGGCCGGCATCTGCGCAGTCGGTACGCTGTACGGCCTGATCACCGTCTTCCCAGCCCTGATGGCGCCGTAAAGCCATGGACATGGAAACCAACCGCGAACTCCTGATGATGCTGGAAGAAGGCCGCGCCACCGACGCCCTTTCAAAGCTCCCCCGCCGCGTCCTCACCGGCCCGATCCTGTTCCTGATGATCGCGCTCCGCCTCTACATCTTCCTCGCCGTTCCGGTGGTCGCCTACGCCTTCGTCCACGCCATGAATGTGAAGTAGCGAAAGAAAGCAGCGCTTTTTTAAAAAAAAGCGCGCAAAAAACTTTGCTCCCGGGGGAGTTGGGATGGGGATTGCCTTTAATCGGCACCTTTGGTGCCGATTAAAGGCAATCCCCATCCCAACTCCCCCGGGAGCAAAGTTTTTTTGGTTACTTTTTTTTCAAAAAAAGTAACTGCTTTCTTATGATCACTTCACCGAATCAGTGTATTTAAGCTTTTTGCCACCGGAGGTGACCATGACGGCGCCCAGCCCGAACAAGACCCATATCGGCAACCACGCACTGCACCCCGAAACCCAGATGCTCAACTACGGCTACGACCCCGCGCTCTCCGAAGGCGCGGTCAAGCCCCCGGTTTTCCTCACCTCCACCTTCGTCTTCCAAAGCGCCGAGGACGGCCGCGACTTTTTTGACTTCGTCTCCGGCCGCAAGGACCCGCCGGCCGGCCAGGGCGCCGGCCTGGTCTATTCCCGCTTCAACCAGCCCAACAGCGAAATCGTCGAGGACCGCCTGGCGGTCTATGAGCGCACCGAAAAATCCGTGCTGTTTTCCTCCGGCATGTCCGCCATCGCCACCACCTTGCTGGCCTTCGTCAAGCCCGGCGACGCCATTCTCCACTCCCAGCCGCTCTACGGCGGCACCGAAACGCTGCTGGCCAAAACCTTCGCCAACCTCAACGTCGCCGCCATCGGCTTTTCCGACGGCGTGGACGAAGCCGCGGTCTTCGCCGCCGCCGAGGCCGCCATGCGCCGCGGCCGCGTTGCCGTCATCCTGGTGGAAACCCCCGCCAACCCCACCAACAGCCTGGTGGACATTTCCCTCATGCGCCGCGCCGCGGACCTGATCGCCGCGCGCCAGAACCATCGCCCCGTCATCGCCTGCGACAACACCCTGCTCGGCCCGGTCTTCCAGCGCCCCATCGAGCACGGCGCGGACATCTCCCTCTACTCCCTCACCAAGTACGTCGGCGGCCATTCCGACCTCGTCGCCGGCGCCGCCCTCGGCGCGGCCGAACTCATGCGCCCCGTCAAACTGCTGCGCAGCGCCATCGGCACCCAGCTCGACCCGCATTCCTGCTGGATGCTCGGCCGCAGCCTGGAGACGCTCAGCCTGCGCATGGAAAAAGCCAACGCCAACGCTGCCGAAGTCGCGGCCTTTCTCCGCGAACACGCAGCCGTAGAGCGCCTGCACTACCTCCCCTATCTACCTCCAGACTCCCCCGCCGGCCGCGTCTTCGCGCGCCAGTGCACCGGCGCCGGCTCCACCTTCTCGTTCGACATCGTGGGCGGCCAGACCGCGGCGTTCCGTTTCCTCAACCGCCTGCAAATCCTCAAACTCGCCGTCAGCCTCGGCGGCACCGAATCCCTCGCCAGCCACCCCGCCAGCACCACCCATTCCGGCGTCCCGGCGGACGTGCGCGAGCGCATCGGCATCCTGGACTCCACCATCCGCCTCTCCATCGGCATCGAAAACGCCCAGGACCTCATCGCGGACCTATCCAACGCGCTGCAGGCCTAACGGTGACCATCACCATCACCGCATTCGAACAGTCACCCGACCGCGGCAAGGGCCTGACACGTGACATGCGCGTGCGCTGGGCGCTGGAAGAAGTGGCCAGCCCTACGAGGTTCGCCTCGTCTCGTTCCCCGCACTGAAGCAACAAGCCCATCTCGCGCTGCATCCGTTCGGCCAGATCCCGACCTACGAGGAAGCCGATCTCGCTCTATTCGAATCAGGGGCGATCGTGTTGCATATCGCCGAGCGCCATGCCGGCCTGCTGCCGAAGGACGCCAACGCCAGGGCGCGCGCGGTCATGTGGATGTTCGCCGCCCTCAACACGGTCGAGCCGCCGATTTTTGAACTCACCATCGCCAGGATTCTGGAGGGCGACAAGAGCTGGGCCGAGGCGCGGCTGCCCCTGGTGAAGGATCGCATCCGCGCCCGGCTGGAGCCGCTTGCCGCACGTCTCGGCGATGCCGAATGGCTCGATGGTGCCTTCAGCGCGGGCGACCTGATGATGGTTTCGGTACTGATCAGGCTGAAAATTTCGGGCATTCTGAACGAATATCCCAACCTTGCCGGCTATGTCGCCCGCGGCGAAGCGCGGCCCGCCTACAGCCGGGCGTTTGCCGCGCAACTGGCCTTGTACACGCCGCCGGCGGGCTGATCGCGTGGCGCCCCGGCCGTCATCCGGGCCAGATTTCGCCAAAAAATAGCCCATCTTAACGCAGGCATCCTATTGGACACCCGGCATCCAATCGGCAGCATGACAAACGGCAGGCAGCGACTCATCGAAGCGGCGGCGCGGCTCACCAGGCGGGAATCCTGCGCCATGCCCGGCCTGCGCTCTTTGGCGCGCGAGGCCGGCCTCAACCACAACACCTTCTACCGCCATTTCGAGGACCCCGACGCGCTACAGGCAGCCGCCGTGCAAAATTTTGCCGCGGAATTGCAGGCCCAACTCACCCGTCTCCGTCTGGATACCGAAAATTTCCCGCCCGACGCCCTCATCACCACCATCTTCGACATCGCCGAACAGCAGCCGGACTCATTCACCTTGGCCTACCGCACCCTGCACGGCGGCCCCAGCCGCGCGCAAGACATCATGCAATCCCTCACCGCCGCCCTCGCCGCCACCCTCGCCGCCGACCTCGCCACCCTGCGCCTGCTGCCGCCGGATCCGGACCCCGCCCGCCTCGCCCGCCTAGCCCAAGCGCAAATCGCCCATATCCTCACGCTCGCCGCGCGCGTCATCGAATCCCCGCCCGCACGCCGCAGCCTGCAGGCGCAAGCCGGCGAACTCTTGGCAGTCCTGCTCGCTGGGGTTACAGAAACCCGCCTGCTCCCTTAAGAATTTCCAACGCCCCGCCGGCCGAAAAGGGTTTCCATGAACGACATCGAACCTGCCGCCGCGCACCGCCCCCCGCTGCACCAGCACATCTTCCTCGGCGCCGGCCACGAAAAGAACGAGCGCAACACCTGGACCGTCATCTGGCTGTGCGGCGCCATGATGATCCTGGAAATCGCCGGCGGCATCTGGTTCGGCTCCATCGCCCTGGTCGCGGATGGCCTGCACATGTCCACCCACGCCGGCGCCATGCTGCTCGCCGCCCTGGCCTACAGCTTTGCCCGCAAACACGCGGACGACCCGCGCTTCTCCTTCGGCACCGGCAAACTCGGCGACCTCGCCGGTTTCTCCTCCGCCATCATTTTGGCGATGATCTCCCTCCTCATCTTCTACGAAGCCATCTCCCGCCTGCTCGACCCGGTCAAAATCCATTTCCGGGAGGCGATTCCCATCGCCTTCCTCGGCCTGTGCGTGAACATCGTCAGCGCCTGGCTGCTCAGCCGCGGCGGCCACACCCACGACCACGGCCATGCGCACGGCCACGACCACGGCCACGGCCCACCCGCCGAGCAGGCCCGCGAACTCAGCCTCAAGGCCGGCATCCTGGCGATGGAAATTTTCGAGGACGGCGTGCCGCCGCGCTTCCGCGTGTACGAAGTCACGGCACCCCTGCCGGACCCGGCCGCCGCCGCCATCGAAACCGTCCGCGCCGACGGGGAACGCCAGATTTTCAAACTCGTCAAACGCAGCGGCTTTCTCGAGTCCGCCGAAGACGTGCCCGAACCCCACGCCTTCCTCGCCGAATTCCACCAAAACGACGAAGTCGCCCGCCTGGTGTTCGAGGAACACGCCCATGTGGACAGCAAAGCCGGCCGCGACAACAACATGCGCGCCGCCCTGGTGCACGTGATGGCGGACGCCGCCGTCTCCGTCCTGGTCATCCTCGGCCTCACCCTCGCAAAACTTTTCGGCTGGCTGTGGATGGACCCGCTCGCCGGCCTCATCGGCGCCGGCGTTATCGCGAGTTGGGCCTTCGGCCTCATCCGGGACACCGGCGCCATCCTGCTGGACATGAACCCGGACCGCACCATGGCCTCAAAAATCCGCGAAACCATCGAAATCGACGGCGACACGCTCGGCGACCTGCACCTCTGGCGCCTCGGCCCCGGCCATCTCGGCGCCATCCTGGCCGTGGAGACCAAAAAACCCCGCGACGTCGCCTACTACCGCGGCCGCCTCGCCCGCTTCCACGCCCTCTCGCACCTCACCATCGAGGTCTCGCAGTTCTAGCTAGGCCGGCAACAACTTCGCGATCGCCGCCAGCTCCGGCCCCGCCGCCGCGTGCGCCGCCCGCTCGATCTCCCGGTAATGCGTCACCAGCGCCTGCCCCGCCGCCGTCAGATGCGCCCCGCCGCCCTTCAACCCGCCCGGCGCCTTCGAAACCAGCTCCGAGCCAAAATTCCGGTTCAAATCCTCAACCAGATCCCAGGCCCGCTTGTAGGACATTTTAAGCTTCCGCCCCGCCCCGGAAATCGAGCCCTCCGACGCCACCGCCTCCAGCAGCGCAATCTTCCCCGGCCCTACCCGCGTGCCGGTCGCAAAATCCATGCGAATGGTGAGGCGGTGCGAGTCCATGAGGAAGAAAGTAGCGCTTTTTTGAAAAAAAGCGCGCAAAAAACTTTTGCTCCTGGGGGCGTTGGGACGGGGATTGCCGATAATCGCCTCCGCTGGAG
>PLFB01000270.1 GCA_003137135.1 Acetobacteraceae bacterium
CGAGACCGATTTCGTCGCCCGCAACGAGGCGTTTCAAACCTGCGTGGAAACCGTCGCGCGCCTGGCGCTCGCCACCGGCGACGATCTCGAGGCGCTGAAGGCCACCGCCTATCCCGGCACCGGCCGCAACGTCGCGGACGAACTGGTGCATCTGGTCGCCACCATCGGCGAAAACATGATTCTCCGTCGCGTGGCTGTTGTGAATGTGCCGGGCGGGGTCGCCGCCTCCTACATGCACGGCGCGCTGAAACCGGGCCTGGGCAAAATCGGCGTCATCGTCGGCCTCTCCGGCAAGGCCGATGCGGGCATCGAGGACCTCGGCAAGAAAATTGGCATGCACGTCGCCGCCTCCCCGAAGACCGAGACGCTGACCATCACGGAAGTGGACCCCGCGGCGTTGGAACGCGAGAAAAACATCCTGTCCGACCAGGCCCGCGCCTCCGGCAAACCCGAGGCGATCATCGAAAAGATGGTCGAAGGCCGCATCAAGAAGTATTACGAGGACGTGGTGCTGCTGGAGCAGGTCTGGGTGCACGACGGCGAGAGCAAGGTGAAAGCCGTGGTCGAAAAGGCCGGCGCCAAAATCGACAAATTCGTGCGCTTCCAGCTCGGCGAGGGCATCGAAAAAGAGACCACCGACTTCGCCGCCGAAGTCGCCGCGGCTTCGGGCGTCAAGCCGAAGGACGGGGATGCGGTGACCACCTGAAGGGCAGGAAGTAGTTACTTTTTTTGAAAAAAAAGTAACCAAAAAAACTTTTACGACGGCGGGCGTTTTGGGCCGGGTTGCCTTTAATCGCCACTAAACTTGGCGTTTAGAGGCAATTCGGGCCAAAATGACCGTGCGTTTAAATATTAACTTTTTGTAAAAAAACCTCCCCGTCTGCCAAAATTCCTGCTAAGCGTAAAATCAGGCACCACGCGCCAAGGTAGCAATGTCGGGATGAGCACCGTAAAATCACCGGAAACCGTCTGCGCCTCCGGTCTGGACGAGGCGTGGCGCCTGTCCTGGACCGGGCAGCTTGAGGCCGCCCTGAGCCTGGCCACAAAACTGTGCGCCGAAGCCACCCAGCGCCAGGACGCGCCGTTGCGCGCCGGCTGCTCGCTGCTGATCGGCGAGTGCTGCCTGCACCTCGGCCGGTTCGAGGAGGCGCTGGACCACGCCCAGGCCGCGGCGCATCACTTCGGCGCCCTGGGCGACGCCGCCGGACAAGCCCGCGCGCGCGCCCTGTGCGCCTGGGTCCTGGTCACCACCGCGGATTCCGAGGCGGCGCTGGACGAAGCCCTGGCGGCGCTGGACCTCGCCAAAACCACCGCCGACGCGGTGGCGCAGGCCAGCGCGCTGGACGCCGTCGGCATCGTCTATTGGCTGATCGGGCAGCCCGCCAAGGCGCTGACCTTCTTCGAGGACGCCATCAGGCTCGCCCAGAACGCCGGCGACCTCGTGAAACTGGGGCGCTATCTGGTCAATCTCGGCGGCGCGCAGGCGCAAATCGGCCTGCAGGCGCAAGCCCAAGGCGACCACGCCGCGTTTGAGCACTGGACGCGCCTCGGCATCGAAAGCGCGACCAACGGCCTGGCGATCGCCGGCCCCGGCGGCGATACCTGGGCCATCCGCATTGCGCTCTGCAACATGGCCGAACAGCATTGCAGGCTGGGCGATTTTGAGGCCGCGCTGCGTTGCCTGGAAGAGCATGACGGCCTCGCCGGCGCGCTCGATCGCCGCGCCGCGGTGCACTACCAGTTCACCCACGGCATCGTGCTGGCCAGCCTCGGCCGGTACGAGGAGGCAATCGCGCGCTTCCAGGAAAGCCTGTCGGCGGAACGCGACGGCGACATCGAACAGACAGTGACCAGCCTGCTGCAACTCTCCCAGGCCTACGAAGCCGCCGGCCGCTTCGCCGAGGCGCTCACCACCTACAAGCAATACCATTCCTGGCAGGTGAAACTGGCCGAGGAGGCGGTGCAGCGCCGCGCCAAATACGCCGCCTTGCGTTTCGAGAACGAAAAACTCAAGGCGCTCGCCGCCGCCGAACAGCACCGCGCCCAAAACCTGGAAACCGTCAACCAGGACCTCACCCGCGCCATGCTGGAGGACGACCTCACAAAGCTTTCCAACCGCCGCCATCTGGAAGCCGCCTTGTTTGAACTGCTGGTCAGCGGCGAGCACTACGCCATCGCCATGCTCGACGTGGACAATTTCAAGCAGATCAACGACGCCTTCTCGCACGCCGTCGGCGACGCGGTGCTGCGCCAGATCGGCGCCCTGCTCCGCCTCTGCTGCCGCGAACAGGACCTCGCGGTGCGCTACGGCGGCGAGGAATTCACGATTCTGATGCGCGGCGCCGACGCCGCGGTCGCCCGGAAAATCTGCGACCGCGTCAAAACCCTGATCGAGGATTTTGACTGGCGCGCCCTGCTGCCCGAAGGCAGCGTCACGGTCAGCATCGGCACCGCCGCCTGGGCCGAGGCCAGCAGCCCCAGCAACGTGCTCGCTTTGGCCGACTGGCGCCTCTACCGCGCCAAAGCCGAAGGCCGCAACCGCGTGGTTGACACCGGCGGGCCGGCGAGAAGTTAAGGAAGCAAGCACTTCTTTTTTGAAAAAANNAAAAAGGCGCCCCGCCCGGGGAAGCAAAAAAATTTTGCTAACTGCGGGCGCTGGCAATTCTGTCACCAACGCCCCCGCCCGCGTAGGGCGGAAAAGCGCGGCGCCTTCCGCCTCCTTATCCGCCGCCCCCTAAACCTCTAAGCGTTCCCTGAACCGTCTGCGATTCAAACGCCTGCAAATCTAAATCACGCGACATCGCGCCCACGTCGTCCCGCAGCCAACCGGCAGCACCAGTATTTGACATAACGGGCGCGGCCCCCCGGACAACTTCCCCGCCCACCGCCGGCACCACAACCGGGTCCCGCCCCCAACCCTCCGCCGCTATGGCGGCGCTCGCCGCCGGCCGCAGAAAACCGGCTGGGCGGCTGCGCCGCCGGTGAGGATGGAGCCGGCGCCAAACGAAAAATCCGTCTCCCCCACCGTAGCGCCGGCGATGTGCAGGTTGTAGGTTTTGCTGCCAGCGGAGATAGTGACGAGGTTCGGGGCGTTGACGCTGACGGAGTCACTTGTGCTGTATGGCACATAGGACAGATCGATACTGTCTCCAACCTCAAATCCTGAAATTACCGTCGACGGCATGTGCCGCTCGTGAACACTAAGAATACACATCCCAGGACCACGCCGCATGCGCACGAACATCGAAATCGACGACGACCTCCTCGCCCAGGCGATGACCGCCACCGGGCAAACAACCAAACGCGCGACCGTCGTGGAAGCACTAAAAACCGTGGTTCGCATCAAGTCTCAACTAGAAGCCCTCAGGGAAATGAAGGGAACGGGTTGGGAAGGCGACTTGGACGAAATGCGCACGGACCCGCTGCCCGAGGATCTGTGACCCTCGTCGATAGTTCGGTCTGGATCGCGTATCTGCGCAACCACGAAACGCCCGCCACGGGCATGCTCTCGGCGCTGGCCGCCGAGCGCATGATCCTCGTGGGAGACATCATTATGCTGGAAGTTCTAAGGGGCGCGCGCGACGACCGCCACGCCCCCTGGCTTGAGGCCCGCATGCGCCGGTATGACGTCGTATCACTGCTCGACGACGGCTTGGCCGCCCGCGCCGCCATGAATTTCCGCCGCCTGCGCGCGCTCGGCATCACCATCTGCAAAACCGCCGACCTCATCATCGGCACCTTCTGCATCGAGCACGGCCACCACCTGCTTCACGCCGACCGCGATTTCGACCCCATGGCCGCGCATCTCGGTCTTATGGTTTTATAGTTAACGGTGACTCCCCCGGTCCGACTCAAGCCGCGTGACACGAAGTTCCAGCGCACACAACCGCTCCAGAACGCGATCGGACACGCGGGTCGCCGGGACATCAACAATCCCCTCAAGGCGGGCGCGGCTCCTCCTTTTTGCGGGATTTGCACGAAAACCTTCCTGCCGAGATAATCTTCCCCGAGCAGAAGTGTGGAAAAGCGCTACTTTCTTACTTTCCTCGCCGCCCTTGTTCCCCGCCCGCCGCCCATTTAGTTTGCCGGCACCCTGATGTATGGAATCCGAATGCCCGACACCCCCCGCTATAAGCGTGTGCTCCTAAAAGTCTCCGGCGAGGCGCTGATGGGGCGGCGGGACTATGGGCTGGATACCGAAACCGTCAACGCCATCGCCGCCGATGTCGGCATCGTCGTGAAAATGGGCGTCGAAGTCTGCCTCGTCATCGGCGGCGGCAACATTTTTCGCGGCGTCGCCGGTGCGGCCGGCGGCATGGACCGCGCCCAGGCCGACTATATGGGCATGCTGGCCACCATCATGAACGCGCTCGCCATGCAGTCCGCGCTGGAAAAGCACGAAATCCCGACCCGCGTGCAATCCGCCATCCCCATGTCCTCGGTCTGCGAGCCCTATATCCGCCGCCGCGCCGAGCGCCACATGGAAAAAGGCCGGGTGGTGATCTTCGCCGCCGGCACCGGCAACCCGTTCTTCACCACCGACACCGCCGCAGCCCTGCGCGCCGCGGAAATGAACTGCGACGCGCTACTGAAGGGCACGCAAGTGGACGGCGTCTATTCCGCCGACCCCCGAAAAGTCAGCAACGCCGAACGCTACGAGGAGCTGACCTACCTGGACGTCCTGGCGCGTGACCTGAATGTGATGGACGCGGCGGCCATCAGCCTCTCGCGCGAAAACAAACTGCCGATCATAGTGTTCAACATCCACGCGCCCGGCGCCTTCGCGGCCGTGATGCGCGGCGAAGGTCTGTTTACCCGGATCATCGAAAAAAGCTAAGGATTTCTACCATGGCCACCGATCTGGATTCCCTCAAACAGGATCTCACACGCCGCATGGAGGGCGCGCTCGAAGCGCTGCGGCGCGAATTCGGCGGCCTGCGCACCGGCCGCGCGAGCCCGGCCCTGCTGGACCCCGTGAAAGTTGAAGCCTACGGTCAAATGATGCCCCTCAACCAGGTTTCTACAGTCGCCGTGCCGGAATCCCGCATGCTGACCGTGCAGGTCTGGGACCGCTCGATGGTCAACGCCGTGGTCGCCGCGATCCGGGACTGCGGCCTCGGCCTCAACCCGCAGCCGGACGGTCAGCTGGTCCGCGTGCCGCTGCCGATGCTGACCGAGGAGCGCCGCAACGAACTCGCCAAGACCGCCGCCAAATACGCCGAAAACGCCCGCATCGCCGTGCGCGGCGTGCGCCGCGACGGCATGGAGCAGATCAAGGCGCTGCAGAAAAAACACGAAATCTCCGAGGATGACGAGCGCGACTGGGCCGACCAGGTGCAAAAACTGACCGACAGTTTCATCAAAAAACTGGACGAAAACCTCGCCGAGAAGGAAAAGGACATCCGCCAGGTCTGATGCCCGATTCCAGCGCCCTCACGATCCCGACCCATGTCGCCATCATCATNNGGCGGTCCGCCGCACCATCGAGGCGGCGATGGATTCCGGCGTCAAATTTTTGACCCTGTTCGCCTTTTCCTCCGAAAATTGGCGCCGTCCGGCCAGCGAGGTGACGGATTTGACCGGCCTGCTGCGGCAATATCTGCGCTCCGAACTGAA
>PLFB01000071.1:0-282 GCA_003137135.1 Acetobacteraceae bacterium
GGTGGCGCCCCTGCAAGTGGCGACCGTCATCATCCACAACCCGGCCCCGCCGCCGCCGCCGGAGCAGAACCTCACCCCCGCCATCGCCACCACCCTACCCGCGCTCACGCCCCTGCCCCCGCTCGGCCCGATCCCCCCCGGCCACCCGCGCCAGGTCGCGCTGGTCGGCGACTCCATGATGGCCGTCGGCCTCTCCGCCGTCCTTCTCCGCACCACCGCCTCTGACCACAAACTGCACATGCTAAAAGCCTACCGCTCCGGCACCGGCCTCGCCCGGCCGGA
>PLFB01000071.1:335-4801 GCA_003137135.1 Acetobacteraceae bacterium
CCACCGGCCGCCAAATCCTCTGGATCGGCCTGCCGCCCATGCGCTCGCCCGTCTATGACTCCCACATCGCTGAAATCAACCGCATCACCTACACCGTCGTCTCCGCCACCCCCAACGCCATCTGGTGGAACCCCACCCCCTACATCGGCACCCCCGCCGGCACTTTTCGGGACCTCGGCCTGGTCGAAACCCCCACCGGCCACCGCGCCCTCGCCCATTTGCGCGCCGGCGACGGCATCCACCTCTCCGACGACGGCGCCTCGCTGCTCACCGAAGTGCTGATGCCCTGGCTGGAGCCGCTACCCCTTCCGCCGCCGCCCGCGCCACCGCCNNTTTTCAAAAAAAGTACCTGCTTGCTTGCCTCTACCCCGGATTATGCGGCGCGCCCCTCGCCACCGACTCCATCGTATCCTCGCAAGCATTCTTATCCCCCAGCCCCAGCCGTATCGTCGGCAGCAGCGCCAGCGGCGGGAAAAGAATCCCCAGCCCCACCGCCGCCCCCGCCTTCGCCGCCAGCGGCCCCGCCGCCGGCAGCACGCTCGGGCGCTTCATCGTCCCGCCAAAATCAATCGGCGTGCTCAGCGACCCCACCTGAAAATGCGTCGCCTCCGTCTTCAGCGCCAAATTTAGCTTCTCGTTCTCAAGATTAATCGTCCCCCCCCCAAGAATATTCGCCTCCTTGCTCGCCACCAGAAACGCCTTCGTATCTACCACGCCATCCTGCAGCGAAAAATCAGACACAATGCACTGTATCTGCGTCTGATCCGGTATCCCCAGCGCCGAGAGCGCCGCATCCCCCACCTGCAAGCCCGCCAGATCCACCAGTAACGCGCTAACACTCCCCCCCTGATTCATGAACAACTGCAGCCCGCCATTCCCATGCCCCAAAATCGCCGCCATCGAATTCCCCGTCCCCTCCACCCGCGCCGTCCCGCCGATCACCCCGCTCCCCGCAAACGCCTGCGTCGCCTTCATCAGCCGTCCCAACGGAATCCGCCGGAAATCCACATTGGCATCGGCGTGGATCACCCCATCCACCGGCCGCAGATCCAGATAAATAACAATACTGCCGCCCCCCACGCCGAACGAAACCGGATGCGCCGAAATCCGCCCATTCTCGATCGAGAGCGCGATCACGACATTATCCAGCGGCGCATCCTTGTTGATAATTTTTTCTCCGCGATAGTGAAACTCCACGTTCGCCGCATCGATTTTCGGCAGATTGATCGGCGTATCCGGTATCAAATTCGGTTTTTCATCCGCCCGCGCCTGCGCCGCCTTGGTGGCCGCATTCTGCCCCGGCGTCGTCGTCTTCCCCGGCGTCGCCCCCAAAAACCCCGCCAGATCCGTCAAATCCACCCGCCGCGACGCCAAATCCGCCGTCACCAGCCGCTTGCCGCCATCCGCCGGCGTGGTCTCGGCAATCGACCCCTCCAAATCGCTCGACCCCAGCGTCCCGGCAATATTCTCAAACCGGAACGCATGCCCCGCATAAACCAGGTTCCCCGTCACCTTGTAAGGCGGCGTCGCCGGTATCGGCACACCCGTCAGCTGATACAAATCAGCCATATTCTGCCCATCGAATTCCAGCCGCAGATGCGCGCCCGCAAACCGCGCCGGATCCTCTATCGTCCCTTCTAACGCCGCGTGAGAAGACCCGTTCGCGACGTGCAGATCAACCGGATAGGGGTTGGCCGCGTCGCGCAGCGAAAGCAAAGCCCCGCCGATGAAAGTCCCAGTGATAGGAGCGCCATCATAAGTCCCATGTGCACCAACATCCAACTCGTCTCCTTGAATAAATGAAGGGTCCGCCGAAGGCCGCGTCTGAATCGTCAGGTCGAAATCGGTCTTATACGCCGGCATCACCACCGAAGCCTCGCCGTCATTGATCACCAGCTCCCCAATCCGCGGCGGCGCCGACGGTTTGGCGTTCGGATTTCCCTTGGCAAAATGCAGTGTATAATTATTCTCTACCCCGACCTGCCGCACCGACGCCACCGGATGATCCACCTCGATCACCGGCAGCACCACCGTCTGGTGTCCAATATAAGCACCCACATCGGCATCCACCACCAACCGGTCAGCGGTCGCAAACTCACCCGTCGCGTTAAACCCGTCCGGATTCGAAATCGTAATCCCCGTCGCCACCACCTCGGTGATCCGCCCCAGCCGCACATGCAGATGCTGAATGGTCACCTTGCGCCCGATCGCGCTGCCCGCTTGCGCATCGACAATCGGAATGAACCAGTCCCAGTTCCAGAACCAGATCAGCACCACGATCAGCAGCAGCACCGCCGCGACGATTTGCGCCGCCACGCTACTCCGCCCGCGCGGCTTGACCGCGGCGCCCTGCGACATACCAACCCCTCGGCTACATTTCCGACCTCAAATTGGTAACGGCCCGCTGCCGCACAACATTCTGTCGCCAATGTAATCACGTGGAAGGAAAGCAGGCCGGTTTAACCCCCAATCGTGACTTCCCCTGCAGCCCGATCACCAAGCTTTTCCCCCGGCACCTAAAATGCCATAACCCGGCCATGCTCCCCCTTTCCGGCCAAAATTTCACCAAAATGCATGGCGCCGGCAACGACTTCGTGGTGCTGGACGCGCGCGCCCGCGCCCTCTCCATCACCGCGGTGCAAGCCCGCCACATCGCGGACCGCCGCCGCGGCGTCGGCTGCGACCAGATCATCATCCTGGAACCCGACCCTGACGCCGACATTTTTATGCGCATCCTCAACGCCGACGGCAGTGAATCCGCCGCCTGCGGCAACGCCACCCGCTGCGTCGCCGCTTTGCTGGCCGAAGAGTCCGGCGCGCGCCTGGTAAACATCCGCACCGCCGCCGGCCTGCTCCCCTGCGAAATCCTCGGCCCCGGCCTGGTCGAAGCGGACATGGGCCCACCCCGCCTGGAATGGGGCGACATCCCGCTCGCCCACCCGGCCGACACGCTGCATCTCCGCCTCGCCTTCGGCCCGGTCGAAGACGCCGCCGCCTGCTCCATGGGCAACCCTCACGCCACCTTCTTCGTGCCCGATCTATCGCATCTCAACATCGAAACCATCGGCCCCATCCTCGAAAAATCCCGCATGTTTCCGGAGCGCGCGAATATCGGCTTCGCCGTCATCGAATCCCCCTCAAAAATCCGACTGCGCGTCTGGGAACGCGGCGCCGGCCTCACTTTGGCCTGCGGCTCCGGCGCCTGCGCCGCCCTCGTCAACGCCCATCGCCGCGGCCTCACCGCCCGTAGTGCCACCATCATCCAAGACGGCGGCGACCTCCAAATCACCTGGCGCGAATCAGACTCCCACGTCCTCATGCGCGGCCCCGCTCTAACGGCCTTCACAGGCATCCTACCAGAATGTTAGTAACCACCCCCCCACGTCATGGCGAGCGAAGCGAAGCAATCCATTTTTTCAGCGGCACAATCTAATGGCCCTCACCGCCTTCTTCTCCAAACTAAAATCCGGCCTCTCCCGCAGCACCGAAAAACTAACCACCGGCATCACCGCCGGCTTCACCAAACGCAAACTCGACGACGAAGCCCTCGAAGAACTCGAAGACATGCTCATCGCCGCCGATCTCGGCGCCACCGTCGCCGCCCGCATCATCGCCAATTTTCGAAAAACCCGCTTCGGCAAGGAAGTCACCGACACTGAAATCCGCGAAGCCCTCGCCACCGAAATCGCCCAGATTCTAACGCCTGTGGCCATCCCCCTAACACCAGAAATCGAAAAAAAACCCTTCGTCATCCTCATGACCGGCGTCAACGGTTCCGGCAAAACCACCACCATCGGCAAGCTCGCGATGTTCTACCGCGAATATGGCCTCTTCCCCACGCTGGCCGCCGGCGACACGTTTCGCGCCGCCGCCGTCGAGCAACTCCAAATCTGGGGCCAACGCTCCGGCTCCCCCGTCATCTCCGCGCCCCCCAACACGGACGCCGCCTCCCTCGCCCACGACGCCCTGACCAAAGCCAAAGCCGAAGGCGCCGACATCCTGCTCATCGACACCGCCGGCCGCCTCCACAACAAAACCGTGCTGATGGAAGAACTCCGCAAAATCATCCGCGTCATCCGCAAGATAGACCCCACCGCCCCGCACGCCATACTTCTAACACTCGATGCGACAACGGGCCAAAACGCCATCGCCCAAGTCAAGATTTTCAAGGACATGGTGGACCTCACCGGCCTCATCGTCACCAAACTCGATGGCTCCGCTCGTGGAGGCATGGTCGCCGCCGTGCGTGCGGAGGTCGGCCTGCCCACCTATTACCTCGGCCGCGGTGAAAAGCCGGAAGACCTGAAGCGCTTCGCCGCCGGTGAGTTCGTGGAGGCGTTCTTCGCCGATTGAGGAGAAGTGACGGAATAACGGAATGGACGGAATTGATTGAAGGCTTCTGAATCAGGCCATTCCGTAATTCCGTTATTCCGTCTTTTCCTCGTTCCCAAACTCCATTTGGGAAC
>PLFB01000118.1 GCA_003137135.1 Acetobacteraceae bacterium
ACATCAAATTCCTGGTCGCTCATTGGATTTCCTTCAGCCGGCGCTTTGCGGCCCGGTCATACAACCGCGACTCCCCACTCGCAATCACACGCCGCGACGGGCTGCCTTGCCGGCGCCGCACAAAAGGTGAAGAAAGAAGTTACTTTTTTTGNNCGCCATGGTATGGCCGCTCAAAAGCCGCCGCACTTGCTTCTACGCTACCGCCAGCGCGCCGAACGGCTCACCCGCTTCGATGGCCCGCCGCAGCACGGAGGCCGTCTCCGGCGCGGCATTCAGGCACTCGGCGGCACGGCAAATCCCGGACTTGCCGTGCAGCAGCACATGCTCGTCGCCCTCATGCCGGACGCGCGACGCATCCGCGCCCTCGGCCAGGCCAATAAAATCCAGTTGCTGCCCAAACTGCACGGAGGAAATCAGCGGCAGCGGGTCGTACCGCGCCGGCTGTCCGCAAATCGCGGCGGCCGCCACGGCGGCGCCGTCGATGGCATGCTGGATCGACTCCAGCCGCAAGCCTCGGCCATACCGGGCACTGGGAAAGCGCGCGCAGTCACCCACCGCAAAAACCGCGTCGTCGCTCGTCCGCATGCTGGTATCGACCAGAATTCCGTCGCCGCAGGCCAGCCCCGCCGCCTCCGCCAGTCGCGTCTCCGGCCTGATCCCCACGCAGACCAACAACAGATCGCACACCACGTCCTGCCCATCCTCAAGCCGGACAGACTCAACCCGCCCGGCGCCGGCGGCGTGCGTCGCCCCGCGGCCCAACAGCACAGCCACGCCCTGCCCGCGGTGCAACGCCAAAACCACCTTCGATGTTTCAGCCGAGGCGACGCGCGCCAGCAAACGCGGCTCCCGCTCGATCACGGTCACGGCCGCGCCGCGCGCGGTCAGCGCGGCGGCGGCCTCCAGCCCAATAAATCCGCCGCCCAGCACGGCCACGCGCACGCCCGGCCCGGCCGCATCCCGCAGCGCCAGCGCGTCACCCAGGCTGCGCAAAACATGCACGCCCGCCAGTTCCAACCCCGGCAGCGGCGGCACCACGCACGATGCCCCCGTAGCCAGCACCGCATGGCTGTAGGGCAACAACTCGCCCGCCGCCGTCACGACGGTTTTCGCCGCCGGCTCCAGCCGCGTCACCTTCGTGTTCAGCCGCAGATCAATCCGCCGCCGCGCCCAAAATTCCGCCGGCCGGATCCACGCGCTCTCCGCCGGCTCCGTGCCCTGTAGAATCGATTTTGACAGCGGCGGCTTCCAATACGGCGCAACGTCTTCGGCCGACAGCACCGTAATCGGCCCCTGCCATCGAAGCTGGCGCAACTGGATGGCGGTTTGCGCCGCCGCCAGCCCGCCGCCGACGATGACCACGCCCTCCTCCGTCATGTTGCCGCCCCTGCGCTCCGGCGCCGCGGCCGGTTCAGCCATCCGCCTCCAGCCCGGCCGCCGCGATCAGCGCCGCCCAGTCCGCCCGCGCATCCGCCGCGACGGCCTGCGCATCGCCGCCATGGGTGGTCAGCAGCGCCGCCCCACCATCAATCGCCGCCTCACCCAGCGAGCGCCAGCGCGCCAACGCCTCCAGCAGCGCCGCGCGGTTACCATCACCGCCGGCGATCAGGAAGCGCGCGCACGCGGCCGTCCAACGGCGCGAGCGTTCCGCGTCCTTGAACAGATTATCCGCGATCAGCGCGTCCAGCTCGTCGTTGTTCGCACGCGCCGCCTTGGCGAACTGGTGCAGCGTGATCCGGTCGGCGATGGGCTTCAGCACCAATTGCGTACCCACGAAAGCCTCGTGCCAGTCATACGCCAGCAGCAGCTTTTCGAGCAGTTCGCGCAACGGCTGCCAGGCGGCACATTGTTCCCAGACGCGGCGCTCGACCGTGCCGAAGTTTCGTGCCGGGAACGTTTCGGAAAGCTGCTTGGTGCGATAGGCGGTGATCTGCACCCGCCGCAGCTGGTCCGCGGTCTGAAACACCGCGGCGTTGCCGATATAGCTGGAGGGTGCCAGCTGCTGGACATAGGCGGAGAGCATCTGCAGGCCATGCCCCAGGTAGCGCGACGGCGTGAACACCTCGCTCAGCAAATCCACGGCCGCTTCGGAGAGCGCACCGTCGGAATTCTTCGACGTGAACTCCGCCAGCAGACCATCGACATAGGTCTCCTGCTGGTCCTGCACGACCGTGTATTTACGGTACGTCATCTGGTCGGGATCGCGGAACGCGTTCCAGTCCGCCACCTTGAGCGGAATTTCGTCACGATGGCGTTTCAGCCAGACATTCCCATGCACGTCCGGACCCATCTCCAGCGGTGTCGCGAAGGAGATGGTGTGGTTCATGTCATGCGTCACCACCTCATACTCGTTCGGCTTGCGGCCGAGATTGCCGAAGCGGGACCAGGTTTTGGTTTTAGGCCGGCGGGCTTTGACGACGTTGGTTTGCTCGGACATTTTGCGCTCCCAGATTGCGAAGTAATAACAACCGACTTTGATCCTGACCCACCGCCCTCTCCACGTCATGGCCGGGCTTGACCCGGCCAACCACGCCTTGGTGGCCGGGCCACGGGGCGCGTTGTGAGTCAATTGCAATGCCTTTTGGTAAAAGAAAGGAAGCAAGAACTTCTTTTTTGAAAAAAAGAAGCAAAAAACTTTTATTATCTCCGGCTTGTGAGCGGCCATACTGTGGCCACTCAAAGGCCGTGGTTAGTAAAAGTTTTTTTGCCGCGGTCGCGGGCGACTTACTTTTTCTTCAAAAAAAGTAACTTCTCACTTCCCTTCTCACTACCCATGATACCAATTATACTCACTCACCGAAGTCCGTATGCGTCCCGCAAACGACGGCATTTCAATCTCCAGCCGGCACAACTCGTAGTCCCGGCCAAGATGTTTCACCATCGTGTCGCGCCGCAGCACGCAGTGATTGTCGGTATGGATGCGGATATAGTCGCCGCGATCGACCACGAACACGGTGCGGCCCGGGTTGTCCTCCGCCACCGCGTCGATCACCGCTTCGGCGATTTCGCCGGCGCGGATGATCGGCCCGACGGCTTCCGGCCCGGCATCATCGGTCTGCACGATTTGCGCTGCGCTGCTCATGCTAAAAAATCCTTTCTTTCGTAATGGGGACGTCGCCGATCTGCACCATGTCGCCCTCGATGCGGACAGGGTATTCCACCAGGCGCTGATTGGACGGGTTGATCGACAGGCCGGTGGTGACGTCAAACTCCCAATGATGCGCACGGCAGGTCAGCACGCAGCCGTCCAGCTTGCCTTCCACCAGCGGCACGTCCTGGTGCGGGCAGATGTTCGAATAAGCCTTGAACACACCTTCGACATTCACCAGCAACACCGGCTTGCCGCCGACGACAAACGCATCCATGTCGCCGATCCAGAGATCGTCCACACCGCAGACTTCATGAAAACCGATGACCGCGCCGGCACCGTCCATACCCTGTCTCCCTTCGCCCGCGCCCTAGTAGGCGAAATTAACATCAACCCAGTGCAACGGCTGCACTTTTTGCGCGGCCACGCGCGCGCCCAGAATTTCCGCCGGGTCGATGATTTCATCGTCGATCGTCACGACATAGCCCTTCGCCCGCGGATCGTTGGGCAGAGTGCGGCCAACCGTGTGTTCGGCGATTTTACCGGCGACCTGGGCAAAAGTGTCGTCGGTGTCCACCGCGATCAGGCGGGGAATGTAGTCGCCCTTGAAATAACCGTAGAGGGGAAACAGCGCCATCGTCTTGCTCCCTATTCCGCCGCCATGGGAACCGGCGACTTGTATTCCGCCGCCCAGCGATATTTGTAAGCGTCATCGCCCATCACGTCGGGCGTCAGGCCCATCCACTGCACCGCGCCGCCCAGATCCATCGGCTGGATTTGCCCGGCCAGGAACCGCTCCACCACATTGGTGCTGCCGGCGTAGCGTTCCGGGTTAGAATCAAAAATCCATTTCGAGACATTGCTGTCGAAATAATACGTCCGGCCCTTGTAGACGCTCATCTGTTTGGAAACATGGTGCCGGTCCCAATGCGCGCCGATCGGCAGATGCGTGACGTTGCAAAGCGCCGGCAAAGTCGCCCCTACGGTCTTTTCCGCGGCGCCGTCATTGACGTTGCGAATGATCTCATCCCAGATTACACCCCAGCTATCCTCCCAACCGGGATATTTGCTGTTCAGCCATTTCCGCTCGGCGCGGCTGACGCCGGCATTCGGGTTCCAGAACAAAGTCGGCCGGTACATCCAGGTGCCGAGCTGCATGGCATGGTGGCCATGATCCAGGCAGGCCAAAAACTCGTCCCAGTACCACGGCTTTTGCAGACCGACATCGCGGATCGTGCGCTCGTGCTGCGTCACCACCCACTCCATCATGAATTCCTTGAACGACATTTTGCGCTGATGCAGCGGCGTATAATAGTCCATGGAAATACCGGTCAGAGTCTGGAACAACCGGAACGAGCGCCAGAACGACACATCAAAAATATGCTGCGCCCGCTTCGGGTCGTGCTTCATCAGAATCTCGACCGCCGGAAACCCGCATTGCGCATGCCGCGATTCATCGGTCTGGATGCTGGAGAGCAGATTTGAGAAATCGATATCCCCCGCCTCCATCGCATCCGCCGCCAGCGCCACGAACTGGATGTTGGTAAACCCATGTTCCACCGTCAGGCTGGTCGCGATCGCCGCTTCCATGCAATCGGCATTCAGCATCACGTCATCAAAGAAATTCCGAATCGCGATCACCGCCCATTCATTGCTGTGAAACGCCTTCTGGCACCAGTCAAAACTCTGGTCGTCCTTCAGCAGATCATGCGAGAACGCCATATCGAGCTGCGTATGGCGGATTTCATCCAGCATGCCATAGACGCCCAGGTTGCGCCAACGCGGCGTCGGCGCGAACCGGCAGAAGCGCGACTGCATGGTAATCGCCATCTGCTCGACCATGCAGGTGGTGCCCATATGCATCTGCGAGGACGCGGTATGCGCGGGGTCCAGCTTGTGAAAAATATTCGCGCGCTTCAGCGCCTCGCGCACCGCATGCGCGCCGCCCTCCTTCTCGCGCTGCACGGAGACATAGTCGTGATACGTCACGCGGTACGGCTCGTCCCACGCATCCCACGCCGCCGCCGGCACCACGCCATTGCCGCTCCAGCTATCGGGAAACGCCTCAGCGTGGTCCACGTAGGTCAGGGTCCAGTCAAGATCCCGTCCGATATCGTACCAATCATCCCGGTTCAAAAGACGCATGTTCCGCTCCTAAAAATCTGTTACTTCTTCACGTTGACAATCTGGATGGTCGTAAATTCCTCAAGCCCCCGCAGGCCACCCTCAACCCCAAGGCCCGAGCACTTGATCCCGCCGAACGGCACCGCCGGGTCCATCGCCGGATGCTGGTTCACCCACACAGATCCAGCCTCCAGCCGCTGCGCGATCGCGGTTGCCCGAACGACATCCGGCGACCACACCGATCCGCCCAGCCCATAATCCGTATCATTGGCGCGCCGAATCGCATCCTCGACATCATCATAGGGCAAAATCGCCAACACCGGCCCAAAGGTTTCGCCACGCACCACCGCCGCATCCTCCGGCACGTCGGCCAGCAGCGTAATCGGGAAGAAATACCCGCCACCTTCCGGCACCTGGCTCTGGTAGATAATCCTGGCACCGGCCCGTACCGCCTCATCCACCGTCGCCGCCATGCGGTCGCGCTGCGCCTTATTCTGCATCGGCCCCACATGCACGCCGGCCTCCAGCCCAGGCCCGATTTTCACCCCCGCCGCGAATGCCGCCAGCGCCTCGCACAACGGCGCATATATCGAGCGATGCACAAAAAGCCGCTTCAGCGCCGCGCAAACCTGCCCGCAATTGGAAAATTTCGCCCAGAAAATATCCGCCGCGATCGCCTGTGGATCGGCATCCTCCAGCACAATCCCTGCATCATTGCCGCCCAGCTCCAACGTCAGCCGCTTCAGCCGCGTGCTCGCATTCGCCATAATCCGCTTGCCGGTCTCGGTCGAACCCGTGAACGTAATTTTGCGCACCTTCTCATGCCGCGTCAACCGCTCGCCGGCCTCCGTGGCGCCGCTCACCACGTTCACCACCCCCGCCGGCAGCACCCGCGCCGCGATTTTTCCCAGCGCCAGCGTCGCCAGCGGCGTGCTCGGCGCCGGCTTCACCACCACCGTATTCCCCGCCACCAGCGCCGGCGCGATTTTCCAGATCGCCAGCAGCAGCGGATAATTCCACGCCGTAATCGCCCCCACCACGCCCAGCGGCCTAAAATGCTGTTCGATCCTCTTGCTCTCGGTCTCTTTCAAAACCACCGGCGCCAGCCGCATGTTGCAATAGGCTTCCAGATACGCCAGCCCCGCGCCGATCTCGCTCGCCGCCTTGTCCAGCGGCTTGCCCTGCTCCCGGCACAACAGCCGCGCCAGCTCACTGCTCTCTTCCCGTATCGCCAGCCCCAACG
>PLFB01000097.1 GCA_003137135.1 Acetobacteraceae bacterium
GGGATGACGGGGGTGATGCGGCGGGCGGAGGCGCGGCGCAGGGCATCGCAGGTGATCAGCAGTTCCATCAGATTGTCGTTGGTGGGGTAGCTGGTGGACTGGATGACGAAGACGTCCTCGCCGCGGACGTTTTCCAGGATTTCGACAAATACTTCCATGTCGGTGAAGCGGCGGATGGAGGCGCGGGCCAGGGCCAAGTTCAGTCCGGCGGCGACAGCTTCGGCCAAGGGGCGGTTGCTGTTGCAGGCGACAATTTTCATGCAAAATTCCGGTTCAACCAGGCGCTAGAGGGACAGCGCGGCGGTCTTAGCAATGGGGGATACACCTGTCCATTAACCGCCGAGCTCGCGGGAACGCTGGGTGGCGGCTTCGATGGCGTCCTGGAAAAGTTTGGGCAGAGCGTGTTCCGCCCGCAACACGGCGAGCGCGCGTTCGGTGGTGCCGGCCGGGGATGTGACGGCTTCACGCAGTGTCGCGGCGTCCTGGTCGCTGGCGGCGAGCAGGGCGGCCGAGCCGATGATGGTTTGGCGGGCCATGGCGCGGGCGAGGGGTGCGGGAATGCCTTGGGCCAGGGCGGTTTGTTCGAGGAGTTCCGTGAGGAGGAAGAGATAGGCCGGGCCGCCGCCGGAGATGGCGGTGACGGGGTCGAGCAAGGCCTCGTCCGCGACCCAGGCGAGTTCGCCGGCGGCGGCGAGCAGTTGGGTGGCGAGCGCCTGGTCCGCGGCGGAGACCAGGTGGTTGGGGACGGCGACTGTAAAGCTCTGGCGGATGGCGGCGGGGGTGTTGGGCATGGCGCGCACGATGGCGGCTTTGGCGCCGAGCATGGCGGCGATGGCGTGCAGCGTTTTACCCGCCATGATGGAGACGAACAGGGCGCTGTTGGCGAAGTGGGCGTAAGATGGCAAGGCCGCGGCGGCCATTTGCGGTTTGATGGCGAGGATGACCGCTTCGGGCGTGAAACCGTGCGGGATGTCCGCCGGCGTTGCATAGACGTTGATCCCGGGTGCGGTGAGCTTTTGGGCTTCCGGTGAGGGATCGATGACGATGGCGGTTGGAAGACCTTGCTCGCGCCAGCCCGCGAGGAGTGCGGCGCCCATTTTGCCGCCGCCGACGAGCAGGATGGGCGGGAGCGGGCTAGCGCTCATTCAGTCCGTTTCGGGCAGTTCGCGGATTTCCACGGTGCCGCCGGCCTCAAAAACCGGGTTGCCGGGCAGCAGGTCTTGCGCCTCCGCCAGACTCTTGGCGGCGATGCGGATGAAGCCGGAGAGGTGGCTGGTAAGGTCCGGCGCCGGGCCGGATTTTTTGACGCAGGTGCCAGGGCCTATGGCGCTGCCGCCTTCGAGATGGCCGGCGGATTTGAGTTTGCCGAGATACTCGCCCCAGCCATCGGGTTGGGTGACGCAGTCGTCATGCATCAAGAACAGGAAATCAGGCACGGGTCTTCTCCAAAACGGCGATGCGGCGGTGCATAGCGGCTACCGCCCGCGCCGTGAAGGGTTTTTGGGGCGGGGAGTCGGGGCAATAGGGTGAATGCAGGGCAAAGTAAGAAAGAACTTCTTTTTTAAAAAAAAGGCGCCCCGCCTGGGGAAGCAAAAAACTTTTACGAATCTGGGCCGGTGGCTGTGAAACCAGTGCGGTCTAAATTAATCAAAAGTTTTTTGCGCGCTTTTTTTCAAAAAAGCGCTGCTTCCTTTCTCACCTACGCTTCGCCGACGCATTCCAGCATGGCCATTTGCAGCGCCTCCTCCGGCGTTTTGCCGCCCCAGAGGACGAACTGGAAGGCGGGGAAGAAGCGCTCGCATTCGGTGATGGCGATGTCCACCATGTCCTCGATGGATTCGGCGGACGCGCTGGGGGCGCCGCGGAGCAGGACGGCGTGGCGGAAGATCGGCATGCCGTCGTCCTGGTCCAGGCCGAAATGGCCGATCCAGAGTTTTTCGTTGGCGAGCGCGAGCAGTTCGTACAGCGCCGCGGCGTTTTTCCGGGGCCTTCAGGTCGAACGCGCAGGAGAAGTGCATCACGGAGATTTCGTGCGACCAGCAGAAATACAGGCCGTAATCGCACCATTTGCCGGGGGCCTCGGCGGCCATTTCGGCGTCGGAGCGGCGGTCAAACGCCCACTCATTGGCTGAGACGACCTGCTCGACCAGGTCGAGGGGGTTGGCGACGGATTCGGTTTCGAAGGATTGCAGTAGCGAGGTCATGGTAAGGTCTCCTTGTGCAGGATGGCCAGAGCGGATGGGGAGTTACCTCTAGGGTTGGTTAAGTGAGACACTTTCCGCCACGAGGGCTAGTGTAAGGGTATTTTGCGCCGCGCCGCAATGCGGAATATGCCGCTGATTTTGAAAGTTTTCGGGCGTGTCGATGTCGGTGAGCGTGGGCAGCAGGGCGATTTTGCGGCGGCGGAAGTTTTGCAGTGTATCGGCCAGTGCGTGGCTGGTGGACCAGCGGACATTTGCGAAGGGAGTCTCCGGGCGCCGGCGGCCCATGCCCACCAGGTAGTAGCCGCCGTCCTCGGCGGGGCCGAAAACGGCGGCGTGCGAGGCCAGGGCTTTGATGGCGGCGCGCAGGATTTTGGCGTCCAGGGCGGGGATGTCGGCGCCGATGAGGATGACGGGGCGGGCGGGAAAAAGTTTGAAGGCGTTGTGCATGCGCTGGCCGAGGTTTTGGCCGCGCTGCGCGATGGCGGGGCGGATTTGGCCGGGCCATCGGGCGTGGCGGGGGGTGACGGCGGTGACGGTTTTGAATGGTCTGAGCTGCCGGGCGATGCGGGCAAGCTGGTTGCGATAAAAGCGCAGGGCCGGGACCGCGCCGATGCCTGCGGCGAGGCGGCGTTTCACGCAGCCCAGCCGCGGCGCGCGAGCGAACAGGATGATGCAGGGTTCAACCATAAATTTTTTGGATAGTTTCGGGGCGCATGCCGGCGAAATAGAGGCTCAGGCAGCAGGCGTTTTTAAGAGGGCGGCGGAGCCAGCCGCCGCGTTCGTATTTTTCGGCGGAGGTGAGGATGGCGGCGGGGAGCGGGCGCAGGCGGTTTCTCAGACGGCGGGCCAGGGCGACGTCTTCCATGAGAGGAATATCGGGGTAGCCGCCGGATTCGGCGAGCAGGCTTTTCGAGATGAGGAGGGCCTGATCGCCGTAAGGCAGTTTGGCGGCGGCGCAGCGCAGGGCGGCGATGGCTTCCAGGATGCGGGCGGCAGCTTTGTCCGAGGCGAAGCGGAGGCGAAAATAATGGGCGTATTGCGGGGCTTTTAGCGCGGGTTCGATGACGGCCGGCCAGGTTTCAGGGAGGACGGTGTCGGCGTGGAGGATCAGCAGGAAAGGCGCGCGGCTTGCGGCGATGCCGGCGCGGATTTGGCCGCCGCGCGAGGGCGGACCGGAGATGAGTTTTTCGGGCGCAAGGCTTTGGGTGCCGTCGGTGCTGCCGGCGTCGGAGATGATGATTTCGGAAATGAGGTTTGCGCCGGGTTTCAGGGCGGCGAGGGTGGCGGGGAGGGTTTTGGCGGCGTTGCTTGTGGGGATGATGACGGCGATCATGTTCTATTTTTGTTCTTGACAGGATGGCCACGAAATGAAAGGGTGAGGTGAGAACGGAGCATGAACATCATGATGCCAGCGCAGCAAAATTTTAACAATCCGGCGGCGTTCAAGGGTCGGGGTACGGCGCTTAACCCGCCGGTGCGGTTTGAGCGGGAGAGCCGTGAGGCGTTTGACGACGGCTGGGACAATTTTGATGCGATCGTGCCGCCGAAAACGTCGCTGCTGCGCGATGCGAGCCGCAACGTGCTGGCGCGCAATGACAGCCCTGATCTGGGCTTCGACCGGAGCGTTAACCCTTACAGAGGATGTGANNTGGATTTTGAGACGAAAATTGTCTTCAAGCCTGAGGCGGCGGCACTTCTGGAGAAAGAGTTTTTAAAACCCGGCTATGCCGCGCAGCCGCTGGTGCTGGGGTCGAATACCGATCCGTACCAGCCGGTGGAGCGGACGCTGAAGATCACGCGCGGGATTTTGGAGGTGCTGGAGCGGTTCAATCATCCGGTGGTGATTGTGACGAAGTCCGCGGGCGTGGAGCGGGATGCGGATATTCTGGCGCGGATGGCGGCGAAGAATTTGGCGAAGGTGTTTTTGTCGGTGACGACGCTGGACGCGAAGCTGGCGCGGGCGATGGAGCCGCGGGCGGCGAGCCCGGCGCGGCGGCTCGCGGCGATTGCGGGGCTGAAGGCGGCGGGCGTGCCGGTGGGGGTGTTCGCCTCGCCGATGATACCGGGGTTGAACGATGCGGAGCTGGAAGGGATTCTGGAGGCGGCGGCAAAGGCCGGCGCGGGATGGGCCAGCAGCATTTTGTTGCGGCTGCCGCATGAGCTGACCGATCTATTTACCAACTGGCTGAACGTGCATTTTCCAGAGCGGGCCAAGCACGTGCTGAGCCTGATCCGGCAGGTGCGCGGCGGGAGTTTGAACGATTCCAAATTTCACGCGCGGTTTACCGGCAGCGGGCCTTACGCGGAGCTTTTGACCCGGCGGTTCATGCGGGCGGCGAAACAGTTCGGGTTGAATACGGAGAAACTGGTGCTGGAGACGGCGCTGTTTGCGCGGCCGAATGCGCACGCGGCGGTGGCGCAGTTGTCACTGTTTTGAAACGGGCTTGTTGTGTCTATAAAGTAAGTAAGAAGCGCTTTTTTGAAAAAAAGCGCGCAAAAAACTTTTGATTTATCTGGACCGCGCTCGTTTCACCGCCTGTGGCCCAGATTAATAAAAGTTTTTTGCTTCTTTTTTTCGATGCATGACTGACAGCGTACCGTAACATAAATATTGCGAAATCTTAACGTGCGTGCGATTTTATTGCATGTTAGCAAGAATCTAAATCAGCGAGCATTTTAAGGAGAGAGAAGATGACCAAGCATGTCGCGCGCGTCGCGTATTCGCCGGAGCAGCGCCAGATCGAACTCACGGTGCCGCACGGCACCACGGCCCAGCAATTGAGCGATATCATCGTGATCGTGGTCAATGGCGGCCTGGGCGGCACGGGGCGGCCTTGCAATACCTGCACCTCTGGCGATCACTGGTTGATCCGCGAGGAACTGGCCGATACGGTCGAAGTCAATCTCGACTCGATGCGCAAGAGCCCTTAAGCGGCGGCTTTGAGCGGCGCATTCGCCGGCTCGCGCGCCCTGGGCTCACACGCCCTGGGCCTACGCGCCCTGGGCGTCGGAATACTGTATAACGAAGCGGTTTCGACGCTACTGAAGGCGGAGCCCGGCATGGTCGATTTTTTGTCGATCATGCCCGACCTGTTCTGGACCGATCACGGGACGGGGGCGGAAAAAAATCGTTTCGTCGAACTGGACTCCTGGACCGAATTTCTAGATTGGGCCGTCGGCCGCATGCCGGTTGTGGCGCACAGCATCGGCCTTTCGCTGGGCAGCGCGGCATTTGACGATGACGACTATGTCGAACAGCTTGCAGATTGGCATCGGCGCTACGGGTTTTTGTGGCACAGCGATCATCTGTCCTTCGCGCAGGTCCGCTCCGCCTCCGGCCATGAGCAGCATGCCGGGATGGCGGTGCCGCTGCCGTATGATTTCGAGGTGCTGGACATGGTGGCGGGGCGCATCCGCGCGCTGCGCCCGAAGCTGCCGTCGCCTTTTTTGATCGAGAATGCGGTGACGTATCTGAGGTTCGCGGATGAAGATATGAGCGAGCCGGAGTTTTTGAACGCGCTGGTGCGGCAAAGCGGCTGCTTCATTTTGTTGGATTTGCACAATCTCCATACCAACGCGCGCAATCACGGGTTTGACGCGTTGGATTTTCTGCGCCGGCTCGATCTGGCGGCGGTGATGGAGGTGCATATCGCGGGCGGCGGCGAGATCGCCGGCATGTACACCGATTCGCATTCCGGCGCGTGCCCGGAGCCGGTCTGGGCGCTGCTTGAGGAGGTTTTGCCGCGCGCGCCGAATTTGAAGGGGGTGACGTTCGAGTTTCACGATTCCTACTTTCCGGTGTTTGGCGCGGCGGGCGTGCACGCGGAACTGGCGCGTGCGAAAAGCATCTGGTCGCGCCATCGCGGGCCATGAGCCTGGAATCGTTCCAGCGCGCCCTGTGTGACCTGGTGGCCTCGCCAGATCTCTGTCTGGCGGTGCGGGAGGATTCTGGCGCGGCGCTGGCGGCGTACACGCTGACGGCGCGCGAGCGGGAGCGCCTGGCGGCGGTGGTATGGCAGCGCGGCATGTCCACCAACTGCACGCTTTACCGCTCCAATCGGATCACGCCGGTCTATACGCTGCTGCCGTTCACCTGCAGGGCGCTGGGCGGGCAGTTTCAGCCGCTGATCGAGGCGTTTTGGCGCGCGCGGGTTTTTGGCGACGGGCAGTTTTTGAGCGAGGTGGATCGGTTCGGGATGTTTTTGCGCCGGCGCATCGCCGAGGGCGGTGTGGCGAGCCCGTTTGCCGGCGAATTGCTGGCGTTTGAACTGGCCCGCAACGAGCTGGCGTTTTTGCCGCGCAAGGCGGCGCTGGAGCGGGTGGCGGCGCTGCCCGCGCCGGACCCGGCGGCGCCCTGCGCGCTGCATCCGCTGGCCCGCGCCGTGGCGTTTTCGCACGACCCGGTGGCGCTGCTGGACGCTGCCGCGGCCGGCGCGCTGCCGCCGGCCCTGCCGGAGCGTGCGGCGCTGGTGGTGCTGAGCGTCGTCACCGGCGCGCTGACCGTACTCCAGATTCCGGAACCGGCGCGCCTGGCTTGCCGGCTCACGGCGGAGGGCGGCGCGCTCTGGCCGCTGGCGTCGCTGGCGCCGGACCTCGCGCGTGCGGGGCTGCTGGTTGCCGCGGCGGCAGGCGGCACGGCGCCCGGCATTTGCGGCGAGAGCATGCTGGAATTCACAAATTTTCGTGCACCCTAGGTGCACTTCCCATAGTCTTGACCAGTCCGTGGGTTTATTGGGATTGGCCGCGGCCATCCATAGGCGATGATGATGTCGGCGGTCTATCCGGCCGCGGCGCCGCCGGGGCCGGGCGGGCGCTGGCTGATCGAACGGCTGCGGCGCGATGCGGCGGGCGGGTGAGAGTAAGAGGTCGCTTTTTTGAAAAAAAGCTCCGCAAAAAACTTCCACGAACCACGGCTTTTGAGCGGCCACAGTATTGCCGCTCAAACGCCGTGGATAATAGAAGTTTTTTGCGGAGCTTTTTTTCAAAAAAGCGACCGCTTACTTGCCGCTCATCACGATAGTTTGCGGCGACGGCGCGGGTTGGGGGCGCTATGAGCGCTGCGGACAGCTAAGGGTGTGTGGTGACAGCGGGTTTGAAGAACGGGCTCCGGCTGGCCGGGGTCGCCGCGATGTTCGGGATTTGCGCGGCGGCGTGGCGGATGGGGTGGGTGCAGGCGCTGTATTGGCCGTCGCTGGTGGCGCATCGGGCGGATTGGGCGTTGGCGGTGGGGAACCATCCGGTCGCGGCCCCGTTTGTGTTTGTCGCGATCTATGCGGCGGCGGTGGCGATGTCGCTGCCGGTGGGATTGTGGCTGAGCCTGTTGGGCGGACTGCTGTTCGGGATGTTTTTTGGGGGGGTGCTGACGGTGGTGGGGGCGAGTACGGGCGCCGGCCTGCTGTTCCTTCTGGCGCGCGGGCTGCTGTGTCCGTTTTTTGATGCGAAGTTTGGCGCGCGGATCGCAAGATTGCGGCCGGGGCTGGAGCGAGATGGGTTTTCGTACCTGCTGGCGCTGCGGCTGATGCCGGTGTTTCCGTTCTGGCTGGTCAATCTGGCGCCGGCGCTGATCGGGATGCGGTTCTGGCCGTATATGGCGGCGACGGTGCTGGGCATGGTGCCGACGAGTTTCGTGTTATCGGCGATCGGGGCCGGGTTGTCGGCGAGTCTGGCGTCGGGCCGGCGGCCGAGTGCCGCGATGCTGTTGCGGCCGGAAATTTTTCTCCCGCTGGCGGCTTTGGCGCTGCTGGCGGTGCTGCCGGCAGTGTGGCGGCAATTTTTGGCGCGCGACCGGCGGGTAAAAAACGTTTCGCGCGTCTGATGGTGGAGCGGTTTGACCTGGTGGTCGTGGGGGCCGGGGCGGCCGGGCTTTCAGTGGCGTATGGCGCGGCGCGTTTGGGGTTTTCGGTGGCCCTGGTGGAGCGCGGGGAGATGGGCGGGGAGTGCCTTAATTCCGGCTGCGTGCCGAGCAAGACGATGCTGGCTGCGGCGCGCCGGGGGTTTTCGTGGGCGCAGGCGCAGGCCGAGATCAGGCGGGCGGTGGCGAGCATCGCGCCGGCGGATTCGCAGGCGCGGTATGAGGCTTTGGGCGTCACGGTGATCCGCGGCGCGGCGCGGTTCACGGGCAGGCTGGCGCTGGCGGTGGGGGGGCGCAACATTGCCGGGCGGTGGGTGGTGGTGGCGGCGGGCAGCCGGCCGATTGTGCCGGAGTTTTTGGCGGGCACCCGGTTTTTGACCAATGAGACGGTGTGGGCGCTTGCGGACAAGCCTAAAAAACTGGTCATTCTGGGCGGCGGGCCGATGGCGGTGGAGATGGCGGATGCCTTCTGCAGCCTGGGGTCGGCGGTGACGGTTGTGGCCGGGCCAAGAATATTGCCGCGCGAGGATGCCGAGCTGGTGGCGCCGGTGCTGGCGGCGCTGGCGGGCAGGGGCGTGGTGTTCGAGTTTTTGCGGGCGGTCGCCGCCGGGCCGGGTGGCGGGCTGGTGCTGGAAGATGGCCGCGAGGTGGCCGGGGACGTCGTTTTGGTGGCGGCGGGGCGCATGGTTGATATCGCCGATTTGAATCCGGCGGCGGCCGGCATTTGCTGGGGGCCAGAAGGCATCCGGACGGACCGGCGGCTGCGCGTGGCGGGGACCACAAAAATATTTGCGGCCGGGGATGCGGCTTGCCCGCAAGGCGTCGGGGCGCAAAGGTTTACGCATGTGGCGGGCAGCCATGCGGGCGTGATTCTAAGGCAAATATGTTTCCGTCTGCCGGGTCGGGTTGCCACGGCGCCACCGGCGAGAGCTGTTTTTGCCGCGCCGGAGTTGGCGCAGGTGGGGGTGACGCTGGCTGAGGCCGGGCCTGGCGCGCGCGCGCTGGTCCAGAATTTTGCCGAGAATGACCGGGCGATTTGCGCGGGCGATACGTCCGGGCTGGTGAAACTGGTGATCGACCGGCGTGGCCGGATCATCGGGGCGGGGATCGTCGGCAAGGGGGCAGGCGAGATGATCGGGATGTATGTTCTGGCGGTGGCCAGGCGGTTGAAAATTTCCGCGCTGGCCGGGCTGGTTCTGCCCTACCCAACGCGCGGCGAAGCGGGCAAGCGCGCGGCGGGGGTTTTTGTGGGCGAAAAACTGTTTTCTGCCGGCCCGCGGCTTCTGGCGCGGCTGCTGGCGCGCTTGCCGTAGCGCACGCTTGCGTGCAGCGTGCCGCCATGCTGGACAAATCGCCTGAACGAAAATCGCGGACAGTTGTGGCCATCCAGGGCGGCGGTGCCCATGGGGCGTTCGCCTGGGGCGCGCTGGACAAGCTGCTGGAGGACGGGCTGCGCTTCGCGGCGGTGACCGGGGTTTCCTCCGGCGCGATGATCGCGGCCATGGCGGTGCAGGGGTTTGTGCATAACGGCCCGAAGGGCGCGCGGCGGGCGGTGACGAATCTGTGGGAGCGGGTGGCGGCGGCGCATATCTTTGGGCCGGTGAATTCGGCGATGGACTGGCTGTGGGGCTGGGACAAGGGGCTGGAATTGTCGCAGGAATGGGCCTGGCAGGGCGTGACGGCGGCGCTGAAACTGTTCGATCCGGGGCTGTTGAACCCGTTCGCGCAGAACCCGCTGGCGCCGCTGCTGGCGGAACTTCTGGACGTCGATGCGATCCAGGATGAGTCGGCGCCGAAACTCTATGTGGCGGCCACGGATGTGGAATCCGGGCGGGCGAAAATTTTCGGCAATCACGAAATCAGCGTGGACGTGCTGCTGGCCTCGTCCTGCATCCCGATGATGTTTCCCGCGGTGCAAATCGGCGGGCGGCATTATTGGGATGGCGGCTATTCCTGCAACCCGGCGCTCTCGCCGGTGCTGCACCCGGTGCCGGATGAACTGATTCTCATCCGCGCGCAGCCGCGGGTGCGAAAAGGCGTGCCGAACACCACCGCCGATATTGTGCACCGGCTGCACGAAATCGCGTTCCAGGCGCCGCTGGATGCGGAACTGATGGAGCTGCCGGAAGGCGTCAAACTGCGGGACGTGAACGCGGACGCGGCGCTGGCCAAACATCCTCTGGTTTCCAAGATGAATACGGAGCGCGAGTTTTTGAACAGGCTGTTTCGGGCCGGGCGGGAGGCCGCGGTGATCTGCACGGCGGCGTGATGCTGACGCGGCCGCCGAAAACCTTGGCGGGCCGGATGCGGCCGTATCTGCTGCCGCGCAGCCTGCCGGCGCGGGTGCTATGGCTGACGGTGGGAATCATTCTGTTCGTGGAAATGGTGATTCTGATGCCGAGCCTGGGGCGCCAGCGCGAGGCGTTTTTGTGGGAGCGGATTACCGACGCGCATCTCGCGGCGTTTTCGGCCGCGCATGACGGCGGCGGCGACGCGGCGGCGCTGTTAAAGCTGGCGGGCTGCGAGTCGATCCGGCTGGTGCAGCCGGGCGGGGTGATGGTGCTCTCGGCCGGGCCGGTGATGCGGCCCGATGAAAAGATCGACCTCGACCAGGAGGATTTGGCCGCCAGCATGGGGCGGGCGGACATGGAGGTGTTGGGCTTTGGCGGGCGGCATATCTGGCTCTCCGGCACCAGCCCGCTGGAAAATTCGATGCAGGTGCAGGTGGTGATTTCGGGCGCCGCGCTGGCGGCATATTTGCGCGCCTATGTCTGGCATATCGCGGCACTTTCGGTGATCATCGCGCTGGTCACGGGGTTTTTAGTGTTCACCGCGCTCAACCGGCTGCTGGTGCGGCCGATGCGCATGATCACGGCCAGCATCGTCGGGTTCCGGCAGGACCCGGAGGCGGCGGGATTCTCTGACCTGTCCTGGCTTTCGGGCCGGCGGGATGACGAGATTTCCGAGGCGGCGCGCGAACTGGCGGCGATGCAGGATGAATTGCGGGCCGCCCTTTGGCGCAACGCGCGGCTGGCGGCGCTGGGGATATCGGTCGCCAAAATTTCGCATGATCTCCGAAACATTCTCACCTCGGCGCTGCTGGTGGCGGACCGCTTGCAGGACGCCGCCGACCCGATGGTGAAACGTGCGGCCGATACGCTGATCGGCGCGGTGGAGCGGGCGGCGGAGATGGTGAGCCGGACGGTGGACTTTGCGCGCGAGGGCCCGCCGGCGATCACGCGCGGGCCGGTGGCGCTGCGGGATCTGGTGGACGAGGTGGGCAACGTGGTGCGGCCGCTGGAGCCGGGATTTGTGCTGGCGAACCATGTGCCGGGCAGTTTGGTGCTGGCGCTGGACCGGACGCAGATTTACCGGGTGCTGGTGAATTTGTTCCGCAACGCGGTAGAGGCGGGGGCGCGGCGGATTGAGGTGACGGTGGAGGGGGAAAATGGCGGGACCCGGCTGGTGGTGGCCGATGACGGGCCGGGGCTGCCCGCAAAGGTGCAGGAAAATTTGTTCCGGCCGTTCACCGGGTCGGGCCGGCGCGGCGGCACGGGGCTGGGGCTGGCGATCGCGCGCGATCTGGTGCGGGCGCATGGCGGTGATTTGTTTCTCCGCAGCACCGGTGAGCACGGGACGGTATTCGTGCTGGGGCTGGCGACGGCGGATTTGGTGGCGGGGTAAAGAAGCAAGAAAGTAGCGCTTTTTTCAAAAAAGCGCTGCTTTCTTGCTTTCGCCAACTCCCTACTGCCCCGCGCGCGGCGGAGCGGTCCAGCTAAACCTTAAGTGGCGGCACGACGGCGGGACCGCGAGCAGCCGAACAAATTTTTTGCTTTTTGGAAAAAATTGCGGCAAATTCGGCCTTTTGTGCCGGCTGCAACAATTGCCAACCCAAATCATTCCGCATTAAAATCGCCGCAACAGGGCATAGCGGGCAGGAACAAAATGGCGACCATAGGGAACAGCATTACGGTCGTCACGCTCACGGCCGCGGAGCGCAATGCCACCATTACCGGTTCGATCGACGCCTATGGATCGGTCGGGGTTTTTAACGGTCTCACGCTTGACGCGGCCGTGTTCGGCCCCGCCGGCACCAACTTCACCCTCGTCAACGCCGGGCTGGTCGAGAGCGCCGACACCCTCAGCAACGACGATTACGGCATCATCCTCGCCGCCCCCGGGACCATCAAAAACACCGGCAGCATCGTCGCCGATCGCGGCATCGCGATGTTCGGCACCACCGCCGGCGCCTATATCGACAACACCAAGCTGATCCACGGCACGGCAGGCTACGGCATCTACGTCGAAGCCAGCGCCAGCATCCATAACACCGGGCTGGTCGAAGACACCGACCTGTCCGGCGCCATTGGCGGCGCCGCGGCGATCATTCTGCAACGCGGCGGCGGCAGCGTCACCAACGCCGGCACCATCACCGGCCCGAACGGCATCAATTTCGAAAATTCGGGCACTGGTGCTGCCACCGCCTATGTCGACAACACCGGCACCATCACCGCCTTCAACACGCTCGACGTGAACGGCAATTTTGCCACCGGCTTCATCAAATACGGCGTCGGCGTGTACAGCGACATCACCGGCGAAGTCGTCAACGGCGGCAGTATTTCCGGCAACCATGTCGGCGTGGTGTTCGAGCGCGCCATCGGCACGGTGCAGAACACCGGGCATATCAGCGCCGCCAGCGGCTACGGCGTGTATCTCAATGTCGGCGGCACCGTCAGCAACACCGGCACGCTTTATGGGTTCAGCCAGGGCATGTTCGTGGGCGAGGGTGCTACCACCAACCTCATCACCAATTCCGGCCTGGTCAGCGCCGTCGAAGGCGCCATCACCACTGCCAATTACGTCGAATTCGGCGGCGCGATTCTCGAAATCGGCCCCGGCACCATCACCAATACCGGCACCGTTTCCGATCCCGGTGCGTTCGGCATCTCGCTGTTGGGCGAATCTTTCGGCACTGGCGCCGCCACGCTGGTCACCGCCACGATCATCAATACCGGACTGGTTCGCGCGCTCTATGGCATCGACTTCGCCGGCCTTGGCGGCGTTGACAATGGCGGCACCATTCTCGCCACAGATTTTGGTGTGGCGGCCTACTCCACTGTCGGCCAAATCCTCAATGCCGGCCTGATCGAAGAGACCGCCGGCGTGTTCATCTACGGCACGTTCACCCAGACCGGCGCCGGTGTTTTGCTCCGGCATGGCGGCGCCGTCACCAACAGCAGCACCGGCACCATCATCGCCACCGGAGGCGACGGTCTCGAATTCGCCGCCGGCGGCAGCCTCAATAATGCCGGCAGCATCGACGGCCATTACGGGGTCGAGCTGACCGCCGGGGGCACCGTCAAGAATACCGGAACCATCAACGGCGCCGATTTCGGCATCTTCTCCACCGCCCCCACCGGCTTTACCAGTGTGAACAATTCCGGGCTGATCGAAGCGACGGCCAAGAGCCTGATCACGATTGGAACCTTGACGTTCTCGGCCGTCGGCATCGACGTATATGGCAGCGGCACGATCACCAACACCGCGAGCATCATCGGGGTTGGTGAGGGTATCTTCCTCGGGCCGTCAACCGCCTCTGACCTGATCGTGAATTCCGGCCTGATCGATGCGGCCGGCACGACCATCGTGACCGCGAGCGGCTCCGTTGGTTCGGTCGGCGTGTTTCTGTTCGATGGCGGCACAATCAATAACAAGGCGGGCGGCACCATCGTCGGCTATGCCGTCGGCGTCGATTCCGGGCTGTTCCTCGGGGCGCAGGGCGAACGGTCGCGCAATTCGACGGTGGCCACCTCGATTACGAATTCGGGAGTCATCGAAGGTAGCTCAAGCACGATCACGTTTTCAAATGGCACGATCCTCTCATCAGCCGGCGGTGTCGCGCTTGTCGCGGGCGGGGCGCTCACGAATGAGGCGACCGGTACCATCTCGGGCCATTTCGGGGTTTATCTGAGCGGCGGCGCCAGCGACATCACCAACACCATCGACAATCTCGGCACCATCGAGGGTTTTAGCGATTTCGGCGTGCAGCTCGGCGAGAATGTCAGCCTGACGAATAGCGGGCAGATTACCGGCGCCAGTTACGGCGTCTTCGCCTACGCCGCGAACCAGATCACCAACCAAGCCGGCGGCGTCATCTCCGGCGGTGCAATCGGTGTGCTGGGCTTCAACACCTTTGGTCAAACCTCCACGATCGCCAATAGCGGTCATATTCTGGCAACCGCGGACGGCGTGCTTCTCACCGCCGGCGGCCTGGTCGTCAACGCCGGCGTCATCAGCGCCACCAGCGCCGGCATCGTCACCACCGACGACGCCGCCACCATCGACAATACCGGCACCATCATCACCTCCACCGCCACCTATAACAACGGCATCGATCTCGACGCCGGCGGCCTCATCACCAATGCCGGCCTGATGGAAGGCGGTTCCGGCATTTTTGCCCAGGAAGGCGGCACCATCGTCAATTCCGGCAGCATGGTCGTCTCCCGCGCCGGCATCTACCTCACCGGCGCCGGCACCGTCAGCAATTCCGGGCTGGTCAGCGTCACCACCGCGGGCTACAACACCGGTGTCTTCCTCGCCGGCGGCGGCCTGGTCAGCAACACCGGCACCATCGACTCCGGCACCGGCATCTTCTTCAAATCCGGCGGCACCGCCGTCAATGACGGCAAAATCGCGGGCCGTAACGGCATCTACACCAAGGCCGGCGGCACGGTCACCAATGCCGGCACCATCGACGCCTCCGGCACCGGCATCTTCATGCACGCCGGCGGCACCGTCATCGACACCGGCTTGATCTCGATCGGCTCGACCGGCTTCGCCGCGATCTATTTCGCGTCCGGTTTTTCCGCCACGAGCCGCCTGGTCATCTCCGCCACCGCCAAATTCAATCATGGCACCGTGCAACTCAACGGCGGCGCGCTGGAATTCGCAGCCGACGGCAAAACCGTCGGCACCTTCGCGCCCGAAAGCCTGGAGATCGTCAACGCCGGATCCATCACCATCGATACCGGCGCGATCTGGGACATCGCCGGCACCTTCACCAACGGCTCCAATGGCGTCCTGCTCAATGACGGTACCATCAAGGAAGGTGCGACCGACCTGATCTCCTTCAACGGCCCGATCGAGGGCAAGGGCCTGATCGAACTCGGCAAAAAGCCGTTGACCGTCGAATCCACCGTGGCCGCCACCCAAAAACTCGAATTTTCCGGCACCGGCGAGGAACTCGTGATCGGCGACGCCAAGGATTTTCACGCCGCCATCGAAAAATTCACGCTCGGCGAAACCATCGACCTCGCCGCCATCCCGCACGCCTCCATCACCGGCACGCATTTCGCCGCGGGCGTACTGACCCTCTCGGAAGCCGCTGGCGCGATCACCATCACCTTCGCCAGCCCGTCCACCTTCGGCAGCGACGTTTTCGTGCTCAGCGCCGACGGCGCCGGCACCGCGATCACGCTGGCCAAGCCGGCCATGAGCATCCTAACCCCCACCGCCGCGCCTGCCGCCGTAGGCTTTGCCGAGCCCTTGCCGATCGGCACCACGCTGACCGCCGCGCCCGGCCGCCTGACCGGGCTGACCATGTTCGTGCCAGCCCATTTCGGCGCCGCCCCCGACCTGCTGCAGACGGCTTCCACCGCGATCCCGCCGATCACGCTGCAGCCGTAGGAACTCATTTTGGTAGGGTAAGGAAGCAGTTACTTTTTTGAAAAAAAGTAACCAAAAAACTTTTGATAAATTCGGCTTTTGAGTGGCCATACTGTGGCCGCTCAAGGGCCGGGGGAATAGAATTTTTTTGCGGAGCTTTTTTTCAAAAAGCGACCGCTTGCTTAACTTAACGTTTCGCTATCTTGCAGCAGTGCGCCGATCACTTCGCTACGCCGGGTGATGTTCAACCGCAGGTAAATCCGGCGGATGAGGTAAATCACCGTCGAGGTTTTGACCTCGATGAGCCGCGCCATCTCCGCATGGCTATGGCCGGCCATCAGCAACGAAAGACTGCCGAAAGCCGCGGCTTTTGTTGCGTTTTCTTAGGATATTCATGAGTTTCAGAACGTTTCAGAAGTTTTTAATGACTCAATATCATTTCGTTGTATAAGTATGTCCCGTCGCCGGGCGCGGGGCCACGGCGTTCAGGAAAGGGCGTCACGTGGCCGGGAAAACAATCAGTACAACCGTCAATAAACCGGTCACGCTCGGCGTGGGGGGTTATACCTCTCCGCTCACCATCACATCGACCGGTGAGATACAGCAGAATCCGAACGATATCGCGGGGCTCACCAGCGTCGCCGCGTTGAACGTCCTGGCGATCTCGGCGGGTGCCATCATCGTCAACGACGGCCAGATCCGGGGCGGCGAAGGGATTTATCAGGAGAATGATATCGGCGGCGATGGCGTGAGCATGGCGGCGGCGGCGACGCTGACGAATGCCCTGTTGATTTTGGGCGGCGCTGGCGGCACGGCGAATGGCAACTGGGGGAGCGGCGGCGCCGGTCTGGTGGCGAGTGCCGGCGGCGTGATCACCAATACCGGCCTGGTCCTGGGCGGCGCCGGCGGTGACGGTGGCGACTTGCTTGGCGGGAGTGGCGGGGCCGGCATGGTGCTGACCGGGGCGACGCTGACCAATTCCGGCACCTTGTCCTTTGACGGCATTGAAGGCGGCGCCGGTGGCGGCGGTTATGATGGCGGCTATGGCGGCGCCGGGCTGGCGATGACGAATAGCCGGGCGACCAACAGTTCGTTCATCGGCGGCGGCCAGGGGGGAAATGGGCCGGGGCGCGCTGGGCTGGCCGGCGACGGCGTCGATCTGGCGCAGGGCGGCACGCTGACCAACCTGGCCGGCGGGCGAATTCTCGGCGGCGGCAGCGGCGCCAGCGTGGAAACCACTTACGGCGGGATCGGCGTGAACGTTAACGGGCAGGGCAAGGCCGCTTACCTGGCCAATGCCGGTACCATCACCGGCGGCGCCGGTGCGCCCGGCGTGTACCCCTCCGATAACGAAGTCGGCGGCGGTGGCGGTACCGGCGTGCTATTGCAAGGCACGTTGACCAGTTTCCTCAACACCGGAACCGTCTTTGGCGGCGCGGGAGGTGCGGCCACGGGCTCCAAGGCGCAGTCTTACTACGTGGGTGGCTATGGCGCGGTGGGCCTGGAGGTGCTGACGGGCGTCACCGCCACCAATGAAGGCGAAATCGCCGGCGGCGCCGGCGGCTATGGCTCGAACGCCGCCGGCATCGGCGGCGTCGGCGTGGAGGTGACGGGCAACGTTTCGAACAAGGTGATCCAGTACGCGGCATTTTATAATCTGCGCGGCGCCACGGTGCGGGCCGGCGCCGATGGCGGTACGTCCAGCCACGGCACCATCGAGAGCGCACCGGACCAGTCCGTGGGGGTCTTTGCGCGGTATGCCCAAATTTACAATGCCGGCTACATCTATGGCGGCGCGGGCAATCAAGGCGTCAATCTGTTCGGTTCCTACCTGCAGAACAGCGGTGATATTTTTGGCGGCACGGGCGGCGCTTACGGGATCTACCTCGCGGGCGGCCGCGCGGTGAACCTGCGGGGCGGCGGCATTTATGGCGGCGTCGCAGATGTTGGCGGCGCTTTGACGAATTACGGCTACATAACCGGGAACCCTGGCGCCTCCGCTGGCGTGGGCGTCAATCTGTTTGGAGGCGTGCTGATCAATGGGGGCATCATTTCCGGCGGGGTGATCGACGGGACGAGCCAGACCGGCGATGCGGTGGATTGCACTGACGCCGCCACCGTGGTGGCGGCGCCGGGGGCGCGATTCTATGGCAATGTGGTGGGCTATACCGGCGGTGCAGGCAGCGTGCTGGAAGTCACCGGCGCCGGTGGCGACAGGCTCTCGGGCGTCGGCACGCAGTTCACCGGGTTCAACACGGTCAGCTTCGCCACCGGCGCGGCCTGGACCATCTCGGGCGACGTGGCGGGGCTGGCGAGCGGCCAGGTGATCGACGGGTTCGGCCTGGGCGACGGCATCGTGCTGACGGGCGTCGCCGAGCAAGGCGCGGCGCTGGTCGGCACCCAGTTGGACCTGTTCGTGGGAAGCTCGACGGATTACCTGGACTTTTCCAGCTATTTGAGCACCGCCGGCGTGCTGCTGGTGACCAATGACGGCACCAATACCACCTTGTCTCAGAACGCCACGGTCACCAATGCGACCGCGGCGAATTACGGCCTGGCGCTGGTGATGCAGGGCGGCGTGGCGAACAAACTGGTGATCGGGTATCAAAGCCAATTGACCGTGTCCAGCGGCGGGCAGGTGAAAGGCCTCGAAATCGGCAATACCGGCTATGGCAACGTCTTTACCGGTGGGTTTGTCAGCAACGTGCTGTTGAATACGGGGTCGTATCTGGCGGTGTTGCAAGGCGGCACGCTGAGCGGTGCCACCGTGCAAGCCGGCGGGGTGCTCGATCTGCAGGACCTGGCGGTCGCCAGCAACGTGACGCTGGCGGGCGGCGAGCTCCTCGACCAAGGCGCCAAGCTGACCGGCAAAGTGAGTTTCGCCGCGGGGCCCGGCGTGCTGGACATCGAGCAGACCAACATGCCCACCACCGAGATTTTCGGCTTCGCGGTGGGCGACAAGATCATCTTGTCGGACGCGGCGGCCAGCAGCGGCAAGGTGAAGGTGAGCAAGGCGGGCGTGGTGACGATTACCGCCGGCGGCAAAACCTACAAGCTGAACATCTCGGGCGCCAAGGTGGGTGCGACGAATTACAAGTTCGCCAATGACACGCTGACCGAAACCAAGAAGGCGACGGCGGCGTTTTTGCGGCCGGAGGCGGGCGCGGCGGCGCCGTCGGCAAACGCCCTGCCGGCGCTGAGCAGCGCCGGGGCGTACCCGTTGATAACCGCGGCGGCGCGCCAGGCGGGCGCCGGCATTTGGCTGCATGGCGGGCTGGTGCAGGAGCCTTGGCGGCCGGCGCAGGACGCATTCGCGGCGATGGTGACGTTTCAAAGCTGAAATGCAAAAGCAAGCGGTCGCTTTTTTGAAAAAGCTCCGCAAAAAAGCTTTGTTGAACGGCGCCAGCGGCCGTTTCGCCAGCACGGTCCAGATTAAGCAAAAGTTTTTTGCGGAGCTTTTTTTCAAAAAAGCGACCGCTTGCCTACCTGCCGCGCGCCAGCGCGTTTGGGGATTTTTTGGGGGGATGCTAAGCGCCAAATGAACCTGGCATTAGGGAGCGCGCGCATGAACGAGGAAATGAAGCCAAAACCGAAAAAATCCGTCGCCCTTTCGGGCGTCACGGCGGGGAATACCGCACTTTGTACCGTCGGGCGGACCGGAAACGACCTGCACTACCGGGGATACGATATCCTGGACGTCGCGGAGGCGTGCGAGTTTGAGGAAATCGCGCACCTGCTGGTGCATGGCTGGCTGCCCAATGCGTCCGAACTGGCGGCTTACAAAACAAAGCTTCAGGCGCTGCGCGGCATTCCGGCGGCGGTGAAGAGCGTGCTGGAGGAGATCCCGGCGTCATCGCACCCGATGGACGTGATGCGCACCTACGTCTCGGCACTGGGCTGCGTGCTGCCGGAGCCGCATGGGCACGGCACGGCGGATGCCAAGGACATCGCGGACCGGCTGATGGCCTCCCTGGGGTCGGCGCTGCTGTACTGGTACCACTACGCGGTGAACGGCAACGTCATCGAGGTGGAGACCGACGATGATTCCATCGGCGGGCATTTTTTGCACCTGCTGCACGGCAAGCGGCCGAGCGAGAGCTGGGTAAGGGCGATGCATACCTCCCTGGTGCTGTATGCGGAGCATGAGTTCAATGCGAGCACCTTCGCGGCGCGGGTGGTCGCGGGGACGGGGGCGGATTTTTACTCGGCGATTACGGGGGCGATCGGGGCGCTGCGCGGGCCCAAGCATGGCGGCGCGAACGAGCAGGCGTTTGAAATCCAGAAGCGCTACGCCAGCCCGGATGAGGCGGAAGCGGATATCCGCCGGCGGGTGGAGGCGAAGGAGGTGGTGATCGGTTTCGGGCACCCGGTTTATACGATTTCGGACCCGCGGAATGTGGTGATAAAGCGGGTGGCGAAGAAGCTGTCGGAAGAGGCGGGGAGCATGAAAATGTTCTCGATCGCGGAGCGGTTGGAAGGCGTGATGGCGGATGTGAAAAAGATGTTCCCGAATTTGGACTGGTTTTCGGCGGTGTCGTATCACATGATGGGCGTGCCGACGGCGATGTTCACGCCGCTGTTCGTGATTTCGCGCACCTCGGGTTGGAGCGCGCATATTATCGAGCAGCGGATCGACGGGAAGATTATCCGGCCCAGCGCGAATTATATTGGGCCGGAGAATTTGGAGTTTGTGCCGATCGAGCGGCGGTGACGGGACGTTAGGGCACCCGGGGCCCAGATTAGCAAAAGTTTTTTGGTTATTTTTTTTCAAAAAAGTAACTGCTTTCTTTTGAAAGGTATTTTTTGATGACGTACTTATTAGGCGCCACGCTACCAACCGAGCCGGCCGGCGAGCGGTTCCGGGCGTTGCTGGCGCGGCCTGGGATTCTTGGGATTCCCGGTACGCATAACGGCCTGGCGGCGCGCCAGGCGGTGGCGGCGGGGTTTGAGGCGTGTTATTTGTCGGGCGGGGCGATGTCGGCTTCCATGGGGTTGCCGGATCTGGGGATTATTACGGTTGATGATGTTTGTTTTTTCGTCAGGCAGGTGGTGCGGGCGAGCGCGCTGCCGGTGCTGGTGGATGGCGATACCGGGTATGGCGAGGCGCTGAATGTAATGAACATGGTGCGCAGTTTTGAGGATGCGGGGGCTGCGGCGGTGCATCTGGAGGACCAGATTCTGCCGAAGAAATGCGGGCATTTGAACGACAAGAAGCTGGCGGCGCCGGAGGATATGGCGGCGAAGGTGTCGGCGGCGCGCCATGCGCGGCGGCATCTTTTTATCATCGCGCGCACCGATGCGGCGGCGAGCGAGGGCATGGACGGCGCGGTGGCGCGCGCGAAGCTTTACATGGAAGCCGGCGCGGATGCGATTTTTCCGGAGGCGATGAACACCGCGGAGATGTTCAAGGAATTTGCCGCGCGGATGCCGGGCGTGCCGCTGCTGGCGAACATGACGGAGTTTGGCAGAACGCCGTTTTTCACGGCGGCTGAGTTTGAGGCGTTTGGGTACAAGATGGTGATCTGGCCGGTTTCGTCGCTGCGGGTTTCGGCGCAGGCCTCCGAGAAGCTCTATACCGCGATCAAGCGCGATGGCGGCGCGCATAATTGTGTCGATGCGATGCTGACGCGCAAGGAACTTTACGCGACGATCGATTACGAGGGGTTCGAGGCGCTGGATGCGACGATCGTGAAGACGGTGGTGCCGGAGGCGATGCCGCAGGTGAAGTAAGGAAGAAAGCAAGCACTTCTCTTTTAAAAACGAACGTCTCGCTTTCTTGCGGCCTGGCTTTGAAGGATGGGTAGCGCAAGCGCGCAACCCATCCTACGGGCCGGGGCTTGTTCATTAATGGTTAACTTGGGCAATGATAAACCGGAAGGACAACCGCCGCTGAAGGGTGTCCTGATCCATGATCAAGGTTTTACTGGTGGAGGACAATCCGCACGACGCGCTGCTGATGCGGCGGATGCTGAATGGCGCCGCGGCCGGCAAATGCGACATGACGCTGGAAACCTGCATGGCGGACGCCACGCGCTACCTGCTGGACCACACGGTCGATGTGGTGATCCTCGATCTCGGGCTGCCGGATGCCTCCGGCCTGGCGGCGGTGCGCCAGATGCTGGCGGCGGCGCCGCTGGTGCCGGTGGTGGTGCTGACCGGGCGCAACGACGACCAGTTGGCCACCCAGGCGCTGCGCGCGGGCGCGCAGGATTTTCTGGTGAAGGGCGAGATCGCGGCGGGCATGCTGCTGCGCGCGCTGCGCTACGCCATCGAGCGCAAGAGCCTGGAGGAAAAATTGTTTCTGGAGCAGGAGCGCGGCCAGGTGACGCTGAATTCGATCGGTGACGCGGTGGTGTGCACGGATAATGCCGGACTGGTGACGTTCTTTAACCTGACGGCGGAGGGTTTGACCGGGCTGACGATGGCCGAGGCGATCGGCCGGCCGATTGATGAGAGCCTGCATCTGACGGATGAGTCCGGAGTGGCCATCAGCCTGCGGCCGGGCGCGCGCGATGCGGCGCCGCCGCTGGGGGCGAAATTCAACGCCAGCGCGATGATCAGACGCGCCAATGGCCAGTCGGTCGCGGTGGATTACAACGGCGCGCGCATTCTGGGGCGCGACGGTGCCGGCATCGGCGCGGTCTATGTGCTGCGGGACATGACGGCGCCGCGCGCGCTGGCCGCGAAAATGGCGCATCTGGCGCAGCACGACAGCCTGACCGGGCTGCCGAACCGCGTGCTGCTGACCGACCGCATCCGGCGCGCCATCGCCATCGCGCCGCGCCATGCCCGCCAGCCCGGCGTGCTGTTTCTGGACCTGGACGGTTTTAAGCACGTGAATGATTCGTTGGGCCACCTGGTGGGCGACCAGCTGCTGCAGTCGGTCGCCAGCCGGCTGACGGCCTGCGTGCGCGGCAGCGACACGGTGAGCCGGCTGGGCGGCGATGAATTCGTGGTTCTGCTCGCGGAAATGGCCAGGCCCGAAGACGCCGCCACCGCCGCCGTCCGGATGCTGGAGGCGGTGGGCGAGCCGCACCTGATCGACGAGCATGAGCTGCATATAACGACCAGCATCGGCATCAGCCTGTACCCCGATGACGGCGCGGACGCGGGGACGCTGATCAAGAACGCCGACACCGCAATGTATCAGGCGAAGGCGCAAGGGCGCAAAAACTACCGGTTTTTTGAGCCGGCGATGAATTTCCGGGCCGTGGAGCGCCAGGCGATCGAAGAGGGGCTGCGGCGCGCCGCCGAGCGCAACGAACTTTCATTGCATTTTCAGCCAAAAGTGGATCTGGCGAACCGGAGTGTGCGCAGCGCGGAGGCGTTGATCCGCTGGCGGCATCCGGTACTGGGAGACATGCCGCCCGTGAAATTCATTTCTGTGGCGGAGGATTGCGGGCTGATCGTGCCGCTCGGGCGCTGGGTGCTGCGCGAGGCCTGCGCGCAAGCCAAAGCCTGGATCGACGCGGGCATGGCGCTGGACACGATCGCGGTGAACGTCTCGGCGATGGAATTCCAGAACGAACGGTTTGTGGACGAGGTTATGGAGACGCTGGCGGTGACGGGGCTGGCGCCGGAGCGGCTGGAGCTGGAATTGACCGAAAGCGTGCTGATGAAGCACACCAAGCTGGCGGCGCAGACCCTGAGCGCGCTACGCGCCGCCGGCGTGCGGCTGGCGATCGACGATTTTGGCACCGGGTATTCCAGCCTGAGCTATCTGACGCGGTTTCCGGTGGATACGCTGAAAATCGACCAGTCCTTCATCCGGCAGATCAGCGCCACGCAGCCGGAGACGGCCATTATCAGCGCGGTGCTGGGAATCGCCCGCAGCCTGCGCCTGCGCGTGGTGGCGGAAGGCGTGGAGACGGCCAGCGAGCTGGAGTTTTTGGAGCGCTTCGGCTGCGACGAGGCGCAGGGGTTTTATTTCAGCGAGCCACTGCCGGCCGCCGCGTTCGCGGCCTGGGTGGCGCGGCACGAGCGGCAAGATACCAAACACTACGTTAGCCAAAAATAATACCAATCCGCCCTGGCGCCGACCCATGACGAAGATGGGTCGATGCCCACCCCCTCGCAGTGGCCGTTGGCTACTTTTTTTCAAAAAAAGGCGACTCCTTTACCCGCCTTCACGGCTCGCGGGTCACCTGCACCAGGTTGAACCAGTAGCCGGAAATCTGGACGGCGAAGGCGTCGTAGCCCTCCAAATTATAGGGCTTGGTGATGAAGCCGCTGGCGTGATGCCGGTAGCTTTCAGAAATGTCCCGCTCCGCGCTGGAGCTGGAGACGACGAGCACGGGAATCGCTGTGAGATGCGGGTCACTCTTCATGAGTTTGAGAAAAGTCAGGCCGTGCATGGCGGGCAGGTTGAGGTCCAGAAACACGATGTCCGGCGCGGCCCGCGGTGCGGCCGCGTCCTCGCCGCGCAGCAGGCTCATGCCGTGCTCGGCGGTGGGCGCGACGGTGATTTTGACGCGCGGCGTGGTGCGCCGGAAGGCGATTTCGAGCAGCTTGACGTCGCCGCGGTTGTCGTCGATGAGCAGTATTTCGGCCGGCCGGGTGCTGGTTGCGATAATGACCATGTTGATTCTCTTGCCGCCCTCGCCATGACCGCTAGCCGGCCTTGTGCAAGTGGTGGATAGGCCCAAAAAGCTAACATAATGTGAATGAAAAATTGATATAGGAAAGCAACGCTTTTTAAAAAAAGCGCGCAGAAATTTTTACGAGTTGGGGCGTTGGCGCCGGGAGTGCCGTTAATTGCCACCTTTGGTGGCGATTAACGGCACTCCCGGCGCCAACGCCCNNGAGGTAGCTGCTTCACTTCACTCAACAGAAACCTTTCGACTTCTAGAAATGGCCCATGCGGCCGCCTTGTCATGCTGTCTGACCTACTCACCTTTCTGCAATGCGGCGGGCTTCCGCATCCTTTCAGCGCGAACGGATTCATGCCGCATGGCTACTGCTTTTTGTGGCGTCCCGGCGTGCTGTGGCTGCACGTGTTATCCGATGCCGGCATCGCGGCGGCGTATTACTGCATTCCGTGCGTTCTGGCGTACTTCATCCGCGCCCGGCGGGATTTGCCGTTTCCGGCTGTGTTCTGGATGTTCAGCGCGTTCATCCTGCTATGCGGCACGACGCATGTCATGAGCATCTGGGTGCTGTGGCACCCGAATTACTATGTCGAAGGCTGGATCAAGGCGGCGACGGC
>PLFB01000075.1 GCA_003137135.1 Acetobacteraceae bacterium
CTGACGCATCATAATATTCTCAATAACGGATTTTTTGTGGGGGAGGGGATACGGCTTTCGGCGGCGGACCGGTTGTGCATTCCGGTGCCGTTCTATCATTGTTTCGGGATGGTGATGGCGAATCTGGGGTGCGTGACGCATGGCGCGACGATGGTGGTGCCGAGCGAGGGGTTTGACCCGGAGGCGGTGCTGCGGGCGGTGCAGGATGAGAAGTGTACCGCGCTGTATGGGGTGCCGACGATGTTTATTGCTGAACTGAATCATCCGGACTTTGCCAAGTACGATTTGTCGTCGTTGCGGACGGGGATCATGGCGGGGTCAACTTGTCCGGTCGAATTGATGCGGCAAGTGATGGGCAAGATGAATATGTCCGAGATCACGATTGCCTACGGCATGACGGAGACGTCGCCGGTTAGTTTCCAGAGCGCCACGGATGATGAGATCGAGCGGCGGGTGGCGACGGTGGGGCAGGTTTCGCCGCATCTGGAGGTGAAGGTGGTTGATGCGGAGGGAAAAATTGTGCCGGTGGGGGTGACGGGGGAGTTGTGTACGCGCGGCTATTCAGTGATGCGGGGGTATTGGGGGGATGAGGCGAAGACGCGGGAAGCGATTGATGCGGGGCGGTGGATGCATACCGGGGATTTGGCGGTGATGGATGAGCAGGGGTATGGGAATATCGTGGGGCGGATCAAGGACCTCGTGATACGCGGCGGGGAGAATATTTATCCGCGCGAGGTTGAGGAATATTTTTACAGGCATCCGAAAATACAGGATGTGGCGGTGTTTGGGATACCGGATGAGAAATTTGGGGAGAAGTTGTGTGCGTGGATTATTTTGAAGGAAGGGGTGGAGATGACGGAGGCGGAGGTGGTGGATTTTTGTAACGGGCAGATCGCGCATTATAAAATTCCCGCCGTCGTGCGGTTTGTGAAGGAATTTCCGATGACGATTACGAATAAGGTGCAAAAATATTTGATGCGGGAGATGATGGCGAAGGAAGGGGCGTGATGGGCCGGGGGTGGCAATGGTGGGTTTCGCAAGGGCGAAACCACTCTACGGTTTTAGGAATGCCAAAAAGTGTTGTTCTGCTTTTCGGAAGGCGAAGATGAGGGTGAAGGAGATGCAGAGGTAGAGAAGGGCGGCGAGGCCGAAGGCGTCGAAGGGGTCGTAGGTGGCGGAGTAGGCGTCTTTGGTGACTTTTAGCAGGTCGGGGACGGTGGCGGTGAAGGCTAACGTGGTCGAGTGGAGCATGAGGATGACCTCGTTGCTGTACACCGGCAAGGCGCGGCGCAGGGCGCTGGGGAGAATGATGCGGCGATAGAGCGTGAACTGGGACATGCCGAAGGAACGGGCGGCGTCCACCTCGCCGAAATTCGTTTCGCGGATGGAGCCGGCGAAAATTTCCGTGGTGTAGGCGCCGGTGTTGAGCGCGAAGGCGACGATGGTGCAGTTGATGCCCTGGCGGAAGAATTCGTTCAGCGCGGGCGAGTTGCGGACAAAATCCAGGCTGTAGAGGCCGGTATAGACGATGAGGAGCTGCACCAGCAGCGGCGTGCCCCGAAAAATGAAAGTGTACAGCCAGACCGGGAACCAGATGACGGGATTCTTCGCGTTGCGGGCGATGGAGAGGGGGAGCGCCAGGCAGAAGCCGATGGCGCAGGAAATCGTGAGCAGCCAGAGGGTCATGGCGACGCCGGTCATCTGGTAGCCGTCCGAATACAGCAGCGCCTGCCAGTAGTTCTGGATGATGTAGATCATAGCACCGCTTTTCGCACGCCGACGGCGTATTTGCGCTCCAGCAGCATTAGCACGCCGTTGGAAATGGTGGTGAGGGCCAGATAGACCAGGCCGGCGATGATAAAGAAGAAGAAGGTGTTGAAGGTCGCCTCGCCGGCGTTCTGGCAGGCTTTGATGACGTCGGTGAGGCCGATGAGGTAAACCAGCGCGGTGGCTTTTAGAATCACCTGCCAGTTATTGCCGAGGCCGGGCAAAGCGAAGCGCATCATCTGCGGGAACAGGATGCGGCGGAAAACTTTTCCGGGCTTCATGCCGAAGGCGCGGGCGGCTTCGAGTTGGCCGCGCGGGACGGCCATGAAGGCGCCCCGAAAAGTTTCGGTAAAGTAGGCGCCGTAGATGAAGCCGAGGGTGATGACGCCGCTGGTGAAGGGGTCGAGGTTGATCTGCTCGATGTCGAACGTGCTCTGGATGTTGCCGAGCCAGTCGGTAAAATCGTTCAGCCAGATTTGCAGCGAGTAGAAGATGAGGAGCATCAGCACCAGGTCCGGCACGCCGCGGATGATGGTGGTGTAGATGGTGGCGATGGTGTTGAGCACACGGCTTTTGGAAAGTTTCGCGGTCGCGCCGGCGAGGCCGATGGCGAAGGAGACGAGCAGCGAGAGAATGGAAAGCTCGATGGTGGTGAGGGTGCCGGCGGCGATTTGGCCGCCGAAGCCGGAGAGGGAGATCATGCGGCGAGTGGTCTCGTGTTCGGTGCCGTCGCTCTTGAAAAGATGGATTGCTTCGCTGCGCTCGCAACGACGAGGCGGACTTCGCGCGGGGCAGGACGGTTACCTTTCCGCCCCGCGCGAAGCGGACCAAAAGTTTTTTGGTTTACCCGGGCGGGCCGCCTTTTTTTCAAAAAAGTAACTGCTCTTCTTCTTAATACACGCTGAAATTAAAGTATTTTGCTTCAATCTTCTTATACGTGCCGTTTTTGATGATCTTGGCGATGGCGTAGTCGATCTTGGCTTTCAGCGCCGGCTCGTCCTTGCGGATGCCGATGGCGATGTAGCTGCCGAGTACGTCCTTGGGATCGTAGGTGACGTTGCCGGCGAGCTGGTAGTCCGTGCCCTTCGGGGTTTTCAAAAAGCCGTAATCGGCTTCAACGGAATCTTGCAGGGAGGCGTCCAGCCGGCCGGACAGAAGATCGGCATACACCTGGTCCTGGCCGGGGTAGGAGACGACGTTGACGCCTGCCGGTTTCCAATAGGCGTTGGCGTAGGATTCCTGGATGGTGCCGGATTCGACGCCGACGGTTTTGCCTTTCAGGCTGGCCGCGGTGGGAACCAGGCCAGAGCCTTTTTTGGCGATCAGGCTGGTCGGCTCGTTGTACATTTCGGATGAAAAGTCGATCTGCTGGGCGCGCTGCGGCGTGACGGTCATGGAGGAGAGAATCGCGTCGAATTTGCGGGCTTCCAAAGCGGGGATGATGCCGTCAAAGCCCTGCTGCACGAACACGCATTTGACGTGCAGCGTGGAGCAGATGGCGCGGCCGAGGTCGATGTCGAAGCCGGTGAAGTCGCCGGAGGGCGTGGTGCTCTCGAACGGCGGATAGGTCGGGTCCACGCCGAATTTGATTTCGGTAAAGGTTTTGGCGTGGGCGGCCGGGGCCGCGGAAACGAGCACCGCGAGCGCGGCCGCGCCGAGGCCTAGAAATTTTTTCATCCAATATACTCCCAGTTTCGTGTCAGTCTCGCGCCGGCCCAAGCTTTGCGCCGCGCGCAACCCTGGTCACTTTAACGTAACTGGCGGGCGAGGCAACTTATATCCGGGCGGTCAACAAAGGAGATTTGCCATGACGCGGTTTGCGGACAAGACGGTGATCGTGACGGGGGCGGGGTCCGGGATTGGGGCGGCGACGGCGCGCCGGTTCGCGGAAGAAGGCGCCAATGTGGTGCTGGCGGGACGCCGGCGGGAGAAACTGGACGAGGTGGCGGCGGGGATGGAGGTTTCCCGCGTGCTGGTGCGGGAGACGGATGTGCTGCAGCAGGCCGAGGTGGAGGCGCTGGTGGCGGCGGCGGTGGAAAGATTCGGTGGGCTGGATGTGCTGGTGAATAATGCCGGCACCGCGGCGTTCGCGCCGTTTATGGATGGCTCGGTGGAGGAATGGCACCGGATTTTCGCGGTGAATGTGGATGGCGTGTTTTTTGGCTGCCGGGCGGCGATTCCGCATTTGTTGCAGACCAAGGGGTCGATTGTGAACGTGTCGTCGGTGTCCGGGCTGGGGGGTGATTGGAATTTGAGTTTTTATGATGCGTCGAAAGGCGCGGTGACAAACCTTACACGCGCGCTGGCGCTGGAACTGGGCGGGCAGGGGGTGCGGGTGAACGCGGTGAACCCGACGCTGACGGCAACCGACATGGCGGCGGGAATCACCTCCCATGCCGGGATGATGGAAAAATTCCGGGACCGGATCCCGATGGGACGGGCGGCGGAGCCGAGCGAGGTGGCGGCGGTGATCGCGTTTCTGGCGAGCGAGGATGCGAGCTTTGTGAACGGGGTGAATTTGCCGGTGGATGGGGGGCTGGGGGCTTCGAATGGGCAGCCGAAATTGGGGTAGGCGAGTAACAGGAAGAAAGTAGCGCTTTTTTGAAAAAAAGCCCCTCCGCGGGTGCGGCGCAAAAAACTTTTGCTCCTGGGGGCGTTTTAACCAGGATTGCCGTTAATCGCCCCTGCGGCGGCGATTAACGGCAATCCCGGTGTCAGCGCCTGCAGGAGCAAAAGTTTTTTTCTTCTTTTTTTCAAAAAAGAAGTTCTTGCTTCCCTCAGACCGGCTGGCGCAGCGCGGCGGGCAGGGCGGTGATGGATTGGTCGATCATCGCGGCGTCGGCGTCGGCCGCGAAGCCGGATTTGAGCAGGTTGGTGGAGGCGGTGGTCGCGACGTCGATGGCGACGCTGCGGACTTCGGCGATGGCGGCTTTTTCGGCGGCGGCGATGCGGTCCAGGGCCAGGCGCTCGCGGCGCTTGGCGGTGGCTTGCGCTTCGGCGAGCAGCGCGGCCGAGAGCCGGGCGGCTTCGCGCTGGGCCGAGGCCAGAATGTCTTCGGCGTCCTGGTTGGCTTGCTCCTGGCGCTTTTTCGCGTCCGCCAGCAGGGCTTCGGCCTCGGCTTTTAGCGCGGCGGCCTCGGCCAGGGCGTCGCGCACGGTTTTTGCGCGCCCGTCCAGCATGGCGTTGACGGGCGTGATGATTTTGCGGGCGAAAATCACCGCGAAGATGACGATGGCGACAAAGACCCAGAACGAGCCGTGCTGCCAGGGAACCGCGTGAAGCGCCTGGTATTCCATTTTTTTGCGCCCCTTACGCAGCTTGCGCGGCGTAGGCCGCGTCGATTTCGGGGGTCAGGGCCGCGGCTTCCGGTTTTTGGCCAGTGAGGCGGAGCAAAATTTCCACCGCGGCGTCCGCGGCGACGGGCTTGATGGCGGCGAGGGCGGCTTGCCTGGCGCGTTCGATCTGGGCTTCGGAATCTTCCAGTTGCGCCTCCAGCTTGGCGGCGAGCGCCTGGGATTCGGCCAGCGCCTTGGCTTTGGCCTCCGCCACCGCGGTGGCCATTTTGGTTTGCGCGGCGGCGCGCGCCTCTTTCATGGTCTTGTTAAGCTCGGCCACCGCCTTGTCCGCCGCCGCCTTGGCGGCGCGCGCGGCTTTCAGGTCGGCCTCGATGGTCGCGTCGCGATGCGCCAGAATTTTGCCCATTTCGGGCAGACCCCAGCGCGCCAGCAGCAGGTAGAGCGCCACCAGGATGACGACCATCCACACCACCTGGCTTGTGGTGAGGGGATTCTGAAAATCCATCTGCGGCATGCTGCTTTCCGCCATGGCGATGGCGGGGCAGAGGCACAGCAGGGCGGCTAGGGCGAGGCGGCGCATGGGTTTTTACGCGAACAGGATGACCAGCGCGATGACCAGCGCGTAGAGCGCCACCGCCTCGGTCAGCGCGAAGCCGAGCAGGACGTCGCGGAACATGGTGTCGCGCGCCGCCGGGTTGCGGCCGACGGCGGAGACGAACGAGCCGAACAGGTTGCCGATACCGACACCGGCGCCGGCGAC